>NZ_CP017713.1:327945-655890 GCF_002706425.1 Loigolactobacillus coryniformis subsp. coryniformis KCTC 3167 = DSM 20001 | reverse complement strand
CTTTAATATAATTCATTTTAATTTAGCGCGCAATAAATATACTAGCAAGTAAATCGATCAATCTATCAGTGGTGAAATAAAAGCGCTAATTTGCATTAAATTCAAACTTTATCTCATAACTATAATGTGAAAATTACATAGAAAAAGATACTTATTTTTAGACCAGCAATTATTGTAACTGACGCAATTGTACCAATAATCGTTTAGCCGTAGCGAGATCCATCGTTGTCGCCTGTTGTAAAGCTGCAACCACTGCTGTAACTTCGTTTGGTTGCGCACCAGCGGTCACAGCTAAACTTTTAGCCTGCAATAACATATGGCCCTGCTGAATACCAGTGGTTACCAATGCCTTTAAAGCCGCTAAATTTTGGGCTAAGCCTAGTGCGCAGATTACTTGCATTAACTCTTCAGCTGAATCGACTGCGGCTAAGCGCTGGTTAGGTAACACCGCCGGTAATAATTTAGTCGCACCACCAACAAAACCGACTGGTAACGGTAAAGTCAATTCTCCCCGCAGTTCAGCACCATTGACCTGCCAATGGCTAAGGCCACGATACTGACCATCACGCGCAGCATAAGCATGAACACCAGCTTCAATTGCGCGAAAATCATTACCAAAGGCCAGTACCACTGCATCAATACCATTCATAATACCTTTGTTATGCGTAACCGCCCGATATGGATCTATCTGGGCAATATGGCTAGCCGCTACTATTTTCGCTGCCACGGTTGCCCCGGAAATAGTTGCAGTCGCCAAAACAGCTACCGGTATCGCAACAGTAGCTGTCACCGTGCTTTCAGGTATATAATTCGACAAAATACTCATCAACGGGGTCAGCGCCAATTTAGTTTGCAAGTAATCAGCCACTGCCTCCAACATAGAATTTAACATGTTAGCCCCCATTGCTTGCTGCACATCAACTGCTAAATCAATTGAAAGCTCTTGTGTGCTCAACTGACGTACCCGCAGCCAACGTGCTCCGCCACCCCGTTTTTTCAGTGAGGGATGCGCCTGATCAGCCACTTGTAACAGTTGTGCTTCTTGATCAGTGATCTGATCCGTGATTGTTGCAATATCCAGCACCTCAGTTAGCACGATCTGCCCAATCAACAGCCGTTGTGGCTGCGTTGCCGTAAAGCCGCCACCAAATGCAGCTAAGCGAGCCCCATTACTGGCAGCAGCAATCACTGAAGGCTCTTCAGTCACCATTGGCACCTGATGTAACTTGCCGTTGACCAGTACGTTGCGCGCAATCCCTTCTGGCAAAGCAAAAGTGGTCAACTGATTTTCCACCAATTGCCCAGCTCGTTCTTGAGTTAATCCAGTATGATTAGTAAAAAATGCTGCATCCCGCAGTGTTAGCATTTTATTTTTAACTAAATAGGTGATCCGTTGTAAACGATTAAGTTGATAAAATTTCTTGGCCAAGAAAAGCACTCCTTTAAGTAACATGTTAATGTGATAAGATTCTATGCCAAAATAGGTACTGGCTTAACTTCTATGTTCATCCCGCACGTACCATTGACTGAGAGGATCAATTCACCCTTTATAACGATTTGTATTTCATTTTAACACGTCACTCATTAAGAAAATTCATCAACTTGGTTAAAAAATGCCTTGAAATGTTATATACTTATGCTTGTTGACGATTTGTAAGTTATTAAAATATTAATTGAGGTGGATTTAGATAATGAAAAAGTTTTTGGGGATTCTCGGGGCAACAGCAGCAGCCTTTTTGTTGGCCGTCGCACCTGCAGCAACACCAACTCACGCAGCTAGTAAAGCCGTCACCGCTGAACTAAATAAAAAGGGCACCCTCCAGATCGGTTTGGAAGGCACCTATCAACCTTATGGCTACCATGAAGATGGCAAACTGACTGGTTACGAAGTTGAAGTCGGTAAGGCCGTTGCAAAGAAAATGAAGCTCAAACCTGTCTTTGTCGAAACACAATTTGACTCACTGATCGCCGGTTTAAACGTTAATAAATACGATCTCGTATTGAACGACATGGCTGTAACTAAACAACGTAAAGCCAAATACCGTTTCACCACTCCGTATATTTACAGCAAGTCCGAATTAGCAGTTAAAAAGGGCAATAAAGATATTAAGAAGATCACGGATATCAAAGGTAAAAAGATGGCCCAAACTGCTTCTAGTAATAATGCGACCGATGCACGTAATTTAGGTGCATCGATCGTCTCAAGTAGTGGTTTTGAACAATCGATCGAATTAGTTGAACAAGGTCGTGCCGATGGGACGATCAACTCAGTTGAAGCATTTGGTGCTTATTTGAAGCAAAAGCCTAATGCTAAAATCAAATTGATCTCCGGTGGTTCAAAATTAGAAACACAAGAAATCGCGGGTATGTTGAATAAGAAAGATAAGAATTTGAACAAATCCGTTAATAAAGCCCTAAAGAGTCTACAAAAAGATGGTACTTTAAAGAAAATATCACAAAAATACTTTGGTACTGATGTAACTAAAAAATAACGATGCACGTTTGAGAGTGGGACAGCGGGTCATGGCGTCATCCAAATCCGGATGAATACCAGCTGGTCCACTCTTTCTACATATATCGCACGAAAGGATGTTTTTCATGTCGAGCAGTACTTGGGAAATCGTGACCTCTGCTTTACCACAGATCATTACCGCCGCGATCCAATACACGATCCCACTAACCTTAATTTCATTTGTTCTCGGCTTACTATTGGCATTGCTCACCGCGATGGTGCGCTTATCGCCGATCCGTGGACCATTCCAAATTATTCGCGGCTTATTTTGGGGTTATGTTTGGATTTTCCGTAGCACACCACTATTAGTTCAATTATTTATTGTTTTCTTCGGTTTACCTAACCTGGGTGTTCAGTTTAGCCCGTGGACTGCAGCAATCATTACTTTCACACTAAATGTCGGTGCCTACAGTTCGGAAACGATCCGTGCAGCGATTTTGTCGATTCCTAATGGTCAATGGGAAGCTGCCTTAACGCTAGGCATGACCCGACGTCAAGTACTTTTCCGCATTATTTTACCGCAAGCCGTACGTGTTTCTTTACCACCATTATCCAACTCATTTATCGGTTTAGTTAAGGACACCTCATTGGCTTCCAGCATCACGATCGTAGAAATGTTCACTGTTGGTCAACAGATCTCAGCTAAAACCTACGAACCCCTACTGTTATATTCACTGGTTGCGCTCGTTTATCTAGTGATCTGTACCGCACTGACGATCCTACAAGGCTACTTGGAAAAATGGACGTCACGCTATGTTCCAACACAACATTAATTTAAGGAGGGCCCTATGCTAAAACTTGAACACGTTAATAAAATTTACGGCGAGCGCCACGCGCTAAACGACGTGAACATCGCCTTTCCTGAACATAAAACCACCGTGATCGTTGGTCCTTCTGGTTCCGGTAAATCGACGTTACTGCGCTCATTGAATTTACTGGAACGGCCGGAAAGCGGCTTGTATCACTTCGATGATCTAGAATTAGATTTTAGTAAAGCAATTGCCGAAAAAGATATTCTGAGTATTCGCCGCCAAACTGGGATGGTTTTCCAAAGTTTCAATTTATTCCCTCATTTATCTGTTTTAAAAAACGTCACTGAAGCGCCGATTCACGTTTTGAAACAATCACCGGCTGCAGCGACTTCAACGGCTAAAGGCTTATTAGCCCAAGTTGGTTTAGCGGACAAAGCGGATCAATTTCCGACGGCGTTGTCCGGCGGTCAACAGCAGCGTGTTGCCATCGCCCGCGCTTTAGCGATGAAACCGAAGTATATGTTCTTCGACGAGCCAACTTCAGCGCTGGATCCTGAGCTAGAAGCTGACGTTTTGCGCGTCTTATTAAAGCTCGCCCAAGAACACAACTCGATGATCGTGGTGACACACAATATGGAATTTGCTCGCGGTGTTGCTGATCAAATCATCTTCTTAGAAGAAGGCGAGATTCTCTACAGTGGTGATCCCAAAACCTTCTTCACCGAACCAACGGAACGGATCCATGATTTCTTGTCCGCAATGAATTTCATGGTCAAATAACTAAAAATGGTGGCTCTTTGTCAAATCCTGTTGATGAATAGCTTTTACAGAGTTGAAAGTCATGCGACTTTCAACTCTGTTTTTTCATTGGTTTTGTTCTCATTTGCCGTAACTTAATACGTGAAATCATATGATGGTAATTACGGAATCCAAATGCTGTGCGTTGAATTTGTTTAATCATTCGATTCATGCCTTCGACTGGGCCATTCGTATAGTCCGATTCACTGGCGTTGAGTACAACCACTAAGTTCTTTTTGAACGTTTGAAACACTGCTTTCATGTAGGGACTTATATTTTGACTTGTATATAGATCTTCCACAAGCTTGTCTTTGTCTTGATTCTTAAGGTTTTCCATGATGCTTTGCATCGACTCGTACGATGCTTTAAGTTCTTCGTTAATTGTCAGTCCTTGTTCTACACGTTCTAGTTGTGTGAGTTGTTTTCGCAGGTGTCGGTCATAAAAGACATGTTCCTCATCTAGATTTCCGGCATACTTCAAATAAAGCCGCCAGGCGAACTTTAACGTGCGATATTCATAGGATCTTTTATTGTACTTTTTCATGGTTTGCACCCGAGTTTGATTAAAAGCTCGAGTCATCATTGCAACGATGTGAAAGCGGTCGATCACAATTTTTGCCTGCGGAAACATTGCCTTGGCAATGTCTTGATAGTAACTATTTAGATCTACGGTAACTGTTTTGACACGTGCTCGAACACTTGCTGGAAATTGTTTAAAATAATCAGTAATACTTTGCTTGAATCGGTCTGGCAGAATTTGTTGAATTTCGTGCTCACCAGCGCCATTAATACAGATGAAATGGAGCCGACCACCAATTCCTCTAAATTCATCCATGGCGAGATGAACCGGTAGATAGTTAAGATTTCTGCGAAATAAGTCATCATAGTTGTCTAAGTAACGACAGACAGTGCTAGCTGATATGCCGGCATCGATCGCAATGCTAGCTTGAGTGCGGTCGTCTTGTAGACTCATAAACACTTTCTGACGCGTGGCTCGGGAGATACAACAGTACTTGTCTACCACATCAGAAGTAGCCATAAACGACGCTTTACAATTACGACAAATGACGCGTTCTTTATGGAGTTCTAAATAAACTGGTTCACTCGCATTCGCTGCCAGATAGGTCACGCGTGATACGTAGTGTCCATTATGACTTAGCTCGCAAAAGCCACAGTTAGCGCAATGTTTCTGGTCGAACTTAACCGTGGCTATATATACTTTTGCGCGCTTAGCTTTAATCACTTGATAGTTATATTTGTAAAAAACTACATTTGGGTCTTTAATACTGAGCGCAAATTTTATATTATTATCTACAGGGTCCATAAGTTTTCACGTCCTTTAAAAAAGATGCTGTAGTGGGTGGATTTTTTAGGTGCGAGGCTTATGGGCCTTTTTTATTTTGCACTAAAAAATCCTGCTAATAGATTACCATGTTAAGTAAGCTATCAACAGGAAAAAGTATAGAACCAAAATGGTGCTGCAATCAATTAAGGTTGCAGCACCATTTTTAGTTAACTTTACTGCACATCCCCCTGCTCCTGCAATTGACTGATGTGCTCGTACAGAATGCCTTCACGTACCCCATTCTGCGAGAAAACCACTCGATCAGAGTCAAGAAAACGTAAAATCGTCACAATTGGGGTCATACCACCAGCAATAATATCGGCCCGATCCTTAGCTAAGCCAGGAATTTTTTTACGTCCCGCCAAGTCTTTACTGATCACTTTAGCGTAGACATCATTGACCTCAGCAACATTCATGCGAAAACCATGAATATCTTCAAAATTCAGCACATTTTTACCCTTGCGTTGAATTTTGGCTAGTGTCCGATTACTCCCCCCTAAGGCAATGATCGGTAAATTTTGGCCACGATGCAGCCACCAAACACCATTGAATAACCGATTCACAAAAGTAGTCTCCCAGAACAGATCCTCTGCTTTTAACTGATCAACGCCATTCTTATAAAAAGTTTCGGTCAAATTAACCGCACCGATCGGTAAACTGATCAGATTCTGGACCTTGCCATTTTGTACCAGGACTAATTCACAGCTAGCACCACCAGTGTCCATAATGACACAATTGGTGACCGGCAAGGTGTTGATAACACCTAAATAGTCGTAGTAAGCCTCCATTGTGCCGGGGATCACTTCGATTTTCAAGCCATCAACCTCGTCCGCGACACGCTTAATAAACTTTTTTTGATTTTTAGCGCTGCGGACCGCTGCCGTTGCCACTGCACGCAAAGTTACATTTGGCAACTGTTGATAGATTGCCGCAAATTTTTGCAGCGCGGCGATTGTCCGCTCAATCGCCGGCTCCTGTAAGATCTTTTCCGTGCCCATATCTTCCGATAAACGTACCATTTCTTTATGCTGTTGGACCGCACGAAAACTACCATCACTATCAATTTCCGTCACTGACATCCGTACCGAGTTAGAGCCTAGATCGATGACCACAAAATTTTCCATCCTGTACGCTTCCTTTTATTCAAATTGAATATCTTTACTTAAACTACTAATCGTCATCTACCGGCGACCATGGCTTTTTCATTGGCGTAAAATGCGTCGGTGGTGTTGCTGGCTTAGTGGTTGCCGCTTTTTGTTCAGTATTCGCCACCGTCACTAAATGCGCCTGCACATCCAATGGCGCTAATCCCCGCCGATCGACTTTTTGATAACTGCCATCAGCTTGCAGAACTCGCGTTTTTAAGTTGTCTTGCCACATTAACTCATAAATTTGTACGATTTGTGCTTTAATATTAGGCTGCAAAATTGGAAATAATAACTCGACCCGCCGACTGAGATTACGATTCATTAAATCGGCTGACGAAAGGTATAGTTTTTCCTCGCCACCAGCATAAAAATAGTAGATTCGACTGTGTTCCAAGAAACGGCCGACGATCGAATGAACCGTTACGTTCTCACTGATACCAGGTAACCCGACCTTCAAACAACAGATGCCACGAATGATCAAATCAACTTTGACTCCGGCAGCAGCGGCTTCGTAGATTTTTTCGATCATTTGTTTGTCTGACAAAGAGTTCATTTTCATCCGAATCAGTGCTTTTTTACCGGCTTTGGCGTTGGCAATTTCATCGTCGAAGCGCGCATTCAAAAACTTGCGCAACGTCAGCGGCGCAATGTTTAATTCAGCAAAATGATCGGGTTCAGAAAAGCCTGACAGCATATTAAAAATGTTCGAAGCGTCGACGCCCATTTTCGGATCAGCCGTGAATAAGCCCATATCCGTGTACAAGCGTGCGGTCACATCATTATAATTACCGGTTGCCATATGCATATACCGGCGAATGCCATCACTTTCGCGACGAACGATCAACAGCAATTTACAATGCGTTTTCAAACCGACTAAGCCGTAAATCACATGGCAGCCTTTCTTTTCCAATTCGGTGGCCCAATGCACGTTGTTTTCTTCGTCAAAACGGGCCTTTAATTCAACTAGCACGGTGACCTGCTTACCATTTTGTGCCGCCGCCCCAAGATACTGAATGATTGGCGAATCGCTGGACACGCGGTACAGCGTCATCTTAATAGCCAGCGTTGCTGGATCATTGGCAGCTTGCTTGATCAGCTGCACCACCGGATCAAAGCTATCATAGGGGTGATGCAGAAACAGATCTTGTTGGCGAATCGCCGCAAACAGATCGGTTTGCCGCAACGCCGGCTGCGTATAAGCTTTAAACGGTTGATATAATAATTCAGGATGATTTTTAACAGCTTTGACTAACTTACTTAAAACAGTCAAGTCGATGGGGCCTTTGATATCGTACACATCGGCTTCGTGGACTGCCAGCGCCTTGATCAAGCGTTTACGCAATGTTTTGCTAGTTTCGGCTGCTAACTCTAAGCGCATCACTTTCGTGTGCTCACGCATCGCCAGCTGATGGACGATTTCTTTCATTAAATCAGAAGCATCTTCTTCGGCCACATCAAAATCCATATCACGGATCACGCGGAAGGTCTGGACCTCTTTAACTTTGAAGCCAGTAAATAATTCGCCGATAAATGGCTTGATCACTTCTTCCAACAGAATAAATTGATTTTCGCCAGGTAAAGTAACCACCCGCGGAAAAACATCGGGCACTTGGACCATGGCAAATCGGCGATCTTTTTTCTCCGCGACATCAGCCTTAACTAAACGTAGCGCTAAATTCAGCGTATTATTGCCAATAAACGGGAACGGCCGCGATGCATCCACAGCTAGCGGTGTCAAAACGGGATAGAGTACTTGATGAAAATACTGACTACAAAAACTCAATTGTTTTTTTGACAGTTGGCTATAGTCTAATAAATTGATGCCCACTTTTTCCAATTGAGGTAACAATGACCGCGTCCACGTCGAATACTGTTTTTCAACGAGGGGATGAATTTTGGCACTTAGCGCCGCTAACTGCGTGGTCGGTGACATCCCGGCAGCATCGGGTTTGGAATAAGCCACTGCTTGCATTTTCCGCAGTGAAGCTACCCGCACCATGAAAAATTCGTCTAAATTACTTTGGGTGATTCCGAGAAAGCGGACCCGTTCCAACAACGGATTGTTTTTGTCGCGGGCTTCTTCCAGTACGCGATCATCAAAATCGACCCAGCTTAATTCACGATTAACAAAATATTCCGGCTTAGCAAAATTCATCATAAACTCCCCTTCCGCTGTAAAATCGGCTGCAGCCCATAAACATTAGTAAAGAAGTCAGCTTTCTGAGCGAAAGTCCATTTCTCTAACTCAATATCCGTTTGCGCAGTGGCAGTAATTGTGACCGTCGTGCGGCGAATACTAACGCTGATAGCGCTAATTTTTGTTTGATGACTGTCATCCAGCGCATCAGCCAACCGTAAAATTGCGGCCAGCTTAGCAATCACTAAGCGTTGAATCAACGGTAACTGATTAAAATGGCTCAGATCCGCCGACGGTGCCGCCGAGCTATGGTAACGGGCCACTGCAGCCACGATCAATTGCTCCGTATGATCCAATCCCAGAATTTCACTTGCACGAATAATATATTCGGAATGAAAAGCGTGCTGATTCGCATCTAAGTACAGCCCCGTATCTTGCAAGATTGCCGCCAGTTGTAATAATAAGCGCTCCCGCCGGCCTAAGCCGTGAATCTTACGTAAACGATCAAATAACTGCACCGCAAATTTCAAAACTTGCTTTTGGTGGGCACTATCAATATTGTAGCGTGCTGCCACGTGTTGTGTTGCCGCGATCACTGCCGCATCAAAGTCCCATTGCTTATATTTGCCATTATGACTACCTAAATGCACCACAAAACCATCGAGCAATTTAATATTCGACAACCAAATCGTTTCGGTATGCAAAGTATCAAAAATCTCGTCTAATAATAAGAAGGTCGGTGCAACCTCATTAGCCTCAATTTCTGGTAATTGTTCGTCATTTTGTAATTCTTGCGGTGACAATGTCATCACTTGATGGTAACGCTGATTGAATTGCTGATGGGTGATTGCCAAACTTCGCTGGCCTTGCGGAATCATATTTTCCAGCAAGGTCAATTTTGACCCCATTAAGATCACTTGAGTAAAGGCCACCTGTGGTAAAAAGCGCAAAATATCCAATAACTTGGAATGGATATAGTCGGCTAAAATATCTTCATAAGCCGTTGCGCGATGTTCCAGTTCGGCCATGCGTTGTGCCACCTGCATCGGGCCTAATTGCAACTCCCGAGTTAAAGTCAATTCACCATGCTGAAAGACCATTAACGTAATCGAGCTAGCGCCTAATTGCAGTAAAACAGTATTCTGCTGACATAAACGCTTAAAATTAGGCAAATAAACCGCAGCGGCTTCATAACGAAATAGTAATTCTTCACTGACCGTTGTAAAATGAACCGTTAATCCCGTTTTCGTATAAATTTGATCACGCACAAAATTGATATTTTCTGCTGACGTAATCGTGTGGCTAGCTACTACTCGTTCGTCACTGACCCCATAATCACGCATCAATTGTTGAAAACCGCGTAACGCCTCGATTGCTGCGTTAACTGCATCAAAATCGATCCCACCATCAGAAAATAAACGCTCACCTAAGGCCACCGGCGCGCTGACTCGTTCGATCACTTCTAATGTTCGCAAATTAACGATACTCAAATCAAGACTTTGTGCACTCATTACGATCGCACCAAAAAGTTTTGGCTGCACCATTTTGCCACCCCCATTATAAAACGGTTACTCAACTTCATTTTAACAAAAAAACCGGCGCTTGCACGACGGAACAACTTATTCTATTCAATTATTAGCGGTTGAGCGCTGGGTTGCTGTAACCAAGCACTTTGAACCGTGTGTTTCAATAAAATTGAGGTGGTGATCGTCCCTACACCACCAGGTACAGGCGTTGCTGCTGCCACGATTGGGTGAATTGCTGGCCAATCGACATCACCAACTAAGCGCCCATTAACGCGATTGATTCCAACGTCGATGATCACTTGCCCCGCATGGACCATGGTTTCATCGATCAAATTGGGAACACCTGCACAGGCGACGATCACATCTGCATTTTGACAAGTCTGCTGCAAGTCCAGAGTCAACTTATGCGCCACCGTCACGGTGGCATCACGATTCATCAGTGCTAATGCCACTGGCTTGCCTACAACCATGCTTTTGCCGACCACAGTCACGCGCTGACCCGCTAAATTGATCTGATAATAGTCCAACAGCGCCATTACTGCCTCAGCCGTACAAGGATAAAAACCACTTTCGATGTCAAAATAGTTGGCCGCCTGATTCAGCCGACTGATACTGTCAACATCTTTGGCTGGTGCGATCACTTCGGCCAATTGTGCCACCGCTAACTGTGACGGCAGAGGCTGTAAAACCATGATCCCATGGACGGCAGTATCTTGATTCAGTTGTTTGATTGCCTGCACCACTATCGTTGGTTGCACATCCGTTGGAAAATCTACTATCTGAACGGCAACTTGGGCTTTAGCAAACCGATTTTGAATCGTCCGTGCATAGCTCTGTGCAGCCGGATCTGCGCCAACACGAATCAAAGCTAAACAAGGCACAATACCTTGTGCACGTAATTGTGCAACTGGCGTTTCCAAAGCAGTAAATAAATGTTGAACTACTGGATGACCACTGAGAATTTTCACCAGATCACTTCCATTTCAAGAAATCATCACCGCATACTTATTGTAGCTTAGCCATAACCTGTTGATAGACGCGCTGACAGCGGATCACATTATCATTGACCAATGCTGCTGCCTCAGCATTTAACGCCAACGCTTGCTGGCGGTCATGCATTAAACGCGTATTGATGTAGACGTTTAGTACTGCACCCTCTAAGGCGCTACGACAAGTAACTGCCGCTACGCCAACGTCACTTTGCATGATTTGGCTGCCCTTAGTCACTAAACTTTCAATCAAAGGGACTAAACTGTCTAATTGCCGTAAAACAGCTAATGGCACTGACGTCGCTTGAGCCAGTGCTGCCTCTAAAATTGCCGCACGTTGCGGCGCTTCTTTCGGAATGCGATAGGCGTCCGCTAACGGTGCAAAAGCTGCAGCATCGGCAGGAATCTGCGCCAATAAATCTGTGATCAGTTGCTGCGTTGTCGTTAAAATCTGTGCCAGCTCATCTGTATAGACCGCGTATTTCTTTTTACCTTGGGTCAAATTGACCACCATACTAGCCAACGCTGCTGCAGTGGCACCACTTAAAGCACTCGCACCACCGCCACCAGGAGTTGGTGCCTTAGACGCAAGCTCGTGCATAAATTGCTCAAGTTCCATTCTGTCACCTACATTCGTTATTGGTTGAAATTAGTTTACGCTGAAGCATATGCTAGATCAATATAACTGCCTCACATTAATCGAAATAATTGATACCAATTGCGGCTCGCACTTCAGCTAAAGTCTTATTGGCAACTTCATTTGCTTTAGCGCTACCCTTAGCCAGAATATCATACACCGCAGCAGGATCCTGCGCATATTCTTCGCGACGCTGACGAATTGGTGCCAAAGCAGCCTGTAAGACTTCGTTCAAATAGCGTTTCAACTTAACATCACCTAAACCACCGGCTTGATACTGTGCTTTTAATTCAGCAACATGGGCCTGATCCTCAGCAAAAACATCCAAATATGTGAAAACCACGTTGCCTTCAACTTGACCTGGATCTTCAACATGAATATGGTTAGGATCAGTGTACATCGACATAACTTTCTTTTGGATCTCGTCAGCAGAATCAGCCAAGTAAATAGCGTTATTCAGTGATTTGCTCATTTTAGCATTACCGTCTAAGCCAGGTAATCGGCCCTGACCTTTAGGTGGAAAAACGCCCTCAGGTTCAACCAATACATCCCGTTGATAAATATTATTAAAACTGCGCACGATCTCGCGAGTTTGCTCCAACATGGGTTCCTGATCATCGCCAACCGGAACCACACTAGCCTTAAAAGCCGTAATATCAGCTGCCTGACTAACTGGATAAATCAAAAAGCCGGCTGGGATGCTTTGACCGAAACCTTTTTGTTGAATTTCACTTTTAACCGTTGGGTTGCGATTCAACCGCGACACATTGACAATATTCAAATAGTGCATCGTCAATTCATTTAAAGCTGGAATCTGCGACTGAACTAAGATCGTCGATTTAGCCGGATCAATTCCTACCGCCAAATAATCTAAAGCAACTTGTAACAAACTATGCCGAATCTTTTCTGGATCACGCGCGTTGTCAGTTAATGCTTGCATGTCTGCAATCATGATGTAAGGATCATAATCACCAGAATTCTGCATAGCCACCCGCGTTTTTAATGAACCGATATAGTGTCCAATGTGCAACTTACCAGTTGGCCGATCACCCGTTAAAATTACTTTTTTTGTCATATCCATTTCCTTCTTTCATAAAAAAAATCCTATTGATATTACTATCAATAGGACGCTCAATGTCGTGGTACCACCTAAATTGTGCCGCCACTGCGACACCACTCTTGCTTAAGGCGCAAACACCGCCACCGCTACTTAATTCACGCTGGCACTCTAGGGCCCATTCACCGTTAGCGACCGCCATTTCGCACTAACCAATGACTCGCTTTAGATCCACTTACGGCTACTCTTCCCCGTCAACATATTAACTTAATTGTACCGATTTCATGGTGCGGTGTCAAAGTGTCAGTCACCGTGTTCGACTATGCTCAATTACTGCGTAACTTTGCTGAAGTTGCAACGACACTTTCTGACAAGACTTATTTTATTATGTAATTCAATGACGCCACTAAAACGCCAAACTAATTTGGGATAATTGCGTTGATTGCCCGATGATCGCGCTCTTCACAAAGAAGATCATATAGCTCTGTACTAGCATTCGCCAATGGCAGATACTGCGTTTTTCCACCGCTTTGGTGCACCCGTAATTCACTATCCGCTAAATCAATTACCACAACGATTCCGTTACCAAATTCCGTCCCGTATTGACAGACTGTATAGTCCGCGTTAGCCCTAGCAAAATGTAAATTCACTTCAGCTTGGCTGGCTAAATGTTTAACCAACTGTTGCTGCTTGAATTTGTTTAATAATTTAACCATAGATATTGCCCTTCTCCTCTATATACAATAACCATCCATTAATAGAATACCATTGATTTTATAACCTGGATAGCTACTTTCTTGCTTAAACGAAATATTATGTCGTTTTTAGCTAAATTGAACGACAAAAAAGCCGATAACTTTATCGTTATCAGCTTTCTCAACTTAAGCCGTCTATCGGATTCGAACCGACGACCTCATCCTTACCATGGATGCGCTCTACCTGCTGAGCTAAGACGGCATAAATATACAATTAAACAGTCTGATCAGAACACTGCCTAAATAGTATATTATATATTCTAAATGAATGCAACACCTTTAATCAGGATAATTCGTTTGCCGGTAATACAGTATCCCGAGCTAGCATTTCTGCTGGTACAGCATCAATAAATTGACATGGCGCACCGGTACTGATCAACACTAATTCATGCATCGCCCGTGAAGCGATTGTATATAAGATATCACGATCACCCTCTGCATTAAAATGCACAGCAGATACATCATAAGCAACGACTGCATCAAATTCTAAGCCCTTCGCTAAATAGATTGGTAAAATCAAAACGCCCTTGGGCAAAGCGCGATCAGCGTCCGTCATCAGCGTTGTCTCAACATCCAACTTTAACCGTGCATACAATCGCGCACTTGTTGCACGATCCTTAGTCAAAACTGCGACTGTTTCGTGCTGTAAGAGTAAACGCCGACATTGTTTAGTGATCTGCTGCAAACTATCAGCCGTTGAATCCGTCGTAACCAACAGTGGCTTATGACCATCGCGAGTAAAGGCCTGGATCTCATTTCCAGCTGGCAATAACGCTGCCGCAAAAGTCGTGATTGGGAAGGTCGAGCGGTAACTTTTATTCAACGTGATCAAATTGATGCTGTGGGTCTGGAAAATAGTCGTCAATTCATCAATAAAATCATTTTGTCGGTAGTGGGCGGTAAATAAATCCTGCGCACGATCGCCTAATAAAGTTAATTTAGCTTTAGGAAAAGCGTGCTTGATGTAAGCTAATTGTGCCATCGTGTAATCTTGCATTTCATCAATAAATAGATGTTGCATCGCGTGATTCTGCCCACTACCGGTCAGACGATCGCGCAAATACAGCAATGGCGCAGCATCCTCTAAACGTAGATGGTGCCGTTCTAATTGTTGCTTGTAACTCGCAATCATAGTCTGCCAAACCTTAGCGGTCACATCGTTCGGTGTGGCCTGGCGCATAAAATCAGCATACTGCTCGTACATATCAATAAAATAATCGTTGTACAATGCGTCATAAACAATGGCTAAGCGGTCACGCACCAGTTTTTCAGCAATAAATTGAAACTCATCATCACCACTGTCAAAGCGTTGCTCACCGACAATGCTCCGATAACGATCTTCATCGAGCATATCAACTTCTGCCGCCACCCAATCAGCTTTAGCTTCCTCATGAATGCGCCGCTTCAACCGCTTGATCAACGTGTTCTTAGTTGCGAGGAATTTATCCGCCGCCAACATTTTAACTGGTAGCCGGGCATAAATTGCCGCAATTTCTGCCTTAGTGAAGAAAGCGCGACCTTCAAAATATACATCCGTAAAGGCTAATTGTTGCGGTTGGGCTTGGCGCAAATAATGTTCCACAGCCTGAATGTACGTATAACTTTCTTTATAGCGTCGAATTTTTTGTGCTGTTCTAGGAAAGCTAGATTGATCCTGTTCATAGCGATCAAACAAGGTCTCCACCCGTAGGCCAGAAAAGCGCTGCTCCAAAAATTCGGCTAAAGTGACCTGACGCATATTTTTTTCACCTAAACTGGGAAGCACTTCCGAAATATAATGACTGAATAAGCGATTCGGTGAAAATAAAATCATCTGCTCAGAATTTAACGATTCGCGGCTATGATACAGCAGAAAAGCGATCCGCTGCAGTATAGCCGATGTTTTCCCTGAACCAGCTACCCCCTGTACGATCAAAATATCATGTTTCGTATCACGAATAATATCATTCTGTTCCTGTTGAATCGTCGCAACAATATTACGCATATATTCATCACTATCAGCACCTAATACATGTTGCAGCATACTATCGCCAACTGTTTCGTTGGTATCAAATAAATTTTCAATTTTACCGTGCTCGATCAAAAATTGCCGCTTCTTCAGTAATTCAGCTTGTACCGGGCCAGTCGGCGTTTCATAACTCACTTTACCCAGCGTACCATTATAGTAAATACCCGAGATTGGCGCCCGCCAATCATAAACTAAAAAGTTCTGTTTAGCATCAATAAATGACGAGGTCCCAATATATAATGTATCGCGATCACCCGCTTCATCAATATCGATTCTGCCAAAATAAGGTGACTGCTGTAGATCTTTTAATTGAGTGATCTGCTGTTTTAAGATCGACTCATTTTCAACAGTCCGTGCAACTAATTGTTTTTGCTGCTGCACGGCAGCATTAGTTTCGATTCGGTCATCCGCTTCAGTAATATTGACCCGCGTGTTATCGCCATAATTTCGTTCAATCGAGGTAGTCTCACGATGTGCCTGGTCCAATTGTGCGTTTTTATCTTGCAATCGTTGCTCAATTTTAGCGATCACATCAGTTACGCGCGCTTGTTCCTGCTGCTTAGTTTCTGCATCCATTCAAACGACCTCCTCTATTTCTATTTTAATAATATTAAAGCATTTTGCTAAGGTATAGTTTCACTAATTTAGCCTAAATATACTTTAAAAAAACAGTACGGATTTTAAACCGACGCACCGTTTCTGTCGCCAGTAAAATTTATTCCAGCGGTCAATTATTTTATCATACTTTAGACTAGAGGTGTTGTAAATTGAATGCAAATAAAAAGGTTAGGCCAATTTAATGTCCTAACCTTTTTATATTATTCTGACTTATTCTGATTTGCTTTATCCTGCTGAGCTTGCCATTCTTCCTTAGTCAGCATATCAGTAACCGTCATTTTAAAGCTAGTCAGCTTTACGTCAGTCATTCGTGTAACTTCTGCCTGCACTTTATTAACTGCTTCATCGAAAATTTTAGGTGCGTTACGCCCATATTCCAATGTTGCGCTTAATTCTAACGTTGCAGTTTGTGCATCGTCATCTAAGTCCACTTTTACCCCTTTAGTAGGGTCATCATTATCACGGAAACGATCAGCTAAGTTTTCGATCACATTCCCCTCAACCGTTAAAACACCAGGGATTGTCGTCATCGTCCGACCAACGATTTTTGCAATCACGTCTTCGTTATAATTTAATTCACTTTCGATGGCTTGTGGCGCATTATTCTTCATTTTTTCGTCCATATTTTGTTAGTCATCCTTTCGTTTAACGCTAATTTAGTTAACCCGGTCCTTAGTTTCTTTTTTGCCTTCACTCGTTTGATTAGCCCATTCACGTTTAGTCATGATATCCGTCACGTTTAAATTCAGCTCGATCAATTCCAAACCTGTCATCTGTTTCAACGCTTGATAAACGCGGTCGCAGAGTTGGTCAAAAATGACACGTGCATCGGCACCATATTCTAAAGTTGCTTCCATATCCAACGCAACTTGTTTTTGACCTACTTCAGCATCGATACCCTTAGTCACATCCGTATCACTCCGGAAGCGTTCAGCGATGTTGCTCATCAAACCACCGTTCATTGATAAAATACCGTCAATATCACCGGAAACATTACCGGCGATTTTTTTGATCACATTATCCTCAAACGTCAATTTACGTTTTTGTACTTTTGGTTGATCCATCGAATACCTCCTCTATCTCACTGGCTATTCAGCAGACTTTTTGCTATAAAACCTACAAACACCAATTCGACTACATTATTCAGCGCTCAAGAACTTGCAACAACCAGCGCTTTAATTCTGGTAATCGTTCACTGTAACGACCGATTAGAAAACCGATCGCACTCAACAACAGAATCAAAATTAGCTGCCAAAAACCTAGCATGATCCAGATAATGCCGCAGATCAGGCCAATGAGCGCGCCTTTCATTTCTCGCTGCATTTACTCACCTCATTAAATCACGTCTGTCATTGGTTGCTTACGTTGGTCGACGGTTAACAAATGAACATCAACATTTTTCACTGGAACACCTAGGCGTTCAGTTAATTCACGTTTGGCTGTTTTCTCAATTCGTTGACTGGCGCCGACTAAATCATTAGTTGTACTCGTTAAAGTGGCATTGACCTGCGCATTGGCTAAAGCTTTGTGCTTAAGCAATTGAACGGCCACATCAACTTCAGTCACTGGGTGCTGCTCCTGTACAGCATACTTAACAGATTTTTCCACTGCAGTACGACTGATATTTAGCTGCCCGTGCTTAGTTTTCATGTTCAAGCTAGTGGTCGTTGACCGTTTAAATAATGCGATAAACAGCAAGACCAGAAAAATTAGTCCCGCAATGATCGCCAAACCTAAGCCGACCCAGGACAACCAAATTTGTTCTTGCTGCCACTGCATCAATTGGCCTGACCAGTTAGCCATGGGCTCAATCAACAGACCAAACCAAATCGCTTCTAACAGGCCTAGAAATGCCAGCAAACCAAGCGCAAATTTGAAAATTGGGCGCACATCGCATTCCTCCCTCTATTCCATCAAATCTTTGCGGTTCCGAATGATAACTATTTTGGCTAGTCAACCTTCCATAGGTGGTCAATTATCCAACTAACTTTTCTTTTTCCGCGTACCGATAATCACGGAGACGATCAATACGAGGACAACGGCACCGATAATTGATGGAATAATTGCCATACCTGCAATCATCGGTCCCCAGCTACCTAAGATCATCTCACCGAGCCAAGAACCGACTAAACCGGCAATAATATTACCGATCCAGCCTAAAGGCAAGTCACGACTCGTGACTGCACCAGCGATGACCCCGATAACCGCACCAACAATTAATACCCAGAGTAAGTGAAGCATATCAATCAGTCCTTTCTTATAGAATTGATTATTATGGTACATCTCCATATTAGCATCAAAGCTCGGCCGGTTGCAATTTAGATGCATGCTTTTCCACTTAGATACAGCCCGTTTCATGCATAAAAGTTGTCGTAACTAGTTGCTATTTTGTATAGTTTAACTAATCAAGTCTATAACCATGTCATAATATTCATAGCTACTAAGGTAACCTATAGACATTTCAGTAGCAGACAATATTTACGAGGAGGAACGTTTATGACCATGATTTCGATCGTTTCAACCACTAATTCGAATTTCGTTACCCCATTAGCCACACTCTATCGCTCAATTCTCGTTAATAACCCGACCAACGATTTCGCCTTTTATATCTTTGCCGATCAATTGACTGCCGAAGATAAGCTACAACTTAATCGCTTGGAAATAGATTATACCAATTGTCATAAAGTCGCCTACTTATCAGTTGACGAATCACTTTTCCAACAGGTCGTAACCGATGAACGTATCGTCAAATCAGCTTACTATCGCATTTATACTGCAGACCTATTACCGGAATTAGATCGTATCCTTTATCTTGATTGTGATTTGATCTGTACCAGTGATATTAGTGAACTATGGCAGACTAATTTAAATGGTAAAGTAATTGCTGCAGTTGAAGACGCTGGCTACGTTCCGCGCTTAGCTGAGATGGGAATCAAAGCGGAACAGCCATTTTACTTCAACTCCGGTGTCATGTTAATTGATCTAAAACGTTGGCGTGATGAAAATCTGACAAGTAAAGTGATGGCCTTCATCAATCATCATCCTGAAAAACTAAAATACCATGATCAGGACGCACTGAACGCCGTCTTGGCTGATAAATGGTATTATTTACACCCTAAATATAATATGCAATCACGTTTGATTCGTCACGAACAAGTTCATCCCTTAGCTCCTGGCGAAATCCTTGCTGAAGAAGCCCGGCAGGCGCCAGTGCTGATCCATTACTCTGGCCGGAGTAAGCCATGGATCGAGTTTGGTGTTCGCCCACATCCATTGCGTAATGAATATTGGAAATATGCACCTAAAACGCTACGCTTAACAACTAGCAAGCAAATTAGTTAATCTTCAATTGATCAGTCAGCCATATGCGCTGGCTGATTTTATTTATGCGCACAAAAAAACAGCCAAGCCATTACTGACTTGACTGCCTTTTTAAAAGTGCGTGGCAACGTCCTACCCTCGCAGGGGGTGCTCCCCCAACTACTCTCGGCGCTAAGAAGCTTAACTTCTGTGTTCGACATGGGAACAGGTGTATCCTTCTTGCTATCGCCACCACACCACTTTCTGAGAACGTTGCGCTCTCAAAACTGGATATTCATTTCTTTGCCCTTAAACTAACACTACGTACATGCTACTTGGTTAAGTCCTCGACCGATTAGTATTGGTCCGCTCCATGCCTCACGGCACGTCCACTTCCAACCTATCTACCTGATCATCTCTCAGGGGTCTTACTTCCATAAAGGAATGGGAAATCTCATCTTGTGGGGGGCTTCACACTTAGATGCTTTCAGCGTTTATCCCGGCCATACTTAGCTACCCAGCGATGCGCCTGGCGGCACAACTGGTACACCAGCGGTATGTCCATTCCGGTCCTCTCGTACTAGGAACAGCTCCACTCAAATTTCCTACGCCCGCGACGGATAGGGACCGAACTGTCTCACGACGTTCTGAACCCAGCTCGCGTACCACTTTAATGGGCGAACAGCCCAACCCTTGGGACCAACTACAGCCCCAGGATGTGATGAGCCGACATCGAGGTGCCAAACCTCCCCGTCGATGTGGACTCTTGGGGGAGATAAGCCTGTTATCCCCAGGGTAGCTTTTATCCGTTGAGCGATGGCCCTTCCATACGGAACCACCGGATCACTAAGCCCGACTTTCGTCCCTGCTCGACCTGTAAGTCTCGCAGTCAAGCTCCCTTATGCCTTTACACGCTATGAATGATTTCCAACCATTCTGAGGGAACCTTTGGGCGCCTCCGTTACTTTTTAGGAGGCGACCGCCCCAGTCAAACTGCCCACCTGACACTGTCTCCCGCCACGCTAAGTGGCGCGGGTTAGAGGGTTCATACAGCAAGGGTAGTATCCCACCAATGCCTCCACCGAAACTAGCGTTCCGGCTTCAACGGCTCCTACCTATCCTGTACAAGCGGTACAAACACTCAATATCAAGCTACAGTAAAGCTCCATGGGGTCTTTCCGTCCTGTCGCGGGTAACCCGCATCTTCACGGGTATTATAATTTCACCGAGTCTCTCGTCGAGACAGTGCCCAGATCGTTACGCCTTTCGTGCGGGTCGGAACTTACCCGACAAGGAATTTCGCTACCTTAGGACCGTTATAGTTACGGCCGCCGTTTACTGGGGCTTCATTTCTGGGCTTCGTACCGAAGTACTAACTCATCCACTTAACCTTCCAGCACCGGGCAGGCGTCAGCCCCTATACGTCATCTTACGATTTAGCAGAGACCTGTGTTTTTGATAAACAGTCGCCTGGGCCTATTCACTGCGGCTGATCGTTAGATCAGCACCCCTTCTTCCGAAGTTACGGGGTCATTTTGCCGAGTTCCTTAACGAGAGTTCTCTCGCACACCTGAGGATACTCTCCTCGACTACCTGTGTCGGTTTGCGGTACGGGTAGTTTATTTCTCACTAGAAGCTTTTCTCGGCAGTGTGACATCAAGGACTTCGCTACTTAAATTCGCTCCCCATCACAACTTGTCCGTACAGGTGCAAGCATTTGACTCACACCAAGACTTATTGCTTGGCCGCACATTTCCAATCGTGCGGATCCTTTAGCCTCCTGCGTCCCTCCATCGTTCAAACAAAATAAACTAGTACAGGAATCTCAACCTGTTGGCCATCGCTTACGCCTTGCGGCCTCAGCTTAGGTCCCGACTAACCCTGGGAGGACGAGCCTTCCCCAGGAAACCTTAGTCATACGGTGGACAGGATTCTCACCTGTCTTTCGCTACTCATACCGGCATTCTCACTTCTAAGCGCTCCAGTTGTCCTCACGATCAACCTTCAACGCCCTTAGAACGCTCTCCTACCATGACCACATAAGTGGTCATCCACAGTTTCGGTATTATGTTTAGCCCCGGTACATTTTCGGCGCAAGGTCACTCGACTAGTGAGCTATTACGCACTCTTTAAATGGTGGCTGCTTCTGAGCCAACATCCTAGTTGTCTATGCAACCCCACATCCTTTTCCACTTAACATAAATTTGGGGACCTTAACTGGTGGTCTGGGCTGTTTCCCTTTCGACAATGGATCTTATCACTCACTGTCTGACTCCCGGATAATTCATCAATGGCATTCGGAGTTTATCTGAATTCAGTAACCCAAGACGGGCCCCTAGTCCAAACAGTGCTCTACCTCCATGATGGTCAATTCCGAGGCTAGCCCTAAAGCTATTTCGAAGAGAACCAGCTATCTCCAAGTTCGTTTGGAATTTCACCGCTACCCACACCTCATCCCAGCATTTTTCAACATACACGGGTTCGGTCCTCCAGTGTGTTTTACCACACCTTCAACCTGGACATGGGTAGGTCACTTGGTTTCGGGTCTACGTCTACATACTAAACGCCCTATTCAGACTCGCTTTCGCTATGGCTCCGCCTTATCAGCTTAACCTCGCATGCAAACGTAACTCGCCGGTTCATTCTACAAAAGGCACGCTATCACCCATTAACGGGCTCTAACTAATTGTAGGCACACGGTTTCAGGAACTGTTTCACTCCCCTTCCGGGGTTCTTTTCACCTTTCCCTCACGGTACTGGTCCACTATCGGTCACTAGGTAGTATTTAGCCTTGGGAGATGGTCCTCCCAGATTCCGACGGAATTTCACGTGTTCCGCCGTACTCAGGATCCTGAACGAAGAGCCGTTGATTTGACTTACGGGACTTTCACCCTGTTTTGTTCAGCATTCCAACTGACTCAGTTATCAACGACTTTGGTAACTCCAAAGTTCAGTCCTACAACCCCACAATGCAAGCATCATGGTTTGGGCTGTTCCCCGTTCGCTCGCCGCTACTTAGGGAATCGAATTTTCTTTCTGTTCCTGCAGGTACTGAGATGTTTCAGTTCCCCACGTTTACCTCTCATAAGCTATGTATTCACTTATGAGTAACCAACGACTAAGTTGGCTGGGTTCCCCCATTCGGAAATCTCCGGATCAAAGCTTACGTACAGCTCCCCGAAGCATATCGGTGTTAGTACCGTCCTTCATCGGCTCCTAGTGCCAAGGCATCCACCGTGCGCCCTTCTTAACTTAACCTACTTGATACCTAACGGTATCACGGTTAGAGTTTAGCGATTAAGAAATACTTTCTTAAAAAACTCTTTAAAACGCAGTGTTAATTCTCGGTTTATATATTACAAAGAAATTGAATATCCAGTTTTCAAAGTACAACGTTTGAGAGTAAGCCTCTCAAAACTAAACAAAGTTTCAAAACAAATCGTGTAGGTTTCCGTAATTATTCCTTAGAAAGGAGGTGATCCAGCCGCAGGTTCTCCTACGGCTACCTTGTTACGACTTCACCCCAATCATCTGTCCCACCTTAGGCGGCTAGTTCCCTAAAAGGGTTACCCCACCGACTTCGGGTGTTACAAACTCTCATGGTGTGACGGGCGGTGTGTACAAGGCCCGGGAACGTATTCACCGCGGCGTGCTGATCCGCGATTACTAGCGATTCCGGCTTCATGTAGGCGAGTTGCAGCCTACAATCCGAACTGAGATCGGCTTTAAGAGATTAGCTTACCCTCGCGGGTTCGCAACTCGTTGTACCGACCATTGTAGCACGTGTGTAGCCCAGGTCATAAGGGGCATGCTGATTTGACGTCATCCCCACCTTCCTCCGGTTTGTCACCGGCAGTCTTACTAGAGTGCCCAACTAAATGCTGGCAACTAGTCATAAGGGTTGCGCTCGTTGCGGGACTTAACCCAACATCTCACGACACGAGCTGACGACAACCATGCACCACCTGTCACTTTGTCCCCGAAGGGAAAGCTGTATCTCTACAGTGGTCAAAGGATGTCAAGACCTGGTAAGGTTCTTCGCGTTGCTTCGAATTAAACCACATGCTCCACCGCTTGTGCGGGCCCCCGTCAATTCCTTTGAGTTTCAACCTTGCGGTCGTACTCCCCAGGCGGAATGCTTAATGCGTTAGCTGCAGCACTGAAGGGCGGAAACCCTCCAACACTTAGCATTCATCGTTTACGGTATGGACTACCAGGGTATCTAATCCTGTTCGCTCCCCATACTTTCGAGCCTCAGCGTCAGTTACAGACCAGACAGCCGCCTTCGCCACTGGTGTTCTTCCATATATCTACGCATTTCACCGCTACACATGGAGTTCCACTGTCCTCTTCTGCACTCAAGTTTCCCAGTTTCTAATGCACTTCTTCGGTTAAGCCGAAGGCTTTCACATCAGACTTAAAAAACCGCCTGCGCTCGCTTTACGCCCAATAAATCCGGACAACGCTTGCCACCTACGTATTACCGCGGCTGCTGGCACGTAGTTAGCCGTGGCTTTCTGGTTGGATACCGTCAAAGGACTAACAGTTACTCTAGTCCCTGTTCTTCTCCAACAACAGAGTTTTACGATCCTAAAACCTTCTTCACTCACGCGGCGTTGCTCCATCAGACTTTCGTCCATTGTGGAAGATTCCCTACTGCTGCCTCCCGTAGGAGTTTGGGCCGTGTCTCAGTCCCAATGTGGCCGATTACCCTCTCAGGTCGGCTACGTATCATTGTCTTGGTAAGCCGTTACCTTACCAACTAACTAATACGCCGCGGGTCCGTCCAAAAGTGACAGCCAAAGGCCGTCTTTTACATTCAGACCATGTGGTCTGAATGGTTATGCGGTATTAGCATCTGTTTCCAAATGTTATCCCCCACTTAAGGGTAGGTTACCCACGTGTTACTCACCCGTCCGCCACTCACGTCAATCAACGTCCACTGCAAGCAGCTTCGGTCGACGTCAGTGCGTTCGACTTGCATGTATTAGGCACGCCGCCAGCGTTCGTCCTGAGCCAGGATCAAACTCTCATATAAAATGAAAATTGATTGCTCAATTGATTTTGTTGCTAGCGAGTTATAATTCAAATTGAATTGACTTCGCAAATGTTTGCTTTATCTCGAACCAGTCCGAAGGCCGGTAAAAAATAAAGACCCTACACATTTGATTTGTCGAAACTTTGTTCAGTTTTCAAAGGTCTACCTTGTTGCTCAACACAACTTAATCAGTTTATCATGACGAGCGAAGCTTGTCAAGAACTTTTTGAATAAATATTCAAGACGTTCATTTCTGATTTTGCTATGTCTTGTTAAATCAAGCTTCCCCTCTGCATCTTTATGCAAGTAGGAATGAATAACTCAACAAGTGACAACTTTATTAGTTTATCAAGTTAAGCAAGATCTGTCAACAAAAAGTTTTAAAAACTTTTTTAATGACGTGATTTCCTTAATTGACAACAAAGAATATTATACCAGCCTTTTTAAATACCGTCAAGGAATTTCATGAAAAAATTAGTTTCACCGACATTTTCCATCTATTTTGTTTGAATGTTCGGCTAAATGAGTAAATAACCACTTTTTAACTTCCGTCACTTCAGCTTTCTTTGTGTTTTCTGGCCAAATCACTTAAAATAAGAATCAACTATCTATAAAAGCAGGTGTAATTATGAGTTATCCGCGCATTTTACCACTAGAAAAAGGTTATAACTTCCGCGAACTTGGTGGTTATCAGACAATTTCCGGCCAACAAGTAAAGTGGCACAAAGTGATTCGGGCCGCACAACTTAATGATCTTAGTGATGCTGATCTAAACTGGCTCAACGAATATGGGCTACAGCTAATCATCGACTTCCGTTCGCCAGAAGAAAAAGCAGCTGCACCAGATCGAGTCCCTGCAAAAAGTCGCTATCAATTCTTACCCGTTTTTGCAATCGATGAAACTAAAAATTCAATTGCACCGCAAGCGCTGCTAAACGAATTGCGTCGCGATCCTGACGGTCATAAGCAGATGATCCAGGTCTATCGCAATCTAATTAGCGATGCTCATGCACAACAGACCTACCGTCAATTCTTTGCTTATTTACTATCTAATGAGGCCGCTGAGCGTAGTTTACTCTTCCACTGCACTGCAGGTAAAGATCGTACTGGAATTGGTGCAGCGTTATTTCTTGGCGCTTTAGGCGTTCCATTGACGCAGATCACTGCAGATTATCTACTCACACAGCAAGCATCCGCCCAACAATTTGCACTTAATATGGCGCAAGTTGAGGCTTATCCGGGAATAACTGCGGCACAGGTTGCTGGCGTGCGTGATTTAATGTCCGTTTATCCTGAATACTTAGAAACAGCTTGGACAACGATCAATGAACTAGCTGGTTCGCTATCCGGTTATTTACACGATTACTTGCAACTGAGCTCCCAAGACATTACCGATCTGAAGAAAATCTATCTCACCGACTAAAATAAAGCCAGTTAAGTTCAACGACTTAGCTGGTTTTTCAGTACAAAAAGAGCCGCGACATATATTTATAGGTTCTATACTTTTTCCTGTTGATAGCTTACTTAACATGGTAATCTATTAGCAGGATTTTTTAGTGCAAAATAAAAAAGGCCCGTAAGCCTCGCACCTAAAAAATCCACCCACTACAGCATCTTTTTTAAAGGACGTGAAAACTTATGGACCCTGTAGATAATAATATAAAATTTGCGCTCAGTATTAAAGACCCAAATGTAGTTTTTTACAAATATAACTATCAAGTGATTAAAGCTAAGCGCGCAAAAGTATATATAGCCACGGTTAAGTTCGACCAGAAACATTGCGCTAACTGTGGCTTTTGCGAGCTAAGTCATAATGGACACTACGTATCACGCGTGACCTATCTGGCAGCGAATGCGAGTGAACCAGTTTATTTAGAACTCCATAAAGAACGCGTCATTTGTCGTAATTGTAAAGCGTCGTTTATGGCTACTTCTGATGTGGTAGACAAGTACTGTTGTATCTCCCGAGCCACGCGTCAGAAAGTGTTTATGAGTCTACAAGACGACCGCACTCAAGCTAGCATTGCGATCGATGCCGGCATATCAGCTAGCACTGTCTGTCGTTACTTAGACAACTATGATGACTTATTTCGCAGAAATCTTAACTATCTACCGGTTCATCTCGCCATGGATGAATTTAGAGGAATTGGTGGTCGGCTCCATTTCATCTGTATTAATGGCGCTGGTGAGCACGAAATTCAACAAATTCTGCCAGACCGATTCAAGCAAAGTATTACTGATTATTTTAAACAATTTCCAGCAAGTGTTCGAGCACGTGTCAAAACAGTTACCGTAGATCTAAATAGTTACTATCAAGACATTGCCAAGGCAATGTTTCCGCAGGCAAAAATTGTGATCGACCGCTTTCACATCGTTGCAATGATGACTCGAGCTTTTAATCAAACTCGGGTGCAAACCATGAAAAAGTACAATAAAAGATCCTATGAATATCGCACGTTAAAGTTCGCCTGACGGCTTTATTTGAAGTATGCCGGAAATCTAGATGAGGAACATGTCTTTTATGACCGACACCTGCGAAAACAACTCACACAACTAGAACGTGTAGAACAAGGACTGACAATTAACGAAGAACTTAAAGCATCGTACGAGTCGATGCAAAGCATCATGGAAAACCTTAAGAATCAAGACAAAGACAAGCTTGTGGAAGATCTATATACAAATCAAAATATAAGTCCCTACATGAAAGCAGTGTTTCAAACGTTCAAAAAGAACTTAGTGGTTGTACTCAACGCCAGTGAATCGGACTATACGAATGGCCCAGTCGAAGGCATGAATCGAATGATTAAACAAATTCAACGCACAGCATTTGGATTCCGTAATTACCATCATATGATTTCACGTATTAAGTTACGGCAAATGAGAACAAAACCAATGAAAAAAACAGAGTTGAAAGTCGCATGACTTTCAACTCTGTAAAAGCTATTCATCAACAGGATTTGACAAAGAGCCTATTTATATCGCGACTCTTTTTTAGCTTTCCACATAATATAGTAAAAGCATGTTACCCAAGGTAGCTTGTGTCCACTAACCTTATAACCATATATTCGTCAATCTAATTACAATTCTTCATCAGATAATGCTTTTTCCGGACGCATGGTTGGGAAAAGTTGGACATCGCGAATTGAGTCGACATCAGTTAATAACATCACTAAACGATCAATCCCAATACCTAACCCACCAGTAGGCGGCATCCCGTATTCTAAAGCTTCAACGTAATCTTCATCAATACCATGAGCTTCGTCGTTACCTTCTTCACGTTCAGTTGCCTGTGCTTCAAACCGTGCCTTTTGATCGATTGGATCATTTAATTCGGTAAAGGCATTGGCATACTCGCCACCGTGAATGAATAACTCAAACCGCTGAACAAAACGTGGGTCTTTCGGATCCTTTTTCGCCAATGGTGAGATTTCGATTGGATGTCCGTAAACAAAGGTTGGCTGTGTCAAAGTTGCTTCAACAAAGTCTTCAAAGAAGGCATTGATGATGTGGCCCACTTGCCACCATTTTTCATACTTAACATCATGTTCATCAGCTAATTTCTGTGCTTGTTCGACAGTCATTTCTGGCCAGAAGTCAACACCAGTCTTTTCTTTGATCAAATCAACCATATGCGCACGAGCAAATGGTTTGTCCAAGTCGATTGGTTGACCTTGATAAGTGATCTGACCAGTACCGTTAACTTTTTGAGCAGCGAAACGGACGATACCTTCAGTTTCATCCATTACATCGCTAAGATCCCAATAAGCCGCATAAGTTTCTAGCATCGTAAATTCTGGATTGTGCTTAGTATCGATCCCTTCGTTACGGAAAACACGACCGATTTCGTAGACACGTTCCATCCCACCAACGATCAAGCGCTTGAGATGCAATTCTAATGCGATCCGCAAATACAAATCGATATTCAAAGCATTATGATGCGTAATAAATGGCCGTGCCGAAGCACCACCAGCTTGCGTGTGCAATACTGGAGTCTCCACTTCAACGAACTCATTCTTATCTAAGTATTCACGAACTGCACTGACGATCTTGCTACGCTTCATAAAGCGATCAAAACTGTCGCGGTTAGCGATCAAATCCAAATAACGCTGCCGATACTTTTGTTCAACATTTTGTAAACCATGATACTTATCTGGTAATGGACGTAATGCCTTAGTCAAGAAAGTCACATGACTTGCACGAACAGTTAGTTCTCCAGTATCAGTTTTCATGACATCACCAGTAATACCCATAATGTCACCTAAATCAGAGCGCTTGAAAATATGGTAGTTTTCTTCGCCAACTCGATCTTTACGTACATAAACTTGAATCCGGCCGTCGCGGTCTGCAAAATCTGCAAAACCGACCTTCCCTTTTCCACGTTTAGTCATCATACGTCCAGCAATTGTGACAATATGTTCTTCCGCCTCTAATTGCTCCTTTGATTCATCAGCGTAACGTTCACGAATCTGTTGACTCGTTGCGTCACGTTCAAAACGCTGACCGAAGGGATCGATACCTTCTGTGCGCAATTCATCCATTTTTTCGCGGCGAACCCGCAATTGGTCATTCATTTCAGTCGGTTTTTGACCGTTCTTAGCCACTATAATTCCTCCATTTCAACGTCATACATATCTATATTTTGCCGATTTAAGCTTTAAATTGCAAGCCCATTTTGGTTTTTACCGTTTATTTAGCCCGTTCCAACTCACGTGCTTCGGTTTGTTCAACGAAATCATCAAAGATCGTATCAACTTCAGCTTCAGTCTCAGCCTGATTGACCGCTACCTTTGTTTTAGCTGCTCGCGCAATCCCCTTCAAATAATAAGCAGAGGAAGTCCGAAATTCGTGTACCCCAGTGTGTTCACCTTTTAATTCAACTAAACGATGCAAATGTGCTTTAGCTGTAGCAATTTTTTGCCGTGGCGTTGGTTGTGGCAAAAGAATACCGTCATCCAAATATTCTGCCGTCTGTTTCAAGATCCACGGATTGCCTAAGGCAGCCCGGCCGATCATCACTGCGGTTGCACCGACTTCATCCAGCATCCGTTTTGCATCTTCTGGTGTGCGCACATCGCCATTCCCCATAAACGGAATTGAAATATGGTCGCGCACATCTTTTAAAATATTCCAATCAGCGTGGCCACTATACATTTGTTTACGGGTCCGACCGTGCATTGCGAGTGCTGCGGCACCAGCTTTTTCAGCAGCCATAGCATTTTTAACTGCGTAAATATGATCTTCATCCCAACCAGTCCGCATTTTCACGGTAACTGGCTTGCTCACTGCAGCCGTTACGGCAGAAACCATCTCATACACTTTATTCGGATCAAGCAACCAGCGTGCGCCAGCATCAGTTTTCACAACTTTATTGACTGGGCAACCCATATTGATATCAATAATATCGGCACCGGTATGCTGATCAACAAACTTAGCTGCTTCAACCAAGGTTTCCTTCGTCCCACCAAAAATCTGCACACTAACCGGATGTTCCGTTGGATCAACGAACAACATGCTTAACGTTTTTGTATTGTGATGTAGAATCCCGCGATCACTGATCATTTCACAAACCACTAAGCCTGCACCAAACTGCCGACAAATCACTCGGAAAGCGGCGTTTGTGATGCCCGCCATTGGTGCAACGACAACTTGATTGGGAATCTTAACATTACCGATCTGCCATTCCATTTTAATTGACCACCTTTTAAATAAAATTCAGCGTGAGGCAAAAAGCGTTTAGATCACGGCACTTAACCGGACTTAGACATAAGATACGCTTCAGCGGAGCGTTGACTAGAGTTGTTAAGTAGCGTGAACTGCTTTTTGCACCACATTTCTACGCATTCATTATTCAAAGTACCTACGCACTTTTTTCAGAAACATCTTTTGTATCATAGCACAAATCACCACCAACGAAAACCGACTAGCTCGCTTGTTTCAGAAAAAAAGATGCGACCATTGATTGGCCGCATCTAGCTTACATCTATCCTTCGTAGTTATCTTTAAGTGTTTGTAACTCCGCAGCACTAAATTGATACTTAGTCCCACAGAACTGACAAACTGCTTCTGCACCATGATCTTCATCGATCATTGCTTGAATTTCGGTTGGTTTCAATGCTGCGATCGATTTACCAAAACGCGCTTTGGAGCAATCACATTTAAACGCAACCGGCAATGTGTCTAGGATTTCCAAGTCGGTCCCAAAAATCTCCTGTAAAATCATTTCCGGCGTTTTTCCTTGGCGTAACGATTCCGAAACCAAAGGAATTGTTTTTAGCTTAGCCTCTAAGTCGGCCGCAACTTCATCATCCGCACCAGGCATCATTTCAATCAGAAAACCGCCAGCAACTTCGATGGTGTTATCTGGATTCACAAATACAGACACGCCAACTGCTGAAGGAATCTGTTCTGAACTCGCCATGTAGTAAGTAAAGTCATCACCGAGTTCACCAGAAACGATCGGGGTTTGTCCGGTAAATGGTTGGGCTAGGCCTAGATCTTTAGTGACTGCGATCGTACCAGCAGTCCCAACTGCACCCCGGACATCAATATGCTTTTTTTCGTTCAGTGGTAAATGTACATGAGGATTTTGAATATACCCTTTTACTGTACCATGAGCGTTACCATCAGCAACGATGGCGCCAGCCGGACCGTTGCCCAGTACTTTAACTGTCATTTTTTGTTCATCTTGTAGGCCGGCAGTACTCATTAACAATGTTGCCACCAGTGTGCGGCCAAGTGCTGCAGATGAAGCGCTCCACGTTCCATGACGCCGTTGTGCTTCGGCAACAACGCCACTGGCATCGACTGCAAAAGCACGCACCGTACCATGGTAAGCCATACTTTTAACTAAATAATCACGCATTCGTTAATCGCGCTCCCTTATTTTATTGTAAATTTTTTACGAAACGAAGGGCCGGAACATTTGCTCCAGCCCTTTGTTTTATGCATTATGATCGTCATCTGATTGCGAGTCAGCTGAATCGGCGTTAGAAGCAACGTCAGATTGTGCGGACGCAGAATCAGCAGCGGTTGAGTCAGCAGTTGCAGCCGAATCATCTGATTGTGCTGTTGCTGAATCAGAACCATCGGTATTTTGCTTATCTTTCACTTGTTTTTCAGCATCTTGACGTTCCAATTCTTGCTTGGATTGTTCAAAAGTTGCTGCCTTTTCACTTGGAAATTCTTCCGTACCAGCTTCATCGGGCATTTCACCAGTGTTGAACAAGCTGAGAATTTGTTTTTCATTCAAGGTTTCGCGCTTGAGCAATTCTTCAGCAATCAACTTATGCTGATCTCGATGTGCTTGAATAATTTCGTAAGCTTGTTGATGTGCTTCGTTCATAATTCGACGAACTTCATCATCAATTGCAGTTGCAGTTGCTTCAGAATATGGTCGAACGCCAAATTCTGTTTGCTGCATTGCGGGACCTTCATACTGAATGTCACCTAATTTAGCGCTCATCCCGTATTGAGTCACCATTGCTCGTGCTAATTGGGTTGCCTGTTCAAAGTCATTAGAAGCCCCAGTTGATTGAGTACCGAAAATAATTTCTTCGGCCGTCCGTCCACCAAGCAAACCAACGATTTGTTCAGTCAATTCTTTCTTAGTCATCAAGAATTGATCTTCACGTGGCAACATGATTGCATAACCGCCTGCGCGGCCACGTGGTACGATGGTTACTTTACGAACGACACGTGAATCACTTAAGACTAAACCAACGATCGTATGGCCAGCTTCATGGAAAGCCACCATATTACGTTCTTTAGGACTGATAACACGATCACGCTTAGCAGGACCAGCGATCACCCGATCTTCAGCTTCATCAACATCAGCAGCGTCGATCTTCTTCTTATCACGGCGAGCCGCAACTAAAGCCGCTTCGTTCAATAAGTTTTCCAGATCAGCACCAACAAAACCTGGTGTCGTCTTAGCCAAAACCTTCAAATCAACATCATCGGCCAATGGCTTATTCTTAGCATGTACTTTCAAAATAGCTTCACGGCCTTTAACGTCAGGACTGCCGACCAAAATCTTACGGTCAAAACGGCCGGGACGAAGTAAGGCTGGATCAAGGACATCAGAACGGTTAGTTGCCGCAATGACGATAACCCCTTCACTACCGGTAAAACCATCAAGTTCAACTAACAATTGGTTTAAGGTTTGTTCACGTTCATCGTGACCGCCACCCATGCCATTACCACGCTTACGACCAACGGCATCAATTTCATCAATGAAGATAATTGCTGGCGCACTCTTCTTGGCTTGTTCAAACAAGTCACGAACACGGCTAGCACCAACACCGACGAACATTTCAACGAAGTCAGAGCCTGAGATCGAGTAGAACGGAACGCCAGCTTCACCGGCAACTGCTTTAGCCAGCAAAGTTTTACCAGTACCAGGAGGACCCTCCAACAAGACACCTGCCGGTATGCGGGCACCTAGGGAGACGAACTTACGTGGATCCTTCAAGAATTCAACGACTTCAACCAATTCTTGTTTCTCTTCTTCGGCACCGGCCACATCAGAGAAACGAACTTTATTAGCTTTTTTATCGGCAGGTTTGACCTTGGATTTACCAAAGTTCATGACCCGGTTGTTGCCGCCACCTTGACCAGCTTGACCCATCATCATGTAGAAGAAGAAAATGATCATCACTAATGGTAGAGCGTACAACAAAATTTGAATCCAGAAACCACTTGACTCTTCAGCCTTGGTATCCATCTTAATATTATTCTTTTCAGCTAAACGAACGACTTGTGCTACTTGTGAATCGCTATCCAACATGACTGTTGTAAAGCTCTTAACACTTGTCTTCGAATTTGGCACTAAACCAAAACCGCCGCTATTTGAGGAAACTTTTTGCGCTTTGCGATAGTCACCGGTGATCTTATAGACACCATTATTTGGCTGTACACTAAAGTCTTTGATCTTGTTATTTCTTAATTGGCTAATAAATTCACTAGACTGTAATTCTTTAGACTGCGAATTTGACTGCCCGTTTGAGAAGAAGTAAATGATCCCAATCAAACTTAGGAAAATAACAATATAAAACAGACTATTGCGAAAAAGTCCATTTCGCTTATTATTCATACGTGACCTCCGTTTCCAAATTACTATTTCGATTTAAAAATGATACCTTGTCATATCATTTCAGTTATTGATAATAGCATATTTGACTTTCATTGACTATTATTTCGTTTGATGAATTTCATCAGTATTGACGTACTGATTTTCTGCAAATACAGGGCTTAAACCAGAGTTGGTTTGGAAAAGCATTCAGATTTTATGCACCAGCTTAGTATCAGTTTGTGCAGTGATCTACCAAGATTATGATCGTTCAACCTTTTATGTACGAATCACTACCGTGTGACACTAAAAATGCTTTATTTATTTTGGTAAACTGAAGCTTTTAAAATACCAATGTACGGTAAGTTACGGTATTGTTCAGCATAATCTAGACCATAACCAACTAAAAAGGCATTAGGCACCTTAAAACCGACATAGTCTGCTTCAACAGGAACAACACGGGTCTCTGGCTTATTCAATAAAGTACAGATCTTAACTGATTTAGCTTGACGATACTTAAGTAGGTCAACCAAATAATTCAAAGTGCGTCCCGTATCCACAATATCTTCCACAATCAAAACGTCACGATCCTTGATCGGCGTATCAAGATCCTTAATGATCTTGACCTCACCAGTCGACTCTGTACCACCTTGATAACTGGAAACATCTAAGAAATCCATCTCTAAATGCGTATCGATCTGCCGGACAAGATCCGCCATAAATAGCATCGCACCCTTTAAAACACAGATCACCAGTGGATTTTTTCCTGCATAATCAGTGGTCAATTGTTGTCCTAAGCGCGCGGTTACTTGGGCAATTGCTTCTTGATCGTACAGAATACTTTCAATATCCTGATGCATCAGTAAACTCCTCTCCAATTTACACTAGTTGCGCCTTAATTGTCCATTTTGAGACAGTATCTTTTTCACACTATTTCTAGACACATTTAAGCTGTTTATTAGCAGTAGTACTCAACAAACAGCTTACCATAAACACAGGCAATCAACCTTATTTTTTAATAATTAGTCTGTAATGTATTTTATCAGTTTGTTGCGGGTTAAACAATTGCGATTTTTTCACATCTAGTAGCCAAAGTACGGTATTTTGCTGCGTTGTGATCAACCACAGGCGGTCCCGTTGCTGCTGCGGAATTTTTTGATCGATCAAAATTCGGTTAATTTTTTGATGACCATTGCGCAATGATAAGCGATCGCCTGGTTGTCGGTGGCGAATTTTTAGCGGTAGTTCAGCCGATGCTAACCAAACCTCTAAACTATCGTCAGCTTCTGATACAGTAGCGGTTCCCGCCTGTAAACTCACTTGCAGCCCGTTCACTTGGCAAGTCGCTCCTGGTGCCAAGGTGTAACTCGTTTGGCCCACTGCTGTTGTAGCGGGCATGATCGTAAACGCCTGATAACTTTTCACAAATTGCCAACCAGCGGCTAAATTTAAAGTTGTCTGCGCGCGCGAATGCTGCAACAATTGCTGCAATTCTTTTTTTTGCCGCTGCTTAACCGTGATGCCTTGTTGCACCAACAAACGTGTTAAGAGTCGCTCCAATGCCAGATACTGAACGTCAGTATCTAATTGCTGCCACTGAGTCAAATCGCCCCGATAGCCAATCGCTAAAAAATCACCACAATCAGCTAGAACCTGATCCATTTGGCGCTGATTTACCCGTAATAACCGTTGCAGTTGCACAACATAATCGGCCGCATGTTCAGCCGCCAATGGTTGCATTTGTTTCAATACCGGCACCACCCGTTGCCGCAAACGATTACGCGTAAATCGCGGATCTTGGTTCGTCTCGTCCTCGAAAAAAGTCAGCTTTCGCGCGGCTACATAAGTACGTAATTGTTGCCGCGTAAATGGTAATAGTGGTCGCACCAACTTTGCCTGGTGAAAGGGACGCTGCGTTGCGATCGCCGCTAATTGCTGGATATCACCACCACGCACTAAACGCATCAATAGCGTCTCTAACTGATCATCCGCGTGATGTGCCGTCAGCAATACTGAAATCTTCTGTTGCTGTAAGACCTGAGCAAAATAAGCATAGCGAAACGCCCGTGCCGCCGCCTCAGTACCGTGTACTGGATGTTCCGCCATTGGCCACTTGGTCTGATAAAGTGGCCAGCCATGCCTAGCACAATAATCAGTCAAAAAAGCGGCTTCGCGCACGCTGGCTGCTCGTAACTGATGATTGACATGAACGACATTGATTTGCGGGCGTAGTGCTACTGGTAAATGCGCTAGTAAGTCGAGTAACGCCATTGAATCCGCTCCTGTTGATACCGCCACTAATACTGGTGTCTGCGCACGCCACAACTGCAATTGCTCGATATGGGCCGTAAATGCGTCTTGCATGTAAACCACCTCACTTTCACTCAACTAAAAAACGAGCTCAGGAAATCCCGAGCTCGCTGACTTTGTATATTAACTACGACGACCGCCACGGCCACCGCGCTTGCCTTCAGTATTTCGCTTTAAGTCAGTTAAACGTGCTTCACTGTCTTTAAGGAAATCGGATAAAAGATCGTCAAAGTCTTCCTTCTTGGTTTCTTGAAAATGGCGCCGACCACCATTAGCTCGACCTGATGTATGTGAGCTAGTATGATTGGAACGATTATTCTGCCGCGGATTAGAATCATTTGAACGATGTGGTGCGTGATGATTGTTGTGCTCTTGGTGTTCAGTAGCCGGCTTATCAACCGCCTTGCGGATCGATAAACCGATCTTACCGTCATCACCAACGGACATAACCTTAACTGTGACTTCATCGCCAACAGAAAGAACATCATGAATATCTTTAACATAGCTATCCGAAATTTCACTAATATGAACTAGGCCTGTCTTACGATTACCTAAATCGATAAACGCACCAAAATTCGTGATTCCAGAAACCTTACCAGAAACTTTAGCTCCGACTTCAATTGACATAAAAAAGTTTTTCCTCCTTAAATCATGTACTCATAAGTATAGCACAGGAAAGGGTCGTTGCAAGCGTCTTACAATGGTTTTATTTTGTTGAGATCGTCGGGGCTTTATCCTGTGGCAAACTATAAATAGTCTCATTATTCTTTGAATAATAGTACTTTTGCCGAATGACCTGTTGTAAATAATCATCGTTTTTCAACTGTGATTCCTGTAATTTTAATTTACGTTGCTGCGCTTGATTTTTTTTAAGTTTAACTTTTTTGGTGGCAACTTGGGCATTAGTTGTTGCTAACGATTGTCGTGCTTGATAGATCTGCACGCCACATACCAAAAAGATTGCGGCTAATAACGCAAACAACAATATGATTCGTCGCTTGTGCACCCGATGCACATAATGCGTCCGCGCTTGCTTTTGTTGTCGTGCACGTTCAATCTCAGTATAGGGGTCAACTGTCGCTTTAGCTGATTGTTTAGTTGGCTTTTTTTTCTGAGTAAGCAACATAACCGCATCCTCACTTTCATTCAAAGTATGCAAGTGTGTTGGAAAAGTGCTTAAATCATGACCGACAGCCGGTCTAATCAATAAGATCTTTGACTTAACGTAGCTCATAATCTATTTTTTCAACCACGTTTACGCTAAATTAAAGCATAAATACTGACGCAGTATCAATTTTTCACACACTCTAGGCAGCCTTAAACTGCTGTTCCATCGGTGTTCTAAACCACACCTGATTTCTACCCAAAGTATAGCAAGCTTTCCTCGTAGTGTCCACGCAGAAACAACTATTATTTCATAAAATTCAATTAATATTAGTGTTTTTTGCTAATAACGTTATTAGCTTCCAGCCCGTATGCTTAAAACTTTTCGGCAAAAGTTTCTGAAACGATTTCATACATTTGTTCAGCCGCATCCTTTTTAGTTGTTTCCAACAAGGCATTGACTTTAACCGTCAACGTTTTATTGCCAAATTTGATTGTGATGATATCACCAACCGAAACGTCCGTGGAAGATTTTGCCACTTTGTCATTGATCAAAATACGACCTTTATCGGCAATTTCCTTAGCAACGGTCCGTCGTTTGATGATCCGCGATACTTTTAAAAACTTATCTAAACGCATAATATTTAACTTCCTCTCAATAGTGGTTAATTTTATGTCAAAAATACAGCGCGATGTACTACTATTTGAATCGGCGTAAAAATTTCTTACCTAATGGCAACGCCAACCATTCACGAATAGTTAGCAGGCGCAACTTACGCGCCAGAAAAAGGAACACGCCGCCACCTAATGCAACACAAAGTAAAACTAAGCCTCCGGTGGCTAAACGGCCAGGTTGTAACCATTGTACAAGTTGTGCGTACAAAACACCAACTACTAGTACCATCCCACCAGTGCAGACAAATAGCTTACCTAAAAAATTCTGCCGGAATAGTGCCTGGCGAATATAATTACGCGAATGCCACCAAAGCAGCCAAAACATAACTGCCAATGCGAAAACTGTTGCGCCACTGGCCCCATTGATCTGCCACTGTCGCACTGCCCAGCCATTGATCGCTAATTTGACGACTAACCCAAGTAGTAAAGCCACTGTGGGTAAATGGTATTCACCTAAGCTTTGGAAAACACTGCTGTAGCTTGAGATCAAGGCGACTAAAACAATACTCAACATATATAGGCCTAACGCAAGATCACCGTGGGTATCCCCAAATAATAATCGATTAACACCGGGCATCAAGGCAATCAACCCACCAGCGGCCGCCACAGAAAACGCACAGCTCAATCGAATCATCATCACTGCTTGTCGATAAAACTCATTTTGCCGTTGTCGTTGTAGCGCTCTGGTCAAACTAGGCAACAGTGACGTGGATAAGGCCGTTGCCAAGACTAAACCAAGTTGAACTAATGGCTGCCCACGATCATATACCCCTTTTAAGCTTTTAGCCGCCGCTTGACCGAGCCCAGCCACAACTAAATTATTTTTAACTGAAAAGGAATCGACTAACTGTAGCAAGACGATCAACGATGCAAATAGGCACAACGAACCACCTTCAGCTAAGAAGCGACGCAATAAATCGCGATAACGCGGGACCGCTACTTCACTCATATTGCCCTGTGGTTGTCGTTCACGCCGCCACCAAAAATAAAGCAGCACACCACTAGAAGCCAATGCCCCAAAAGCCGCACCGCTCATCGCCCAGGTTCCCATTTTATAAACAGACCAGTGCCCCTGCACTGCCCAAACTGCAGCAATCAGAATAACGGCCACGCGTACGATCTGCTCAATGACTTGTGACAACGCCGTCGGTACCATGATAAAACGACCTTGGAAAAAGCCACGACTAACGGCCAACCATGGCATAAAAAGAAACATCCATGCGACTGCATCGATCAATGGCGCTAACTGATGGTCACCCATTGACTGCGCAATCTGCTCTGCGCCAACTTGTAAACCGATGAAAATTAGCACCGATAGAAATGTCAAAAGTACGGCACTACGGCGCAACGTTTCACGTTGCCACCCAGAATCAGTTTGTTCGGCAATCAGTTTGGAAATAAAAACGGGTAAGCCAGATAACGCAAAGGTCATACCAATTCCGTATAACGGATAGATCTGCTGGTAAACGTAAAAGCCAGTATTCCCAACTAAATTTTGAAAGGGCACGCGATACACAGCGCTCAAGATCTTCGCAATCAGGGCTGCCAGCGATAAGATAAATGCGCCATTGACGACGTGCTTCATTTGTTTATTTTGCATCACTCACCTCTACTCCGCATCTAGCAACTTGCTTGACGGCTACACCCACGCTAACAATATAGCTCATGCAGGTGTCGCCTGTTGAACGATGGCAGCCAGACCCGTTAAGAACTGAGTTAGTTCTTCCAGCCAATCCGGTTGGCGCATTTTCGGCTGAATGATCAAGGTGATCACTAATTTATCGCCATCCATTTTAACAGTGGCCTTTAATTTAGTTTTACTTAACGCCTTAAACACATCTTCTGGTGCGATCTGGCGCGTTCCTTTAGCCGATAATTTGACCCGCAACTGTTGGTCGACGTGGCGAATACGTTCAACTAACGCTTGATCCGCATAGACTTTCAATAAGCCGATCGCCAGTAAATGAGCAACTGGATCCGGATAATCCCCGAAGCGATCAAACAGATCAGCCTGCAATTCTTCCAAGTCAGCCGGACTAGATAATTCGCGCACACGCTTATACAATTCAATTTTCTGCCGTTGATCAGTGATGTACTCACTAGGCAAATAAGCCTCGATACCTAAATCAAGTTCAGCATCACTTTTAGCTTGCACGGCTTTGCCTTGTTTCTGGGCGACAGCATCCGCCAGCATCTGCGAGTACAGATCGTAGCCAACTGAATCAATAAAACCGTGCTGCTGCTTACCTAATAAATTACCAGCACCGCGAATCGACAAGTCACGCATAGCAATTTTGAAGCCGGAACCTAGTTCAGTAAAATCTCGGATCGCTGCTAACCGCTTCTCACTGATTTCAGTTAACACCTTATCCTGTCGGTACATGAAATAAGCATAGCCTACCCGGCTGCTCCGACCAACTCGACCCCGCAACTGATATAGCTGCGCCAAGCCCATATGGTCAGCGTCTTCTACAAATAATGTATTGACATTCGGCATATTAACACCGTTTTCGATGATTGTCGTAGTCACGATCACATCATACTGACCATGCACAAATTCATATAACGTGTTCTCCAACTGTGCCTCAGTCATCTGACCATGGGCATAAGTGACGGTTGCTTCCGGCACTAGTGCCTCAATATTGGCCACTGTTCGTTCAATATCCTCCACTCGATTATGCAAATAGAACACTTGACCACCACGCGCCAATTCGCGTTCAATTCCAGAACGTAGTGCCCCTGCATTTTGTTCCATTACATAAGTCTGCACTGGATACCGATTAGCTGGTGGCGTCTCGATCACGGATAGATCACGCACCCCAACCATTGACATATTCAACGTCCGAGGAATCGGCGTCGCGGTCATCGTCAATACATCGACATTAGAACGCAATGTTTTTAGCCGTTCTTTGGCCTTAACACCAAAACGCTGCTCTTCATCAACCACTAGCAAGCCAAGATCTCGAAATTCAACGTCCTTCGATAAAATACGGTGAGTCCCGATAACTACATCGGCTTGACCACTTTTGATTGCCGCTAACGAAGCCTTGATCTGCTTGGCCGTCCGGAAACGCGATAACAATTCGACTTGCACCGGAAAATCAGCGAAGCGTTGCATCATTGTATCAAAATGCTGCTGCGCCAAAATTGTTGTCGGTACTAAAAAGGCCGCTTGTTTGCCGTCTTGAATTGCTTTAAAAATCGCCCGTAAAGCCACTTCAGTTTTACCAAAACCAACATCACCGACCAACAGTCGATCCATTGGCTTCGGCCGCTCCATATCGTGCTTGATCTCAGCTACACTCCGCAGTTGGTCATCAGTTTCCGTGTAGGGAAAAGCGTCCTCAAATTCGCGCTGGTATTCATTATCTGGTGAGAATGCATACCCTTTTTCGGCTTCTCGTTGCGCGTACAATTCGATCAGATCATCCGCAATGTCTTCGATTTTGGAACTGACTTTGCGTTTGGTTTTAGCCCATTCACTACCGCCAAGTTTATTGACCCGCGGCGTTTTACCTTCTGAGGCAACATATTTCTGAACCAAATTGAGCTGGCTAACTGGAATGAACAGTTTAGCGTTATCTTGGTACAAGATCGTAATGTAGTCTTGATGCGCACCATCAACTTCTAGCGTCTGCATCCCCACATACTTACCGATCCCGTGATTAACGTGAACTACGTAATCACCAGGATTCAGCTCATTGTAACTTTTGATTCGTTCAGCGTTAGCTAGTGTTTGCCGCCGCACTCGCTTCTTAATTGGTTGATTGAATAATTCTTTTTCGGTGATCACAACCAGATTGGCATCAGGTAATTCAAATCCATTTTGTAGCGTTGCGGCAACGATCTGTACTTGTTGCAGCTGCAGTGTATCGGGTTTTGCCAACGTGGCTTGCATCTTAAAGTCACGCAAAATACGACCGACACGTTCCCGCCGTTCATCATCGCCAACCATCACCACAACCGTTTGCTGCTGCACTTGCCAACGATCAATTTCCGCCTTTAAGAGCGGCATTTGGCCAAAAAATTGTTGCATGTCGCGATTTTGTAAGTCAAGGATCTGATCTAAACGTAAATTACCCATCCCTTTTTGGAACAAGGTCAAATAAAGATGCGTGTGCTTATTTTTACGTAACAAAGTTTTCAACTCTGTACTGACGCTTTGGCTGTGCAGCATTCGCTGATTAGCTAATTCCTCGGATAACCATTGTGCTGCGTCCGCTGCTAATTCAGTTTCGCTTTCTTGCATCCGCGGATAATCATCTAAAATCACTAAGCCATCATCCGGTAGATAATCGGTTAAATTAGCGGCCGGTGCATAGATCAAATCGCGATAACGCACTAATTCAGGGACTACTTCGCCCTTTTCTAGGGCTGCGATCACTGGCGTTAAATGATCCGTCAGGGCAGTCCGTTCACTGGCTTCTTTCAAAGTGGCTAACTCAGTTTGATAGGCTTTTTTGACTGTCGGTGCCGCCTGTTGCAGTAATTCTGGCGTCACCAAAAAATCCGTTGCTGGCAACAAGGTAAACTCAGATAAATTTTCAATACTGCGTTGCGTGCTTGCTTCAAAATACCGTAATGAGTCGACTTCCGTATCAAATAAATCAATTCGCACGGGATTGGCGGCTGTCAATGGGTAGATATCAATAATATCGCCACGCATCGCAAACTCACCAGGACGACCAACTAGCTGTTCGCGGGTATAGCCCATGCCAACTAGCTGTTGCCGTAATTGCAACGGATCTAACTCGCCGCCAGGTTTGATGGTCAAAGCACTAGCCCGCCACATTTCCGGTGTTGGTAATAATTGGCGAATTCCAGCTAGAGAAGCAACCACGATCCCCGGCTGCTGTTGCGCCAAAAAAGTCAGCGCCTGTACCCGCTCACTCCGATATTCAGGTGAGCTGACTGCTACTTGTGCCGCCATCACTTCGTCTACCGGGAATAATTTAACCTGTGTTTCCGGCAATAAATTCGTCAAATCATCCACTAACTGACTCGCATTAAATAAACTATTTGTTACCACTAACATTGGCTGCTTCTTAGCTCGTAAAATAGCACTGAGCAATAATGAGCGCGCCGAGTCCTGTAAACCAGTAACTAACTGCCGACTATGCGGTGTCACCTGACCTAGCCAATCTTTAATTTTCGGTGCTTGTAAAAGCAGTTCTGTTAAATCCATAACTATCCCTTCCGATTGTAATGATTCATTACCTGCATGAAATCAGCGCCTTTGACCCAATCTTCAAGTGCCTCGATGGCGGTATCAATACTCCGATCAACTAATGGCCGTGCCTCATCACTAAAGGGTGATAGGACCCAATCGACCACGCTACGCCGTTCAGGATGCCCTGTACCAATCCGTACGCGATTAAAATCAGATGTCTGCAAGAAACTGATCAAACTTTTAATGCCGTTATGACCACCAGCTGAACCATGCTCCCGTAAGCGCAGACGTCCGGGCACTAAGTCCATATCATCATAAACCACCATCAGCTCAGCCAACTGGATCTGGTAGTAGGTCATCAATGGCTTAACTGCTCGCCCAGAATCATTCATAAAAGTCTGCGGCTTAACTAAGTAAACTTTTTCATCATTTTCAAAGTAAGTGGCGTAATTTGCTTCAAATTGATTATGACTAAACGTGACCTGATGTGCTGCTGCCATTCGATCTATAGTCATAAAACCAACATTATGTTTAGTTTGTTCATATTTTTTGCCAGGATTACCTAAACCAACGATCATTTTCATTTGTGAACTCTCCACCTTATCTATATTTTTCGCGTTCTTAAAAATCATGACACGAAAACGACCGGCAAAATTAAATTGCCGGTTACAACAGAATTATTATTGGCTATTATAACATACCCACTAACGCATTACTGTGCTGTTGGTACATGGAATTTAGAAGTCATCATATATTAGTTTTTCGTTAACAGGAACCGCAAAAAGATAAACTATAATTTTATCCTAAAATAACTTTTAAGTTAAATCTTTGCATTTTCATTAGATTTTTCACTTTTTCTTAGGCAAATCAAACTGGGTATGCTATGATGAAATTTCCAAAAAATAATTGCTCCACAAGAAGGGATGAAAGCTATCTTGGCAACTGAAAAACATCAAAAAGTGCTTTTGGTCGGTGACGGTGCGGTAGGCTCTAGTTATGCCTTTGCACTTGTCTTACAAGGTATTGCGCAAGAAATTGCCATCGTCGATATTGCGAAGGAAAAAACGGAAGGTGACGCACTGGATCTTTCCCATGCGTTAGCCTGGAACTCACCAAAAACGATCTATGCCGGCACTTATGCTGATGCTAAAGACGCCGATGTCGTTGTGATCACTGCTGGTGCACCACAAAAACCAGGTGAAACACGTCTTGATCTCGTTAGTAAAAACCTAAAAATTCTTAAATCAATCGTTGATCCAATCGTCGAATCTGGCTTTGACGGTATTTTCTTAGTCGCAGCCAACCCAGTTGACATCTTAACTTACGCCACTTGGAAATTATCCGGCTTCCCACAAGAACGCGTTATTGGTTCAGGAACTTCCTTAGATACTGCTCGCTTACGCCAAGCAGTCGCTGAATTAGTTGGTGTCGCTGCACGTTCAGTGCACGGCTACATCATGGGTGAACACGGTGATTCTGAATTCTCTGTTTGGTCACATTTAACTTTCGGTGGCGAACGGATGAGCGAATTCATGGAACATCATCCTGAAGTGACTCAAGCTGATCTTGATAAGATCTTCGTTAGCGTCCGTGACGCAGCTTACGATATCATCGAGAAAAAAGGTGCAACATTCTATGGCATCGCTGCTGCCTTAGCGCGGATCACCAAAGCAATCTTTGATGATGAAAATGCCATCATCACCCTTTCCGCTTATATGCAAGGTCAGTACGGTTTAGATGATATTTATATCGGCACACCAGCAGTGATCAACCGCGGTGGGCTTAAACACATCATCGAATTACCACTGAATGAAACCGAACAAGCCGCAATGTCTAAGTCAGGTAAAGAATTGAAAGACTTAGCCGATCGTGCTTTTAAGGAAAACGGAATTGAAACTCGCCAATAATATTCATGAAAATTAAATGATTTTTCAGATATCGCCTTGCGTTTGGTCGCCGCCAGCTGCAAGACGATATTTTTATTTAAATTAGTGTAATCGGTTGCTGTACCAAGCTAATTCCACATTACAATCTTGCAAAAAACCGTTTAATAAATCGTGTAAGCGTTGACATTTATTCATAAAAATGCTTTCATAAGAGTATAGGAATCACAAGCCAGTTTTTAAAACTTAAAAACCGACTCCTATAGGCTAAAGTAAAATGGAGGAATGCATTATGGCACAATACACAACAATTATCACAGGTCACGGCAGTTTCGCAGATGGGATCAAAAATACCCTCAACCTACTTTCAATTATTCCCGATAATTATAAATTCGTAAATTTTGAAAATGGTATGGCCGAAGCTGACTATAAGAAGGCTTTAGCTAAGGAAGTTAAACCAGGCGAACCAACCGTATTGTTCACTGATATCTTCGGTGGTACACCATTTAAAGTTTGCGCCGAATTAGCTTATCATAACGACAAAGTGCAAGTTGTCACTGGTTGTAATATTGGCTCGTTAATGGAAGCTACTTACAATAGTTATCGTTCTTTGCGCGATTACGCAGACGATCTCGTTGTTATTTCTAAGAACTTTACTCAGCGTTTAGGTGCTGAAAAAGTAAATAATTAATTATGCTTTGACCATTAATACCAAAAGAACTTGGACAATCATGTTCAAGTTCTTTTTTATTTAAAAAATATGGCAGATTGCAAGAAATAACTTGAACAAATTTAGTAACGCAGATTACGCAAAAAGATCTCAATCGGTGTTCGCCAATTTAAACATTTGAGTGGTCGGGAATTCAAATACCAGTTAATTTGAATCAATTCATCATCGGTAATCTCATCAATCGGTTGACCTTTGGGAATGAAGCGGCGTAGTACTCGGTTGCGATTTTCATTACTGCCTCGTTCATGTGGCGAATAAGCGTGCGCAAAGTACAGCGGAACACCGGCCTGTTCTTCAATCAAATTGTAGTTGGCGAATTCTTTCCCATGGTCAACAGTAAGGGTCTTGAGATTATCTCCTAACTGGTTAGCCAATTCTAAAATAGCCTTGGTCATTGAAGTACTATCTCGTCCATTAAGCCGTTTAACGATGGTAAGCCGACTCTTACGCTCGACAAACGTAGCTACTGCTTGACCTTTACGTTTTCCAGATAAAACTGTATCAGCTTCGAAGTGACCTGAAGTATTACGATCAGAAATTTCAGCTGGACGATCTTCGATGGAACGTCCATGACTAAAACTACCACGGGTTTCTTTAGATCGTTTGCGACGAATACCATGGTCAGGTAAATCAGTCACATTAATATCCAGTAGTCCCTGATCAATCCAGTTATAGATGGTTTTGTAGGCAATTCTAACTACATGAGCCACTTGTTCAATTGACCATTTTTGGATCTTGATTTTTTCTTCAATCAATCGCTTTAGGTTAGTCGTTAAGATGGTTTTACGACCACGATGACTAAGTTTAACTTCATGGTCAGTTTGAGCCTTAACTGCGTGATACTCACCAGCTAAGCGATGAACCTCATTAAAGATAGTGGTTTTACTAAAGCCTAAATAATCGGCAATATATTGAAGTGAGTGCTTTTCATGATGAAGTGTTTCGATGACAACGCGGTCTTCAAATGATAAAATAGTGGTGCCCATAAAGGTCCTTCTTTCTAGTGGAATGTTGTGGTGACACCATTAAAGACCTTTACGGGTTTTTCTGTCCACTAATATGTTCAACTTAAATTTTACAATCTACCTAAAATAAACAAAGTTTGGTATTATTTGCTGTATACTTAAGCTAAATTAAAGGTTCGTTCGCTATCATTTTCACTGCACGAATGCTACACTCAGCTAAAGAATAATTAATAGGAGGACCGTATCCAATGAAAAAACGCAGTCGAATGGTGATTACTATCAGCGTGATACTCATTGCGGTTTTCGGACTTTATATTTTTCAAAGTCAGCGTTACCGTGACACCTATCTACCACGCACCAATGTTGCCGGCGTAGATGTAGGCGGTAAAACTGAAGCCCAGGCCAATCAGTTATTACAGAAGCATTTCGAACAGCAAAAATTCACCTTAGTTGATGGCACTAAGAAACTAGTGAGCTTCACGGGGAAAACAGCTGGTGTTAAGCCAGAGTTCACTCAAAAGTTGGCTAGTTTAAAGCAACAACAAAATCCTTGGTCATGGCCATGGCATTTAGTAAAGGGTACAAGTATGGCACAAGCCAGCCAAAGCCTGACAGTTGATCAAACAACATTCAATCAGTTTGTTGATAAAACGATCACACAGCTCAACCAAGGACGCACCGCTAGTAAAAACGCCACAATCGTTAAAAAGAATGGCAGTTTTACCATCAGCAGTGCAGTCAGCGGTAATCGACTTTCCGCTAAACAGCTGAAAACAACGATTCGCCAAGGGCTAGCGTCAAGTAATGGTCAGATTGCGGTTAAGACAGCTTACGCTAAGCCTACGGTGAACGCTGATAGTAGCAGTCTCAAGCAAGCAGTCACCAAGCTAGAAAAATTGCATAACGAAAAGATCACTTATGCGATCAACGGCGATAAAGTGACTGTACCAAAGGCAACAATTTATAGTTGGCTAACTTACACAAACGGTAAAGTCAGTCTAGATGCAGCGCAAGTTAAGGCTTATATTGTTAGCCTCAACAAACAGTATGCAACAATTAATAAAGATCGCCAGTTCAAGAGTACTAAGCGTGGTACGGTTACAGTGCCAGCCGGAACTTACGGTTGGAGCATCAACACTGCCAGTGAAGTGACCGCACTTAGCGCTAAAGTGTTAGCAGGTAAAGACTTTACCCGGACACCAATTGTGCAAGGCTCTGGTTATAGCACGGACAAAAACGATATCGGTAATACTTACATTGAAGTTGATAAAACTAATCAGCATATGTGGTATTACAAAGATGGTCAGTTAGTACTTGATACCGATGTAGTGACTGGTAAACCTGGTCAGGATACGCCATCTGGTGTTGACTTTATCTGGAACAAACAAACCAATGCTACTTTGAAAGGTACTAACGATGACGGTTCTGCTTATGCCTCACCTGTCAGCTATTGGATGCCTGTCGATTATACTGGCGTTGGGATTCACGATGCCTCATGGCAACCTAAATTTGGCGGCGATTGGTATAAAGAACATGGCTCACATGGTTGTGTTAATACTCCACCAACCACAATGGCTAAGTTATATTCACTCGTTGATACCGGCACGCCAGTTGTTATCTTCTAATGATGTAAAAGAGCCACGACAGAAATTATCTGTCGTGGCTCTTTTGTTATCTTAATTTATTTTTTGGTGATCATCAAGACACCGTCACCTAATGGTAACAAGGTCGCCACTAACGTTGAATCATTGAAAACACGGGTCAGCAATTGATTTAGTTTGCGGTAAATAGCTTTATTGCGGTGTGGGACCGTCGCTGCATCAGCAAAAACGGTTCCCCCTTGCAAGACATCATCAATCAACAGCACCCCATCGGCCGCTAATAACCGTAAACAATCATCTAGAAAATCAAGGTATTTAGCTTTGGCGCTGTCCATAAAAATCAAATCGTAACTGGGGGTCAATGTCGGTAAAATATCCGCCGCATCACCAGCCAGTAACTTAATCTGCCCTTCTAAGCCTAAATGCGCGATGTTTTCTTTAGCATGTTCCAGCATTAGCGGGTAGCGATCAATCGAGGTCACACGCCCTGTAGCACCCATACAAGTGGCAAACAAACTGGCCGAGAAGCCGATCGCTGTACCGACCTCTAAAACTGTTTGTGGCTTCTTCAGATTAAACAAGGTCTGCATAAACGTGACCGTTTCGTGAGGAATCACCGGAACCCCTTTTTCATGGGCTTGTTGTTCTAATTCACCGAGTGCTCCCGTTAACTGTGTCGTACCTTGACGTAAAAAATCTAGCACTGCAGGTTTGACCACCGGACGATGCATCATTTCATTGTGCATATTAATTGCCTGCTTTCATTAAGGTTCTCTAATTTTTCAAACTGAATAGTAGTCTATTATTCGATTATATATTATGATATGCTAGACGTAAAATGAGAATTATTTAATCTGGAGGCAAAACCATGTTATTAAAATCAATGGTGCAAACTAAAGAACAAATCACCAGCATCAAGGAAACAGCAACTTTGGCTGAAGCATTGACCATCCTTGAGGACACTGGTTATCGCTGCGTCCCGATCCTCGATGAATCTGGTCAGATTTTTCGCGGCAATATTTACAAAATGCATATTTACCGCCATAAATCCCGCGGCGGTGCCATGGATCTGCCAGTGACGCATTTACTTAAAAATGCTACTAAATATATTCCAGTTGACGCACCCTTTTTCAAAGTCTTCTTTACAATCAAAGATTTACCTTACGTGGCAGTTTTGGATCAGCAAAACTACTTTTACGGTATTTTAACGCATAATCATTTGATGACCATGTTATCGCAATCTTGGAACGTTAATGTTGGTAGTTATGTGCTAACCGTTGTTTCCACCGGCGAACGCGGCGATCTAACCGATATGTCACGAATTATTTCGCGCTATGTGTCCATCGCCAACTGCATCACGCTTGATTCAGAACCTGGTGAATTGATTCGCCGGACTTTATTCACGCTTCCTTCAGGCACTTCTGAAGAAACCCTGCATAAGATCATTGATCATTTACAGCGCAAAGAATTCACGGTTCCCGAAGTCGAAGATCTACGCGTCGAATAAGTAAAAAAAGCCCAAGCTGGACAACAGCACTAGGCCCTGTCAAGTTGACAAATGAAATAATATAAAGTTGAATCTGTTTCTAAGCGGCTTCACTCCAGTATTCATCTGGGGTGAGGCCGTTTCTTTGTGCTGAGCGATTGTGGTGATTGAAATATTCGATTCCTTCCTCAACCAGTCTCACAAGCTCTTCGCAAGTCTTTGCTAGTGGATGGCGAGCCATCCACCGTAACTTGAATTCGTTCCACCAGCGCTCCATTGGTGCATTGTCGTATGGTGTTCCTGGTCGAGACATGCTACGTGTGACGTTGTAACGACCAAGAAAGTTGTTGAAGGCACCAGAGGTGTAGGCTGATCCTCGATCAGTGTGAACCAATGGGTGGACGTCACCAGAAGCCTCAAAGGCTCGTTGGAAAACCTCGATTTCTGCTGCTGATGTTTCAGTAGCGCTCAAATTGTAGGACAACAAACGTCGGCCGTAGAGATCAAGGACGCCACTCAAGCGCACCTTATACTTATTATTTACGCCGTAAGTCAGTTCCGTCGAATCGGATAACCAGACCTGATTAGGACTGTCGACGTCGAAGTTCTGATTGAGCACATTGTCTTGAATGTGCTGTTCGTTCTCCTTATGTCGACTGTGCTTCTTGACCCGAATTTGACATGTCAAGCCAAGCTCCCGCATCACACGACGTACCATCTTGAAAGTAACGGGGAAGTCAATTAGTTCATCATGTTGAAGATTCACTAAAAGATTCCCAGCACCGATACCTTGATGATGAAAATCAAACCAGTATTGTGTCCGTTCCTTGAGCTGACGATTACGGGTTTCCCAAGCAGTTTCTTCTCGATTTAACCCTTTGTAGTAAGCCTGCCGGCTTACACCGACAACGGCCAACAGCGTAGATACTGCACCGCGCTTGCCTTGACTGACCTCATTAATTGCGAAGTAAGACAGTCGATGTTGTTTACTCACCCCCTGCGCTGGAGTTCCAGCAATTTTTTTGCGAATGCCTCCACAAGCTCTTTGTCTGCGAGCTGTGCTTTGAGCTGCCTGATTTCAAGATTGGCTTTATCGAGTTCAGTCAGTTCAGCTTGTTCTTTGTGATGGCCACGGTTGTCCACGAGTGCCTCATAGCCGCCGTGTTCGGCCTTGATCACCCATGAACGTGCTTGTTGATAAGAGACTTGGAAGTGTTCAGCGGCCTCTGTGTATGAATGCTTCAGCTTGGTGACATACTCGACAATTTCAATGCGTTCTTCCAAGGTTGTTTTACGACTCATAGTGGGAACCTGCTTTCTGGACGGCGACGCCGTCAAAGGTTTATCCCCATTATACTTGTTCACCCAGTCTACGACTTGCTGCGATCCACGAAGTCCAAACTTATTTGCAAGTTCATCAAAGGTGCCTTCACCTATAAGATATGCGTGGACTACTTTAAGTTTGAGTTCTTTCGAATAGTGTTTGTTTTTCTTAGCCTCCTTTAGACCATTAATTCCATCACGGGAGTATCGATCTCGCCAACGTTCTAGCGTCTTGTGATCAATGCCATGACGATTGGCCACCGGCCGTAGTCCAGTTTTTGATTGGGTAAGTTCCTTTAAGATTGCTAATTTTTCGAGTACCGTATGTTTAGATCTGGGCATACAAAAATCCCTCCATAGTTGTTAGATGAATTATTGTATTTCATCTGACAACCATAAAGGGATTATCGCAACAGCTTGGGCTTTTTCATATGATCAACCGCTGTCTCTAAAGACAACAGCGCGGCTAGTTAGTCAATTTCTTTATCAGTTTTTTCTTGTGGTGCGCTGGCTTTGTCAGCAGCAGCTTGCATTTTACCTAAAACACCGCGAGCAATTGGGCCAACGACAATCAATTGTAATGGCAAAGCCATAATTAAGTTGAAGATCCAAGTATGACCGTAAGTGGCTAATACATTGCCACCTAAGTTATGTGCCATGATCATCCCGAATAATGACATGCATGAAACCATACCTAGAACCATCATAACTGAGATCGTGATCCCAATCAGAACTACATTTTTCTTCATGTAATCGTTAATGATATATTTAAAGGCTAATCCCTTGGCAATGGGGCCAACGATTAATAGATCTAAAATAATCGCAACAAGCAAACCACCAGGATATTCCTTGATCGAGTTCAATAAGAACCCTTCAGTAAATCCTTGAACTAATACAACGTTATAGCAAACCATAACGAACACCATCAAGCCAGCCATAATAGCTGTAAAAACAATTTCTTCTTTCAAATTACGTGGCATAATTATCTCCTATTTCACAATTTCTGTTTTTAAGCAACATTAGTCAGTATACATAAAATAGACGCGCTGCATAAGTTACATTTGTGTTACATTTTCAGAAATCTAAATTTATGGCACGAGTTTTGCTATTCTTTTGATCATAAAAATAAGGACAGCAGCCGGGATATATCGGCTGTTGCCCTTGATAAGTAAATTAAACTGCTGCGAATTACAAAGTCGCTTTAATTGTAATTCGCCATTAAGTATTATAGATTTTTTAGCGCAATACTGACTGCCAGCGCGTCATCAACGTGTGCCATCACTTCATCACTTAAGTGAGTCACTTTATCGCGTAAGCGCTGTTTATCAATTGTTCGAATCTGCTCTAATAAAATCACGGAATCTTTCTCGATCCCTGTCTGTCGCGCCTTGATCCCAACGTGCGTCGGCATTTTCGGCTTCTGAATTTTTGCGGTGATTGCCGCAACGATCACAGTTGGGCTGTAATGATTACCAATATTATTTTGAATCACCAATACAGGGCGCATGCCCCCCTGTTCTGATCCCACCACTGGTGAAAGATCAGCGAAAAATATGTCACCGCGCTTAACAACTAGCTCCAATCAGCACCCCCTAACCGATTCCCTTACTTTAATGAATACGTAAAGCAGCTTCTTCTTCACAATTGCAAAATTCCGCACAAATTTCTGTATTCAAAGATGCCATCTCGGCGTAACCTTGCGCGAGAGAATCTAGTTTTGCTTGATGCGCTTTAAAAAACGCAATCTTATCATTGCCTAAATCATTTTCTTTGATGCCGTAATAGTCGCAAAATAAGTCAACTTTGTTCAACATTGCCTTATCGCAAACGACAGATAAGCGTTGTTTTATTTGTGTTTCCATGTTTGTGACCCCCAAAAAGCCCATCAATACAAGTTATTATCCACATTATAGTACCACGCTTACACGGGAAAGAAAAGTTAAATTCTTTTTACTAAGACTTTTCAGGTAAATAAGTCCGTGGCACCCGGTCTGTCAGGTTGCAAGCAATTTCATAATGGATCGTATGGGCGTAGTCCGCCACATCCTGTAAACTGATCGTCTGGCCACCATTTTCACCGACTAAAGTGGCTTTCGTCCCCACTGGCAACTGCGCTGGTAAGCGAACCATCATCTGATCCATGCACACGCGACCGATGATTTCACAGTACTGACCATTGATCAACACGTGAAAGCCCTGTAAGCGACGCTGCCAACCATCGGCATAACCGACGGGAAGCGTGCCGACCCACTCAGCTTGTTTAGCATGGTATGTTGCGCCATAGCTAACTGCATCGCCGGTTTGCATTTGCTTAACAAAAACTAGCTCAGATTCAAAGGTCAGTGCCGGTTGCAAGGGGTATGGTGCTGACAGAGCTGTTCCTGAGGGATTCAGTCCGTATAAAGCGACGCCAAAACGCACCATATTGCCATTGCAAGCAGCATGCCATAAGCTAGTTGCGGAATTGGAGACATGCACGTATCGCGGTTCGGTTGCCAAGGCTTGACGCATTTGCTGGAACTTAGCCACCTGTTGCTTAAAATAAGTCGTATCCTTTTCATCAGCGGTGGCAAAATGCGTAAATAAACCTTCTAATTCAAATTCAACGTGCTGCTGTAAAAAAGTATCGGCAGCTTGCAATCCAGCCGCATCACGAAAACCGATTCGTCCCATACCACTATCGACCGCAAAATGAACAGCCAATTTAGTCGTTAGGGCCCCACTTTGTAAAATTGGTAAAGCAGCTGCTAACCATTCCTGTGAGCCGACGGTTAACGAAATATGCGCCGCTGCTGCAACTTTAGCGTATGTAGGACTAGTAATACCAAGCACCAGGATAGGCTCCGTAAATCCAGCCTGTCGTAGCGCTAGTGCCTCGTCCAAAATAGCCACACAAAAACCAGTGGCACCAGCGCTTTTTGCGGTGGCTGCTACCTCTACCATTCCGTGACCGTAACCATTTGCTTTAACGACTGCCCACAATTCCGTTGTTTGTGGCAATGTTTGCATTTCTTGCTGAATATTTGCTTTAATTGCTTGCCGATCGATCACTAATTTTGTCGGTCGATGTAACCCACTTACCATTAGTCGGTCCCTCTTTCCAAAATAACTTCCGACATCACCAATGTATCGGTGTGCGAAATTGAAACTAGCGCACGACCAGCAAATGGATTTTTAGTCACCACTGGCTTGCCTAGTTCATCATCCAATATTTCAATATCAAGTAGACTAACGCGGCCGATTCCAGTGCCTAACGCCTTACCGAAAGATTCTTTGGCAGAAAAGCGCCCAGTTAGGTATTCTGCTTGGCGCTTTGGCGTTAACTGTTCATAAATCGCTAGCTCAGCCGCAGTTAATACCCGCGCTTTAAATTGTGCATTCTTAGCTTGAGCTGCTTGAATACGTGCAATATCTGTTATATCTACACCAATACCATAAATCAACCGCGTCGCCTCACTTTTTTAAAAAATAATGTACTTGTACATTCTAGCAAATTTTTAGTTTAGCTGCAAAAAACTACGGTTATCAGCCGATAAAAACTTTTAAGGTAATTTAAAGCGCTTTCAACTACCGATTAATGCGATTTTGTGGTAAACTTTAGGTTCAATACAATACGGAGGCTTAATTTAATGAAGATTGTTGTACTCGCGGGCGGACGTAGCCCAGAACGTAATGTTTCCCTATCATCCGGCGCTAAGATCACCACCGCGTTGCGCGAAAAAGGTCACGCAGCCGTTTTGATCGATCTATTTTTAGGCGATGACTTAAGCGACGTTAAAAACGTTGCTGATGTGTTCCAACGGGATGCAACGACGACAAACTATGCGATCAGCGACGAAATTTTGACCGACGAAGCCATCGATGCATTACGCACTGATGGCACCAAAGGTTTATTTGGTAAAAACGTCTTAGAAATTTGTGCTGCTGCTGACATTGTTTTCCTCGGCTTGCATGGTGAAGATGGCGAAAACGGTAAAGTGCAGGCTGCCTTTGACCTATTCGGTATTCGTTACACCGGTAGTGGTTCGCTGGCTTCAGGCGTTACCATGGACAAGAAAATCTCCAAAGAATTACTATTGCACAACCACATCAAAACGGCTGGCTACGTGTCAGTCAAAAAAGGTGAACCAACGCCACAAATCGACTTCGGCTTTCCAGTTGTTGTTAAACCTTCCAATGGTGGCTCCAGCATTGGGATGAAAATTGCCAATGACCAAGCCGAATTAGAAGCTGCGCTACCTGATGCTTACCGCTTTGATGACGAAGTAGTGATCGAAGAATTCATCAAAGGCCGCGAATTTTCGATGGGCGTTGTTAATGGTGTTGCGATGCCAGCAATTGAGATCATTGTCAATGATGGTTGGTACGATTTCGAACACAAATTCCAAGAAAACCAAACGACTTTCCAAACGCCACCAGATATTCCAGATGACGTACACACAGAAATGCAGGCTATCGCGCTTAAGACAATGACTGTTTTAGGGCTGACAAACTATGGTCGCATTGACTTCTTCTGGAACGAAGATGGTATCTATGTGATCGAAGGTAACTCACTACCAGGTATGACGCCACTCTCCTTATTACCACAAGAAGCAGCAGCGGCAGGAATCAGTTATCCTGATCTATGTGAACAGATCGTTAAAGGCAAATTAGCCTTATACGAAGCAAAATAAGCAAAAAAATCATCAGTATTGGCGCGCAAATCTACGTGCAGTACTGATGATTTTTTATTTGTATTGACTTCCCATTATCGTACTTTCAAGTAAATAAAAAAGTCTGCGCAGATTCGCAGACTTTTTTAGTCTAATTAAGCGTGCGTATGAATAGTATAGTTACGCTTGCCGCCATCTTTTTTATCAAAACGCTTTTTACGATCATAACGACCGCCGCCTTCGTGACTGTCGCGTGAACGACCATGGCCGCCATTACGACTGCCACCACCGTTACCGCCACGACGATCACGATCATTACGATGACCGCCACGATAACCGCCACTACGACGACCGTTACCGCCACGACCACCAGCACTACGACGTGGTAATGGCCGTTCTGGCGTGATCTTAACTGGCACTTCAGAAGCATCATCTTTGCTGGTTACTTTCAACAAAGCGGCTGCCAATTGCAATGGCGTATAGCTATCTAACAATTTTTCACCTTGTGCTTCATAGTTGCTTAAGTCTTTGTTATCGATCAATTCTTGAATTGATTCGATTGCTGAAGACAATTGACCTTGAAGCGCTTCTTTAGCCGTTGGTGCCTTCAATGGTTGCATCTTCAGGCGCGTTAGTTTTTCAATCGTCCGCAAGTAGCCCATTTCATTAGGTGTTACGAATGTGATTGAAGTTCCTTTATGCCCTGCGCGAGCCGTACGACCAACACGATGAACATAACTATCAGGATCTTGTGGGACATCGTAGTTGTATACGTGAGTTACCCCAGAAATATCCAAGCCACGAGCAGCAACGTCAGTCGCAACCAAGATGTCTAAACGGCCAGCCTTAAATGAGCGTAGAACACTCATCCGTTTTTGCTGGGATAGATCACCGTGGATGCCTTCGGCGTTATAGCCACGGGCACGTAGACCTTTAGATAATTCGTCAACCCGACGCTTAGTCCGACCGAAAACGATCGTCAACTCAGGCTGTTGAACATCAAACAAACGAGTCATGACGTCAAACTTTTCAAATTCCTTAGTTTGAACAAAGTATTGATCCAATAAATCAGCCGTTAATTCCTTGGCTTTAATTTGAACCATTTTGGGATCGTGCATGAAACGATCAGCAATTTTACGAATTGCTGCCGGAATCGTTGCGGAGAATAATAACGTCTGCCGAGTATCAGGGACTTGTTGGACGATCTTTTCAATATCTTCCAAGAAACCCATATCCAACATTTCATCAGCTTCGTCTAAAACCAATACTTGAACGTGGTCCAAACGAATCGTCCGCCGGTTGATATGATCTTGTAAACGACCAGGAGTACCAACGATAATTTGTGGATGATCTTTTAGCGAACGAATTTGGCGGCCAATATCAGCACCACCGTAAACAGCTTGAACCTTGACTTTTTTGTCTTGGCCTAAGCGATAAAGTTCTTCTTGTGTTTGTACAGCTAATTCACGAGTTGGTGAAATAATTAATGCTTGTACATTAGGATTTTCAAGATCGATTTTTTGTAGAATTGCTAAGCCAAAAGCAGCAGTCTTACCGGTACCAGTTTGGGCTTGGCCGATAACGTCGACGCCAGTTAAGGCCAACGGAATAGTTTCCGCCTGAATTGGGGTTGCTTCCTCGAAGCCTTGACGGCGTACTGCTTTTAATAGCTCTGGATCTAAACCTAAATCTGTAAATTTCAAATAGTTTCCTCCTCGGGTCTGTTAAACAATTTGCAAAACAGTTCCCGATCCCATTCGCGTCTGCCTTGCAAAAAATATTTAATGCTTTCTAATTTGCATCTTTACTATGTTATCACGAAAGTTAATTAAAAACAAACTTTTGTATCAATTCATTTTCATGAAATCGTTCTAGCCATCATTATTATGCATTCCGTTGGTCAATAATCACAGCCGAAATAAAAGACTATCAGCCTTAACTGTAGTCTTCAACTCACTAATCTTTATTTTGTAATGCCCGTAAAACTTCATCCAAATGTAGCCCATTACTGGCTTTCAACAATACTGCGTCATCGACAGTGACTGTTGCTAATAAATCAGTGATCAATGTTAATTTTTTATTAAGCGGGTAATAATGAACACGCCCCTTAAATGCTGGATTTCTAGCTAGTTCGGTTGCCAAAGCTTGCATGATCGGCCCAAGTAGATAAACTTGTTCTATTTTAGTTGGGTCGATGGCCGTTGCTATCCCAGCATGCAATGCGGGTGCTTGCTCGCCAAGTTCTAACATGTCGCCGAGTACCGCGATTCGTTGCCCTTTAACTGGTACCGCCGCAAACGCGCGTAGCACGGCCATCATTGCCGTCGGATTTGCATTATAAACATCACTTAAAATCTGTTCACCTTGTGCGCCAGTCAGCCATTGCGTCCGATTTTTGGTCAATTGCAAATTTGCCAGTGCTGCTTGCATCTGCTGCGGTTGGATTTGGAACAGACTCCCAACTGTGAGTGCAGCCATGGCGTTATTAACATTGTATGCGCCCAACAACGGTAAATTAAATTCTGTATCCGGATATTGATTCAGCTTAAAATCAATCTGCTTACTACCAGCAGTGACCTCAGTTGGATATAAATCATTATTATCTTGCTGACCAAAAGTCTTCGTCCGCTGTGCCAAATCGGCTGTTCGTTCCCGTAATAATGGCTCATCACCATCATAGATCAACACACCATCTTCTTTTAGGCCGTGCGTGATCTCCATTTTTGCATCGGCGATCTTATCCCGAGTGCCGAAAAATTCAATATGTGCTTCACCAATCATCGTAATGATTGCAACATCTGGTGCGACCAACCGACTAAGAAAATCCAGTTGTCCTGGACGATCCATCCCCATCTCGATCACCAAAGTTTCAGTGTTAGTGCTCATATTTAAAATAGTAATCGGTACACCAATTTCATTATTGAAATTACCTTGGGTTTTAACCACATTAGAATGTGGCGCCAAAATTGCGGCAGTCATGTCTTTAGTCGTCGTTTTACCATCACTACCGGTGATTGCGATCACACGGGGATCTACTTTATTTAGGTAGTATTTCGCTAATTGTTGCAAGGCTTTCAACGGGTCACGAACTTCCAAAACTGGAAAATCAGTTGGTTTGCCGGGATGACCTAATTGCCAAAAAGCAGCAACGGCTCCGTTTTGCTGAGCGTTACCAATATAGTCGTGGCCATCATTAGCGGCGACTAACGGCACAAAAAGAGCCCCAGCTTTTAATTTGCGTGAGTCAAAGTGAACGCTGGTAATTTCTAAATCTTGCCAACGTGAATAGTCATTTTCCGCGGCTACTGCCTGCGCAATTTCTGCAAGTTGCATTTTCATAAATAAAAAACTCCTACTTCACAATTAAGGTAATTATTAGCAAGTGCGCTAATAATTTTGAGGTTACGGACGGTGTCCATTCTTGTGGCAAAGACCTTACCGCAAGAAACATGGCCCTACTTCACAATTAAGGTAATTATTAGCCAGATACGCTAATAATTTTGAGGTTACGAACGGTGTCCATTCTTGTGGCAAAAATCGTACCGCAAGAAACATGGCCCTACTTCACAATTAAGGTAGTTATTAGCCAGATACGCTAATAATTTTGAGGTTACGGATAGTGCAACTTCAGATCCTATTTTGAAGTCGCTACTACATTAGTATTCACCAAAAATCAGTCTAAACATGGCTAGTCTAATCAAAAATTCTGTTGCGCACGTTGTCGCTTAAAGCGTTTCAACGCTAATTGGATCAATTCTTCAATTAAATCGCCACTGTTAAGGCCCATTTTCTGCCACAATTGTGGATACATTGCGTACTGATCAAACAGTGGCATGGTATTGATCTCATTTAACAAGACATCCCCATTGGCTGTCAAAAAGAAATCACAGCGCGCTAAACCAGAACCGTCCATGATCGCGTACGCTTGTTGTGCGTACTGTTGCATTTTGGTGATCACTTCCGCACTGATCTGGGCCGGAATGTCCAAAGCCAAGGCTGCCCGCGATTGTTTAGCACCGTAATCAACGAAATTATCTTTTTTGAGTACTTCACCGGGAACGGTAAACTTCAAGGTATCGTCGCCTAATAAGCCCAATTCGATCTCACGGGCAACGATTCCTTGCTCAACTAAAACGCGCGAAGCAAACTCAAAGGCCTTTTCAATTGCAGCAATTAACGATGCGCGATCATTAACTCGACTAACACCTAAACTTGAACCTAAATTAGCTGGTTTAACGTACATCGGGTAAAGTAGTGAGCCTTCGCAACGAGCCAAAATTTTATCGGCGGTTGCTTGCCACTGCGCTTTTAACACGGGCACATAAGGTGCTTGTGGGATACCAGCTTGCTGAAACAGCATTTTACTGACGATTTTATCCATCCCCACTGCACTAGCTAAGACGCCATCACCAACGTAAGGCACCCCCAGTGACTGCAATAAGCCTTGAATCGTACCGTCCTCAGCATTTTGACCGTGCATAACTGGAAAAACAATTGAGTCTTTGACCGTTAATTCACCAGGCCGAATCGCTACACCAACCGACGGACTGTTTTCATTAAATTTAGCTATATCACCGGCCACTAGCTGTAAAGTGGCAGCACTAGGTAAAGGTTCATGCAGCGTTGCCCCACGCAACCATTCACCAGATTGCGTAATGTAGATTGGACACACTGAATAATATTTAAAATAAATTGCGCGAATAACTGCAAACGCCGAAGCGATCGATAGATCATGTTCGGCATTTTGACCGCCATATAGTAGGTAAATCTGCATACGTGCCCTGCTTTCTAAAGTGTAGAAAATGCGCCAGCGCATCTGACTCAGTGCATTAAATTTGAGTCATTGATCTACACTTTCTATCTTTCATTTGCTTAAAGCAAGCCTTGATTAGCAAAAGCTGCTTCATTGATCACATTTAAACGCCATTTTTTTATACCATGATCATAAATTAATTCTGCTACTCGTTCTTGATCAGCACTGTGCCAGTCGTCATTAACTAGTTTGAAACGACTATTTAAGGACAAAATTGGAATATGGATCTCCTTTTGCCGGCTGTCAATATCTTCAAATGAGAACAACGCCCCATCGATGAATAATGGCTGCAATTGCTGTAGGATCACTGGATCAATATCTTGAATCAGTGAGCGCCGCCGGAATAAGAAGCGCATATCCGGGTATTTTTCCTGTAAATGACGCTTTAGGCTCCGATTCAAGACGGCATAAAATTGCGGTAAGTGGCGGTAGTAGGTTTTAACCGTGCCATCAGGTAAATCTAAATAAACATAATCGTTCTGCAATTTATAATAAAATGGTGATTCTAAATGTGTATAAGCGTGCCCCAAATAAAGCAGCTGCGCCACCTCATTTGGCGTCACCTGATCTAAATACAATTCATGCGCAAAATCGATCCACTTATGCGTCGTTAAATGTGGATCGGTAAAATATGCGGCAATCGCCGGTGCACCAGAAATAACATTGAACCCAGTATGGGGATCAACATCATCATCTAGATCGACTGGCGTCAGTAGCAATAAATGATGCGGCACGCGTTGCAGCGCACCAGCAAAATCCTGCAAACTGATTCCGTAAGACAATATTAAATTAGAAACCGTCTCTAAATGAACGTAGACAACATTCACACTCATGATCCCACTCCACATCACTTTTAACCAATACTTACTACATTGTACTACGAAAAGAATGGAAAGCCACTTAAAAAACAAGCCGCTACCTAATAAAAACTACCACATAAAATTAATTATGTGGTAGTTAGCAAATAAACTTAATTATCTCTAGAACGAAACTTTAGGTACTGCTTTTTCTGCTTCCGGCGTCTCCAGATAATTGATTTTCTGGAAATTATGCGCTGGTGCGATCACGTTGCCTGGGAAAGTTTCGATCTTATTATTATAATTTACAGCACTTGAATTATAGAGTTGGCGTGCATAAGCAATCTTGTTTTCCGAGTTAGTCAGTTCATCCATTAATTGACCAAATTGTTGATTAGCCTTCAAGTCGGGGTAGCTTTCCGCTAAGGCAAAAATATCCTTTAATCCCGCTGAGAGCTGGTTAGAAACGGCCATGGTTTGTTCATGATCGTCACTAGGGACTGCCGCCAATTGATTTCGCTTGGCAATAACGTTTTCCAAGGTTCCTTGTTCATGTTTAGCATAGCCTTTAACCGTTTCTACTAAATTAGGAATCAAATCATTACGCCGCTTGAGTTGAACATCGATTTGGCTCCAAGCTTCGTCGGTCCAATTACGGCTTCGCACCAGCCCATTATAGAAACTAATGTAACCGATCACGACCACCGCTGCTAATAAAATCGCAATTAAAATAATCCACAGCATTGCAAACCCTCTTTTCTTTTTTATTATTCATTTGCATTAATTGTCACAGATACGATTCAACTTGTCAATTAAGAGCGTAGCGCAAAAATTCGGATATAACCAAACTGTAGTAAAGTATTGATGCATTAGGCAAAAAATCTGCCTAAATTGTTGATTGGTCTACATTATTTTAAATTAGTCTCGGCGCTTACGAGTTAACGATCAGCTTATAGTGGGATAGCCCCCTTTTATTTTTTCGTAATCGTGCTACCATATAATTATCTCGTTTTTCAGAAAGAAGGTGAGCGCTTGAACTCGGTTCAGCGCAAACGCCCGCAATGGCAACAAAACCTTTATGTCTTATGGTTTGGTTGTTTCATGACCGGGATGGGTTTTAGTTTAGTCCTACCTTTTATGTCATTATATGTGGATACACTAGGAAAATTCACTCATATGCAGCTTAATTTTTGGAGTGGTTTGACTTACTCCGCAACTTATCTAGTGACTGCGATTGTCTCCCCTTGGTGGGGGCGCTTGGCCGATCGTAAAGGTCGTAAATTAATGTTGCTACGTGCTTCTGCAGGGATGGCGATCATCATTGGGTCCATGGCCTTTGTCACTAACGTTTATCAGCTAGTTGCTTTACGCGCATTGCAGGGGGTCGTTTCTGGCTTCATCAGTAACGCTAATGCCCTAATTGCCACTTCCGCACCACGTAACAAAAGTGGACAAGCACTAGGCACACTTTCGACTGGCGGTGTCACTGGTCAAATGATTGGCCCCTTACTTGGCGGATCAATCGCCGGCTTTTTCGGGTATCGGGTCACTTTTTTGATCACTGCTTTGCTACTGACCACTAGTTTCTTATTATGCCTATTCTTCGTTCATGAAACCTTTGAACCTGTTGAAAAAGGGCAACAACAACCAGCCAAGGCAATTATTCAACAATTACCGCAGCCGCAATTAATTATCGGGATGTTTGTCACGACCATGTTTATCATGGCCGCCAATAACTCAATCAGCCCAATCATTGCCTTATTCGTGCGCGAATTAATGCATGGTAATGGTAATGTGCCATTGATCAGTGGTATCGTGGCTGCTTTACCTGGGATCGCCACTTTAATTGCCGCACCCCAATTCGGTAAACTTGGTGATCGGATTGGGACACAACGGATCTTGTTATTAGGACTAATTTTCGCCACTATCGTCTACTTGCCACAAGGTTTCGTCACTAACGTTTGGCAATTAGCCGTTTTACGTGTTTTTGTCGGCATTTCCGATGCGGCGTTATTACCCGCCGTCCAAACAATTCTAGCCAAGTATTCACCGCATACAATAGCCGGCCGAATTTTCAGTTATAATCAATCCTTCCAATCAGTTGGTCAGGTTTCTGGGCCATTAATTGGTTCAGGAATCTCCGGTTTTCTCGGCTATAATGGTGTTTTCTTTACCACCGCTGCATTAGAATTTATCAATTTCGTTTGGGTTTGGCGCAGTACCAAACCACTACGTTTAAAGCAAAAAAATAATCGCCAGCAATAAGCTGACGATTATTTTTTTGGTGCTATTTTGCGGAACATAAATTTATCTAACCAGTGAATATCGCGCTTAATACCAATATAACCGATTGCGGCAACTGCGAAAGTGCCCAGCGCATCGGCAATCAAATCACCCATCGTGTCCATTAATGCCGCACGGCCTTGCAACAAGACGCCGTGGCTCATATAACGCTGCATATTTAGCCCTAGCAAGCCATCAAAAGTAAATTCATAAAATTCCCAGAATACACCGATCGACAAACCAAAAGTAAACGCAAAAATCCCCATAAACAACGGCGACAAATGCGTCAGCTGCTCACCACGAACAAATACCCCGATCAAAGCATAACCGAGACAACCTAGTAACATGGCGCTACCAACGTGTAAAATTTTGTCCCAATACGGAATGCGGCTATAAAACTGATAAACCGTTCCTAGATAAACGGAACCATAAATGAACAGTAAGAATAAAACGTATAGTACTTCAGGTAATTTAAAATTACCTAACTTAGCGATCCATTGCGGTAACAACAGAATCACGATCCCTAACACAATCTCCACTAACAAGAACAGCTGCTTGCCACGGCCGGTTGCTGGTACTGTTGAAACCGCCACAACAGTAAAAGTCAGCGATAAGATCATTGAAATCAAAATAAAAGCTAACAAATAATTATAAATACGCCATTTTTTCACTAAACCTCACCTCTATCTCACTTAATAATGGGAGCGGCTGGGACTCCTTTATTTAGCGGAACGCTCATGTTTAAACTAAATCAATTAGGTTCCATTCGCTGACGCATAGAACACGTGACGCGTTGCCGTGTTTCTTGCAGCAAAAAGCATACCACAACTTAAACCAGCATTTATCTTTATTTTAACCTATTCTATTCTAGTGCAAAAAAATAAGACCCCTGACAAAACAAAAGTTTTATCAAGCGTCCATAGCAATTGCTTAGTCTTTGGCCGGTGCAGCATTGGCATCGGTAAAACCATATTTTTTGTTGAAACGATCGACTGCACCGTCGGCTTGCGTAAATTTCTGCTTGCCGGTGTAGAAAGGATGTGAGTCGGAACTGATTTCAACTAAAACCAATGGATAAGTGTTACCGTCTTCCCATTCAACCGTTTGGTCAGATGTTTTCGTTGAACCAGACAAGAATTGGAAACCTGTCTGAGAGTCACGGAAAACAACGGGATGGTAATCTGGATGGATTCCTTTTTTCATTACTATTCGCTCCTTTGCCCTGAATCATACTAACATTAGCGTGTTAACGTCGTTAGCCGGAAACAGCCTAACTAGTTAAACCTAAGCTAGCCTGCGAAACAGAGATAATTTGGTTACACAACCAATAAATAATACCATGTGCGATTTGATTTTGCAATCAGCGATGATAATTTCTTGGCCGATGCTGTTTAAATTCTAATTTATTTAAGTTTTTAAAAAATGCTCGATTATCCGAAGTTCGCTGCATGAAGCGCAACAACTGCTCAGTATAATCTAATGCATCACCAGTCATTGAACGGCGAATCTTCCAAATGGCTTCCAAATCATTTTTAGCCAACAGTAACTCTTCCTTGCGCGTTCCTGATTGTTTGATATCCAATGCCGGAAATATTCGCCGCTCTGATAGTTCGCGGGACAAATGTAATTCTAAATTGCCAGTACCTTTGAATTCTTCATAGATCACATCGTCCATCCGACTACCAGTATCCACCAAGGCCGTCGCCAAAATCGTTAGACTACCACCTTCTTCAATATTCCGTGCCGCACCAAAGAAGCGCTTTGGCCGATAGAACGCTGCCGGATCTAAACCACCAGATAAGGTACGCCCACTGGAAGGCGTCGTCAAATTATACGCCCGGGTCAACCGCGTGATCGAATCAAGCAAAATAATCACATCTTGCTTATCTTCAACCAAGCGCTCAGCCCGTTCCAAAACCAATTCTGAAACGCGAGCATGATTAGCTGGTTGCTGATCAAACGTTGAATAGACCACATCGCCCTTAACCGAACGTTCAATATCGGTAACTTCTTCTGGCCGCTCATCGATCAATAAAACGATCAAATAAGCGTCAGGATAGTTTTTAGCGATACCTGCAGCAATTGCTTTAAGCAGACTAGTTTTACCGGCCTTAGGTGGCGCTACGATCAAACCTCGTTGTCCAAAGCCAATCGGCGCAAACGCATCGATCAAGCGTGTTGCTAATTGTTGCTCTGTCGTTTCTAAATGTAACTGCCGTTCTGGGTATAGAGCAGTCAACGCTGGAAAATGCGGTCGTTGCTTAGCTTCTTCTGGATCTTTGCCATTAACTGTATCAACGTGCATCAAGCCATAGTAACGTTCGCTAGGCTTTGGCGGCCGCGCACGGCCAACCACTTTATCACCGGTACGCAACCCAAAACGGCGAATCTGGGAAGCTGAAATATAAATATCTTCTTGCGATGGACCATAATTGATCGGCCGCAAAAAGCCAAAACCATCGTTGCTGACAATTTCTAAAACACCCTCCATTGAAACAAAACCTTGTTTCTTAGCCTGTGCTCGCAAAACTGCCAACGACAATTCTTTCTTGTTCATTTGACTGTAATAAGGAATCTTGAAATCACGTGCGTATTTATAAATCTCTTTCAGGGTTTGGTTTTCCAACTCACCCATAGTCAAAAAGTCACTCATTATGTTGCTCCGTTCATTAAAAGTCGCGTGTCAGAAAGGTCATGCCACAAAAAAACAGGGCGAAAAACGCTGCTTCAGTCTATTAGCGAAGCTAGCCGCCCTTCGTCCCATTAACATGATCAGCGCGAAGTGATCGAAATTTGTTCGACATCATCGATAATTTCGACTTGCGCACCTAAACTATGCAATTTATCAACCACCCGATCGTAACCACGCAAAATATTCTCTACGTTGCTGATCACGGTCTCGCCTTGCGCCATTAAACCAGCAGTCATTAAGCAAGCGCCGGCCCGAATTTCATCAGCTGAAACTTCGGCACCAAATAACTGATCGGCATGATGCAAAATAATCACATCGTTTTCGATCGTGATATCCGCCCCCATCCGAATCAGTTCTGGGACGTGTTTGACTCGCTTCGGATAAATCGTATCAATGATCAGCCCTTCGCCCCGTGCTTTTAACAATAAGGGCGTAATCGGTTGCTGCAAATCAGTCGCAAAACCTGGATAAGGCGATGTTTTGATCTGTACCATTTTCAGATGATCTGATGGGTTCACATAGATGCTATCTTCGTGATAGTCTAGTTGAACACCCATTTCCTCCATTTTAGCGAGGAAAGCATCCAAATGCTCGGGAATAATATTTTTAACTAACACGCCATCCCCGATTGCCGCAGCCATCGCTAAATAAGTGCCCGCTTCAATGCGGTCAGGAATGATCGTATGCGAATTGTGTGCTTCTAAACGATCCACGCCGTCGATCCGAATAATATCGGTCCCCACGCCACGAATCTGCGCCCCCATATTATTTAAAAAGGTGGCTAAATCAATAATTTCTGGTTCTTTAGCGGCATTTTCAATGATCGTCCGTCCCTTGGCCCGTACTGCGGCTAATAGAATATTGATCGTGGCACCGACAGAAACCATATCCAAAAAGATCCGTGCACCATGTAAACCTTCAGCGGGAGCTTTGATATACATTGCACCATGCTCATTCGTTACTTGGGCACCGAGCGCTTCAAACCCCTTGATATGCTGATCAATTGGCCGTGGTCCAATATCATCACCACCAGGCAAACCAACAATAGCTTCGCCAAACTTACCTAACAAAGCGCCCATAAAATAATATGAAGCGCGTAAACTCTTGATTCGCCCATTAGGTAGTGGCGTTGGCACAATTTGTGTGGGATCGATTTTGAGGATATCCGCAGTGAACGTTGAGGTCACGTGCATCGATGCCAAGATCGACATTAAATTATGTACATCCCGAATATCAGGTACCCCATCCAGTGTTACCGGCGTATCAGCTAAGATCGATGCGGGGATTAGCGCAACGGTACTATTCTTCGCGCCCCCGATCGTCACCGTGCCGGATAGCGGTTTGCCACCTTGGATCCTCATTTTCTTCATATGCTACTTTCCTCACTTCAATTATAATCATTTCAATGATAAAGAATGTAACCTAAAAATACAATACCTTAGCCGAATTGGTTAGTAATTTCTAACAATCTCTTTACAGCCATAAAGCCTAGCTAGGTCAACTATACCTAAAAATAGGCCTTTTAAGCAACTTTAGGATTTTACAAATTCTTAATAATTGTCATCTAATGTAATATGAAACGCACGATTATCTAACTACACTTGCGCTTGTACTTCGCTACTCGTCATGATTCATTATTTAGAATTATACACATTGCGTGATCTATGTACAAAAATAGAGAATCGCACTACTGCAATTCCCTACCTTGATGCGTTTATTTTTAGCTATGGCTAGCAGTCTTGATGAATGCTTTGTACAAGCCTTCCGGACGACTTGGCCGTGATAAGAATTCGGGATGATATTGCGCAGCCACGAAGAAATCATTTTGTGGTAATTCAATCACTTCGACCAAACGATTGTCTGGTGAAACGCCAGAGAATACTAAGCCCTTTTCAGCTAATAGATCACGGTATTTATTGTTAAATTCATAACGATGACGATGACGTTCTTGAATTTCATGGGCACCATCATAGGCTGCTGCAGCTACAGAGCCTTCTTTAAGCACACAAGGGTATAAACCTAAGCGCAACGTGCCACCTAAGTTTTCTTTAGCATTTTGATCAGCCATTAAATCAATTACTGGGTCAGCGATATCTGGTTGGGTTTCTGAAGAACCCGCATCCTTCAAACCGACCACGTTACGGGCAAATTCGACACAGGCCATTTGCATACCTAAGCAGATACCAAGAAATGGAACATTATTTTCCCGTGCGTATTTGATTGCCGTGATCTTTCCTTCAAGCCCACGATCACCAAAACCACCAGGAACTAAGATACCATCAGCGTCACCTAATAATTCTGCAACATTATCTTCATTGACGTTTTCAGCGTTGAATTTAGCGATCTCAACATCGACATCGTAGAAGTAGCCAGCATGTTTCAAAGCTTCAGTCACGGAGATATAAGCATCTTGTAATTCAACATACTTACCAACTAACGCGATCTTAGTCTTACCCTTCAAATTACGAACCCGTTGTAATAGGCCGTTCCACTCCGTCATATCAGCGGCTGGTACATTTTTCATATTGAAACGATCTAAGACGATATCGTCCATATTTTGTTTTTGTAAGTTGACGGGAATTTGGTACAGCGTATCAACGTCCAATGATTCGATCACGGCTTCTGGAGTCACATCACAGAATAAAGCGATCTTGTTACGCATATCTTGCGTGATTGGTTTTTCTGAACGAACGACCAAAATATCAGGTTGAATACCCATGCCACGTAATTCCTTAACTGAATGTTGGGTTGGCTTGGTTTTCATTTCGCCAGCGGCACGCAAATATGGAATCAACGTTGCGTGAATGTATAACACGTTATCGCGGCCAACATCAGCTTTCATTTGACGAATGGCTTCGACGAATGGCAAGGATTCAATATCGCCGACCGTACCACCAATTTCCGTGATAATAATATCAGAATCCGTCGTTTTAGCGGCACGCATGATTTTTTCTTTCAAAGCATCAGTAATATGCGGAATAACTTGTACGGTTGCGCCAAGATAGTCACCATTACGTTCTTTTTGCAAAACTTCGCTGTAAATTTTACCCGTCGTAACGTTGGAGTATTGGTTTAAATCTTCATCAATAAAACGTTCATAGTGACCAAGATCAAGATCGGTTTCCGCACCATCATCGGTAACGAAAACTTCCCCATGCTGATAAGGATTCATAGTGCCGGGATCGATGTTGATATACGGATCAAATTTTTGAATTGTTACTTTTAAACCTCTGTTTTTCAGTAGCCGTCCCAGTGATGCTGCAATAATTCCTTTGCCCAATGATGAAACAACGCCGCCTGTTACAAAGATATACTTGGTCATATCAAAACTCCTTCAATATTATTCGGGGAACACATGAGAGTGTTTTGAAAGGTGCTCAGGTTATGAAGTATAGTCTAGCTTGCTGATAAGATACGCACAGCGGATCGTTCAGAAAGCGTAACTATACGCAATAACCTACCTTTCAAAACACGTTTACGCTAACTTGGTTACAGCCACTACACTTAATCAGGTCGCATAAAACATACACTCTCAAAATAAAAATAAGCTCCCCATTCCTTAGAATAGGGAGCTTATCATAACCGTTCATTGGCTTTACAAATACTTGTAAAGCGCCCAAGCAATATAATACATGGAAATCACTTAAGCGTCAAGCACTCAATTGCAATGAAATAAATTAAGCGTTATCGTCGTCATCATCTGAATCGCTATCATCCGCGAAGCTATCGTCATCATCATCGAATTCAGCTAATTCACCTTCGATACCATCAGGCAAATCTTCGTCTGGTGCATCGTCGCTATCAGCGTCAACATCAGCCAATAAATCATGATCCGTATCGCCACTAACGTCGTCATCATCGACATAATCTTCTTCAGCGTCTAAATCGTCATCATTGTCTTCAGGATCGTCATCGTTATAATCAATCACATCATCGTCATCACTGACATCAGCTAAGAAAGCATTAACTTTCTTGCGTCGTTTGCGCTGTGGCTGATCTTCTTCGTCTTCTGGATGGTTGACCTCTTCATCTACTGAATCGAATGGGTACCACGAGCGTAGACCCCAAACGTTTTCGCCCAATGAAATAAAGCTACCATCAACGTTTAAATCTGTATAAAATTGCGACAGACGATTGCGGACTTCCTCATCACTTTCATCCAAATATTTTTGAATGGCATTGACTAAGTCAGCAAAAGGCATTACATCACCCTTTTGCTCTAAGATCGCATGCGCCACTTCGATCATTGATAATTCGTTTTTTTTCTGTCCTTTAAAAACGTCGAGTTCCAACAGGTACACGTCCTTTCAGCAGTCTATCCTACATCATACTATGCTAAATTCGAAAAAGCAATATCATGCAGTAAAAACAAGTCGTAATTGATAATCACCGAGATGATCATTGCCGCCAAATAATTGATATTCAATATAAATTTCGCCAGACACTGGTTGTTCTTTGATTCGAATATCCAGACGCGGCGTAACAGTTTCAATCGGAATCACCCCATATGGCGTTTGGTAGCGGGCAATCACGCGAGTATTGCGACTAAAATGTAATTGCAGTCGTTGATTGCCTTCCTTAGCGCCACGAGTTAACTTCACATCACCATCCGCTTCTAATTTCATGGTTACTGGCACCGGTGTACCGTCATCTTCAGAAGTTTCCTTATAGCGAATATATAGCGAGCGCCCCACTTGTACGAGCTGTCCGGGTTCATCAAAAATGTGCTGGGTGGACTCGCCGTCCTGCTGTACAACCGTTTCTAAATGAATCATGATCGGCAAGCTTGTTGAAAGATCCATAATTAATGCCACCTTTTTTCAATTTGTATAACCCTATTATATCAGTCCCATTGATTTCTGCGTACCTTAGTGATTTGATGATCCACAACTTACTGCAGTGTTTCAGTGGAAAAGGTATAATAAAACAATAAACAGCAAACAACGGTTCGCAATTTAAATTCAAAAGGAAGTTAACCATGGACTATCGTAATCAAATATTGCCACGGGAAAAGGTTCTCCGCGATCCTGTGCACAACTACATTCACGTACAACATCAAGTGATCCTTGATTTGATCAATACAAAAGAATTCCAGCGCTTACGCCGCATCAAACAATTGGGCACTGCTTCTTTTACCTTTCACGGCGCTGAACATAGTCGGTTTAGCCACTCAGTTGGCGTTTACGAAATTGCCCGCCAAATATGTGATAATTTCCAGCGTAATTTTCCAACGCAACAACCTGGTGATGGCTTGTGGGACGATCATGAACGTTTAGTCGCCCTCTGTGCCGCGTTATTACATGATATTGGCCATGGTCCCTACTCACACACATTTGAGCATATTTTTGCCACCAATCACGAGCAAGTGACCGTCGCGATCTTGACTGATCCAGCAACTGAAGTCAACGCGGTTTTGCGGCGTGTGAGTCCGGAATTTCCCGAACAAGTTGCCAGCGTCATCACCCATGACTATCCTAATCCACAGGTCGTCCAGATGATTTCAAGTCAAATCGACGCTGATCGGATGGATTATTTATTACGCGATGCCTACAATACTGGCACTGAATATGGTAAATTCGATTTGACTCGTATTTTACGTGTTATGCAGCCCTACAAGGAAGGTATTGCGTTTTCCATGGACGGTATGCACGCTGTTGAAGACTACATTCTTAGTCGTTTTCAGATGTATTTACAAGTTTATTTTCATCCCGTTTCTCGCTCAATGGAAGTCATCTTGCAGCACTTGCTTCAGCGGGTCAAAACGCTTTATGAAGAAAATGCATTGCCAGCAGAAGCCGTGCCTCATCTGTTGCTACCATTTTTGGAGAACGATTTCACCTTAGCTGATTATTTAAAATTAGATGATGGCGTACTGACGACTTACTTCATTCACTGGCAAGATTTCGATGACCCGATCCTTAGCGACTTGGCAAGTCGTTTCTTAAATCGGCGGCCATTAAAATCAGTGAGTGTCACCGAAAAAACGCAAAATCTACTACCTAAAATGCGCCAATTGATTGCAGCGGTTGGTTATGATACAACCTACTATACCGCGATCAACAACAGTTACGATCTCCCCTACGATGCCTATAATCCGCATTCAGCTAATCCAAAAACGCAAATCGAGATCAGCCAACCGGATGGTAGCTTGATTGAGTTATCCGCATTGAGTGATATCGTTGCCGCGATCAGTGGCAAAATGACCGGCGACGAACGTTTCTTTTTCCCCAAAGAGATGCTACGTCAGGAAACTACCGACAACTTATTTGCCGCAACTTACCAAGAATTTCAAAGTCATATTTTAAATGGAACACTAGTGCCTTAACAGTGATGTTGTTGGCGCCATTTAGCCAAAGCCCACCGATGTGTCGGTCGTTTTAAAGCTGCGGCGGCTTCCTCAAGCGGCATCCATTTGATCTGGTTAAAATCACCTTCCAATGGTGCCTGCGTTTTGATCAAGCCAGTACCCGCATAGAAGTGAGCAGGATGATAGTAGGCCTGCTTGCGCCAAGTCGAGTAAAAATATTCGCTAGCGCGGCCTAAATAATCCGTAATTTGCATGGTACCACCAACTTCTTCGATCAACTCGCGGACAATCGTTTCAACATCAGATTCGCCAGGCTCAATACCACCACCTGGTAATAAATACGAATGATTAGGTGGTTCAACGACTAAAATTTGTTTTTGCGCTGCATCCGGCACTACCACATAGGCACCAATACGGGTTTTATAAGTCAATTTAGGATCACGTTCACCAAACACAATTTCATCCATGAACTTACCCCCCTTTTGAAATTACCTATATTGTAGCCGAACTGCGCTTAAGTAGCTAGCTAAAAATGAATATTAGATTAAAAATAAATTAAAATTATTGTTTATAATAAAAGCGACTTATATTCTGCATAACGCAGAATATAAGTCGCTTTGTCTAATTTTTAGCTTACTTTTTCAATTGATCTAATTCTTTCATTTTTTCAGTCCGTAGTTGTCCACAAGCCGCATCAATTTCAGTACCAAATTCACGGCGAATTTGCACATTGATACCTTGTTTCGTCAACGTATCATAAAATGCCGTTACATGTTTTTTCGGACTGCGTGAATACTGATCATGCTCGGCTACTGGATTATACGGAATCAAGTTCACGTAGGCCAAGTGGCGAATATCCTTAAGCAACGCCGCTAATTGCAACGCTTCTTCGGTATGATCATTAACATCATTCAACATGATATATTCAAAGGTGATTCGGCGGTTAGTTTTATCTAAATAATAATGCACCGCAGCGAATAACTTCTCCAAATTCCAAGTCCGATTGATCCGCATGATCTTGCTGCGTAATTCATCATTCGGTGCATGCAATGAAATTGCCAAGTTGACTTGTGTATCACGGTCAGCAAAGTCACGGATCTTGTTAGCTAAGCCACTAGTCGAAACTGTGATATGGCGAGCACCAATCTCTAAGCCTTTTTGATCATTGACGATCTCCAAAAACTTCATGACGTTGTCAAAGTTATCGAATGGCTCCCCGATGCCCATGACGACAATATGACTGACCCGCTCACCCTTGTTTTGTTCGTCTAAGTTACGCTGGATCTGAACCACTTGCGCAACAATTTCACCAGCCGTTAAATCACGTTGCTTTTTAACTAAACCACTAGCGCAGAAGGTGCAGCCGATATTACAGCCGACCTGTGTAGTTACACAAACTGACAATCCATAATCATGACGCATCAGTACGGTTTCGATCATTAATTTATCTTCTAATTCAAATAAATATTTCGTTGTCTCGCCATCTTTAGCTTCTTGAACGACCAAAGGTTTTAACGGACTGAAATCAAAATTTTCTTCTAACGACGCGATGGTGGCCTTTGACAAGTTTGTCATTTCCGCAAAGCTAGCAACTCGCTTAACGTATAGCCAATCCCAAGCCTGCGTTGCGCGGAACTTTTTATCGCCATGTTCAATAAACCAATTAATTAAATCCTGTTTGTTCAATCCATAAATGGACGTTTTTACCATTATACTGCCTCCGTTTTCATGCGTTCACAATACGCCTATGTTAGCCTACCTCAGCGTTGGGCGCAAGCTAATTCAAGTTTACCTGCAAAAAGAGCCGGTTTCAATTGGGTTTCTAGCGGCTTTTCGCTATAATTATAATTATTATAGAAAGTGGGGATAATCATGCTCAAAGAATTTCGGGAATTTTTATTACGCGGTAACGTAATGGATCTGGCCGTTGCCGTTATCGTTGGCGGCGCCTTTACCACGATCGTCAAATCACTGACCACCAATCTGATCAATCCATTATTAGCCTTGTTCGTCGGCAAGGTCGACCTTTCGGGGATCGTTTTGACTCTCGGCACCGCCCGTTTTAAAGTTGGTTCGTTTTTGAATGACGTGATCAACTTCGTTATTATTGCCTTTGTGATTTTCTTATTACTCAAAGGAATTACCAAGCTCCGTGAACTTGGACACCATGAGACCGTTACTGAAGAACCAGTTCCAACGAAGGAAGAAGAATACTTAAAAGAGATCCGCGACCTTTTAGCCCAACAACAAAATAAGTAATGACTTAAGGCCTACGCTGATCACGTAGGCCTTTTTCATAGCCAAATTTCCAGTCCCAGTAACACTAACCATCCGACTAACTGCGCCCAGCGGGTCATGACTAGTAAAGCAAGATAATCACGTAATGCGCCGCGTAGCAAATAAGTTAGTGGCGTTGTTGCACCATAATAGCTAAATGGTCGCCTTAATCGTCGGGCATATAGTGCCGCGCGCAAAAGATGAAAATCATTGGTCAACATTCCCACTGTCGCGGTAGCCGGCAACTGGGCTAACGAAAATTGTAAGTTTTCTCGCGTTGAAGTAGCGTGGGCTTCTAAAATAATGGCATTGTGCGGCACATTTAATTTGAGCAAAGCAGACGCCATCGCTTGAGCTTCACTAATTGGCTCATCCGACCCTTGACCACCAGAAACTACGAGATATTGTGTTTTATCGCCATGATAAATTTTTGCAGCGCGTTGCACGCGACGGCGTAAAGTCGCCGTCAACTGGCCATCAGCTCGTATACCTGACCCCAATACGATCAGATACTGTACTTGACGTTGCCGTGGATAACTCAGTAATAACAATGACCCCACAACATAGGCCACCAATCCAATCGCAAAATAGCCAACGCTTAACCAAAGTAGTTGTATCATCTTAGTTTGCCACCCTAGCGTGATAACTGGCAACACTAGCAAAATTATCGCCACTAATTGTAAACCACGGTAAGCCATACTTTCACCCCGGCGGCGTAGCAGTTGGTGGGCAAAGCGCCAAAACCAGCCGCCGACACCCCACAATACCACGCTAACTAAACCGTACATAATCATTTGTAACTTCAGTAACCAGTTCAGTAATGCCAACTCATCAGCCAAATACCAGCCAACCAATCCACCAACTAGCGTTAACAAATAACCGGCCAGCCAAAAGTAACGCCGCCAATAAGCAAGTAGTAACCCCGTACCGAATAAACTTAGCAGCCACCACATCGGCATCCCTCCTTCGTATCCCACTACTAAGGTGATTCACGTTAAGTTGGAACGTGACCACGATATTAAAAAGAGTGCACTAAAACCAGCGACGTTGCCGCTAGCTTAGCACACTCAGGTTAAGTTCATTTATTATTTAGTATCTGTGTGGAACTTATTTTCGAATAAAGGACTAACTGGTTTGTTTTCATGGATCCGTTTGATCGCATCACCGATCAATGGACCAACTGAAATTTGTACCACTTTATCGATCAATTTGTCTGGGGCTAGCTGAATTGAATCAGTAACCACCAATTGTTTGATCGGTGAATTGGAGATCCGCTCAATAGCTGGGCCAGAAAGCACTGCGTGGGTCGCACTCGCATAAACTTCAGTAGCACCGGCATCCATCAAGGCTTGTGCGCCTAATGTGATCGTACCAGCCGTATCAATCATGTCGTCAATCAAGATACACTTCTTGCCTTTAACGTCACCAATGATGTTCATCACTTCGGCAACGTTAGCTTTAGGCCGCCGTTTGTCGATAATCGCTAATGGTGCTTTTAAGAATTCAGCTAATTTACGGGCCCGCGTTACCCCACCATGATCTGGTGAAACAACAACAGCATCATCGTCAACACCACGCGTCAAGAAATAATCTGCGATCAATGGTGCGCCCATTAAATGATCCACTGGAATATCGAAGAAGCCTTGAATCTGAGCTGCATGCAAATCTAAAGCCAAAATCCGTGTTGCACCCGCCATTGCTAACATGTTAGCGACTAATTTAGCGGTAATTGGTTCCCGTGAACGAGCTTTACGATCTTGCCGTGCATAACCGTAATAAGGGATCACGATATTGATTGAAGCAGCCGAAGCCCGCCGCAATGCATCGATCATGATCATCAATTCCATTAAATTATCGTTAACTGGTGCTGAAGTTGATTGAATGACGTAAACGTTATCGCCGCGAATACTTTCTTCGATGTTAATGCGAATTTCACCATCGCTAAAACGATCGACCGTGGTCTTACCAAGCTCGACCCCAACTTCATCGGCAATTTTTTGCGCCAATGGCTTGTTTGAATTCAAAGCAAAGATTTTAAGCTTTGGATCAAAATAATGTTCTGACATGAGAGCCTCCATTTTAATTTAATGTCGTTTAAGTTAAACCCACATTATAAATAATAGGTAATTTAGTCGTACAAATCAAGCGTGACTGCGAAAACTTACGCTATTTTCATGAAAGCCTAATTTTCAGGTTCGTGGGGTAACTTATCCCAATAATCTGCTTTATTGACCTGACGCGCACGGGCAATGGCCATATCGTGAAAATCAACATCTGCTGTGATCGTTGAACCAGCGGCAACGAATGCGTGATCCGCAACCTTAACCGGCGCAACAATATTGGCATTACTACCGATAAAGGCCCAATTACCAACTGTTGAATGATGCTTATTCAAACCATCATAGTTGACAAACACAACGCCACAACCAATGTTGATATGTTCGCCTAACGTGGCGTCACCAACATAGGATAAGTGGCCCATCTTGGTGTACGCACCTAGTTTAGCCTTTTTCACTTCACAGAAATTACCGACATGAACGTATTCGCCGATATCAGATTGAGGCCGCAAATGACTCATCGGCCCGATATTACTGTGGTCACGCATGATCGATTCTTCGATCGTTGAGCTAGTGATCCGCACATTATTGCCGATCGTTGCATCCCGTAAAGCAGAGCCAGAACTGATATAGCAATCACTACCGATCACTGTCTTGCCTTTCAAGGTCACACCGGCTTCAATGGTGGTGTCCGCGCCGATCTTAACGCCAACATCAATGTGAGTTGCTGCTGGATCGATCAACGTTACACCGTTAGCCATATGTTCCGCATTGATCCGTTGCTGCATGATCACTGTTGCCTGAGCCAAGGCAGCGCGCGTGTTGACGCCTAATGATTCCGTAAAATCTTTCATCCGGTAAGCCGAAACGATCTCACCTTTAGCCTTCAAAATACCGATCACGTCAGTTAAATAATATTCACCTTGCGCATTATCGTTACCGACTTCGTGCAATGCCGCAAACAACGCCTGATTATCAAAGCAATAAACGCCGGTATTGATCTCCGTGATCGCAGCTTCTTCACGATTAGCATCCTTTTGCTCAACGATTTTTTCAACGACACCTAATTCGTTGCGCACGATGCGACCATAACCGGCGGGATCAGCAGCCGTTGCCGTTAAAACGGTGGCTTTAGCGCCTTTTTCTTTATGGTATTCAAATAACTGCTCAAAAGTTTTCGCGGTCAATAATGGTGTATCACCACTAACGACCATGGTCATACCGTCTTTAGCGCCTAGCAACGCCTCAGTGCGTAAAACCGCATCGCCGGAACCATTCTGCTCCGCCTGCAACGCATAGTCTGTCCGTTGACCTAAAGTAGCTTTGACGGCATCTGCGCCGTGACCAATGACCGTTACGATCTGATCGGGGTGCAACTGTTCCGCCTGAGTTAAAACATGTTCCACCATTGACCGACCACAAACTGGATGTAAGACTTTAGCTAACTTTGATTTCATGCGGGTGCCTTGACCAGCGGCCAAAATCACCGTATATTTTGCTGTCATTTTTTTACCTCTATTCTAAAATTAAAGTTATCGATTAGCAGTGATGCCAATAAACAACTATTTTCCACTCCGCTGCAGCTACGCTCGGTCAAAATATGCCGCAATTCTAAATCATATCACTGAACAGTTTTTAAACCACTCTAGACCAATCATGCAAGTGGATGGCATTTACTCCATCAATCATAGCTTAGTCCTGAATTACTGACAAGTATCGCGCGACGAAAAAACGCCACGAAAATTAATTCGTGACGCTAATTTAAACAAATATTTCCACACACAATAATTAGACTGTGTTAGCTAAATTATTGTGCACGATCTAGCGTACTGACTTCTTTGGTGTGGCTCAGTCGTTCGTAGAATAACCGATCACGCCGAAATAGCATTGTCAGCAGCGCATGTAGACAAAACACTGCTAAAACGACACCCACAACCAGTAACGCTAATAAATAGTAATCGAACTGCGCACGTGGTGCCTGACTCAGGCCATTTAAAAGAATCACTGGCAAAATAAACGTTGGTACCACCGCACCATACAATAAAAGCTGTCGCCAGATCAACTGCCACCAATGTAATGGTACTGGTAGCGCAGCAGTAATTTTAATTTTCACCAACCGTTTTCCTAAGGTTGTCCCATGCCACAATCCCGGCAAAAGTACAAAATAGCCGAGCACTTCCAAACTATACCAGATCGCCGGTGTGCTGGTAATATCGTAAGGTAACCGGCGACTAAGCAGGCTGACTACTGCCGTGACTAACGCCAAACAAAGCCAATCGACCACAAAAGCCACAAAACGGCGACTGAAACTAACCCGGCGGCCTTTAGCGAAAGCTGCCGCCATCATTTGCCGCGAAGTTGGGAATAACTGAGTCAGAAATGGCGCCAGTCCATAGCCAATCACGCCGCCCAGCGTATTTAGCATTAAATCATCAACATCGAATAGCCGGTATGGCCGCGGATAAATGCCATATAATCCCGATAACTGTGTGGTCTCAAAAAATAAAGTCAACGCAAAGCTCAACGCCAGTACTTGCGGAAAACGACGGCCAAAATAATACCGCAGATAGGCACCAAATGGAATCGTCAAAATCACATTAAACGTCGGCTGCACAAATGCAGCCTGCTTCAACGCTGGCAAATAAGTGTGTGGCACTTGCCACTGCAATACCGTTTTATCGACAAATTCCCGGACAAACATAAAGGGGTCCAAATTATAGTGTGCTGATGTATATAAAGCAACTAAATGCCGTGGTGGCAACGGTAAAATGACTAAAAAATACGCCGTCAACAAGTAAAAGACGAATGTATACAAAACAAAAGCTTGCCACCCAGTTAACGCACCATACTTACGATATTGGCGAACCAAAAACGGAATCGTAATTACTAAAGCCAGGAACGGAAATACCAATATGGCGATTTTGATCGGATATAAATAGGCACGCATCGGCTTATTTGAAAGTACGCGCTAAATAGTTACCCGGTGCCACGTGGATCGTCTTATCGCGGCTATCGACTTTATCGACCGACAACAGCGCTGTGTAGTCGGCAATCGCTCGTTCACCAGCAAACGCTGATTCAGCAAAAACAGTCACACCAACTAATTCAGATTCAAACTCTTCGATCAAGCTCTTCATCCCGTTGACAGTGCCGCCGCCTTTCATAAAGTCATCGACGACTAGAACACGCGAGCCTTGCTTTAAACTGCGTTTGGATAATTCCATTTTTTCTACCCGTTCCGATGATCCGGAAACATAATTGACGCTTACCGTTGAACCTTCAGTGATCTTTGAATCACGCCGCACGATCACAAACGGTACATTTAAATAAGCAGAAACACTTTGCGCAATTGGTACCCCTTTGGTTGCAACCGTCATTACCGCATCAACTTGTTGTTCCACGTACTGCGTGGCAATCAAGCGGCCCACGGTACGTAATACATCTGGTTGACCCAATAAATCAGATAAATAAACGTAGCCTCCAGGTAATAATCGGCTTTGTTCAGATAATTCTGTCGTCATCTCATCGATAAATTCGGTTGCTTCATCCTTACTGATTGTCGGGATAAAACGGACACCACCAGCAGCACCTGGGATCGTTTCCAAAATACCAGTACCACGGCTTTGAAAGGTCCGCCGTACAATACCTAAATCTTCACTGATCGAGGATTTAGCTGATTCATAACGCTTAGCAAAATAAGTTAGCGGGACCAATGTATGGGGCCGCTCCAATAAATAACGGGTAATGTCGATCAATCGTTCACTTCGTCTTATTTTCAATTAATCCACCTCATTTCAAGACATTCGCTTGTCTATTATATAGACTTTACCCTAAAAAAACTAGCATTTATCGCTGTTTAAGTAAAATAGTTCGTTTTTTATTGTCAAAAGCCGATAAAAACGGGAAAGAGCTTGGATTTAAATTCTAAATATGGCCTAAATCGGGCTTCAAAAATCGCAGCGCCGATAAAATCAGCGCTTTTAGCCTAGGCCGTTTAACAACGGACGAACTAAATAAACCTCGTGGCAAAAACCTTTCATACTATTAAAGACGTGTTGCGCCCGCGAATATTTGGCGCATAAACCAAAAACCGTCGGCCCACTGCCGCTCATCTGGGCCGCATCCGCACCAAAACGTTGCATTTGTTGGCGTAATTGCTTGATCTGCGGATAACGCTGACTGGTGATCTCCTCTAATGTATTGCCCATATTCGCCAAAATCTGCGGATAATCATTGGCGTGAATTGCCGCGACCATTTGATCGATCGGTGGATGATAAAGTTGCTTATCATACGAAATTGACCGTAAAATACTTGGTGTCGAGACGCTAGCGCTTGGCTTAGCCAGTACCACCCAAAATGGCGGTAATTTCGGCAACAACGTGATCTCATCCCCACGACCTGTCACCAACGCCGTTTGCGAGTACACACAATAAGGCACATCAGAATCAATCGCTAAGCCTAAGTGGGCTAAATCAGCCAGTGACCAATTCAATTGCCATAATCGATTCAAACCGCGCAACACGGCCGCAGCGTCCGAGCTGCCACCACCTAGCCCAGCAGCGACTGGAATCTGTTTACGGATGTGGATTCGTGCGCCGTAAGTCACGCCCGCTTTTTTCTGCAATAAACGGGCCGCCTGAAAAGCAAGATTGCGCTGATCAACCGGTAAGAAGCCACTATCTGTGGTCACTGTGATCTGGCGCGTCGCTACCGTTGATAGTTCAACATAGTCGGCCAAATCGACTGAGGTCATCACCATTTTCCATTCGTGCTCACCATCGGCATGCTGAAAAAGGGCGTCTAAACTTAAATTAATTTTTGCCGGTGCCTTCTCCGTTATTTCCATGCTCATTCCACCTGATCACTTGATTTGTTTACAATTATACTAACTTTTGCACCAACTTAAAAGCCGTGATCACCGCGAATTACCCACACATAAAAAAGGTACCAGCACTTAGCAGCCTGGTACCTAGTAATTACGCCTACTATATAGGACTTAGTGTTACTACACTTAGATATGCAGCGCGTGGATAAATAAGCCCGAAACAAAGATCCAAATACAAATCACCACCAAATAACCCAAGAAATATTTCATACTCTGTTTGAGAATCTCGCCTTCTTGACCTTGCAAGTTGGTTGCTGCCGAAGCCACAGCAATACTTTGTGGTGAAATCATTTTACCAGCAGTTGCCCCTACCGCATTGGCAGCCACAACCCAATAAGTGCTATCATGCAGTGCCACTGCCGCTTGCCGTTGTAAATTACCGAATAACACATTGGCTGAAGTATCAGAGCCGGTAACAAAGGTGCCCAGTGCGCCGATCAATGGTGCCACAACTGGGTAAAAAGCACCCAATAAACCTACCAAAGTCGCGGCGATCGTTGCAATCATCCCACTATAACCCATCACTTTTGCCAAAGCGACGATCGCACACACTGTGATCAATGTCTGCACCATTTGTACCGCTGTTTTACCTAAAATTTTGAAGATCTGTCCCAGCTTCATTTTTTGCACCAAACCACCGATGATCGTTGCTAAAATAATCAATGTTCCTGGCGTTGATACCCAATTGAACACATACGGATTGGCTCCAGCACCCGTGTAAATGGTAAGTGCGGATTTAATGCCAGTCAAAAAATGATTCAGTGGCGGCACTAACGGTGACGCCAACATCACGAAAACAAAGACTAAAATAAACGGCATTGCTGCCAACACAAAATTATTAACACTTGGCGTTTCCACCGCCGCCTTTTGTGCGCTAGGATGGCGCCGCTCATAACGCCGGGCAAACCAAACCGTTACAATGATACAAACGATCGAGCCAATGATTGCTGGCAATTCCGCTCCCAGAAAACGCGCGACAAAAATTTGCGGAACACCAAAGGCCAAACCAGCAGCTAACGTTGGTGCCCAGACCTCACGAATCGCTTTGACACCACCACCGATCAACGCTACCATTACAAACGGGATGATCACGATCAAAGGTAACAACTGAATCGTCACTAAGTAAGATAAATGCAGCACATCCAGCCCACTGATCTGTGCTAAAGTAGTCACCGGCAACCCAATCGCACCAAAAGCAGTCGGCGTCGTGTTAGCGATCAAACAAATTGTGGCCGATAAAATCGGGTTGACCCCAAAAGCAATCAGAATACTTGCCGGAATCGCCACCGCCGTACCAAAACCAGCGATTGCTTCCAAAAAGCCACCAAAACCCCAAGCAATGATCAATACTAACAACCGTTTATCGCTAGTGATTCCCGATAGACCTTGCCGAATTGTCGTCATACTACCGCTAGCTGTGGTTAAATTATAGGTAAATACCGCCGCAATAATAATATAAACGATCGGCCAAATACCCATCACTGCACCTTCCAGCGCCGCCGTTAGACTATCAATAATTGGCATCTTAAAAATAAATATTGCGAGTAAAATAGTTAAAACAAGTCCAATCGTACAAGCTTTGCTACCAGCCATCTTAAGAACGCCTAATGAAAAAATCAACCAAATTATCGGTAATAATGCCGTTATAAATAAACCCCAATGCATGATACTGGACCTCCTTTACTTCCTAAAACGTAGTTGTTCATTAGCCTAAATTTGAATTTACCAACAGTCGCTCAAAAACTAATATCTGAAACAATACAAATTACTTCTAATACGATAACCAGCCTAATTGTAACCGATTGAAGGCGGCATCGTGAATTAACCAAGTGAGCGTAAAAATTGACCACACTCGGCGAAAGAATTGACCAACTTATGCGAAGAAAATTGACCATACGACTAAAAGAACCCACTAAAGTGGGTTCAAACATTGTTATTGCTCTAGGTATTCTTTGATCAATTTAATACCAATATCAACGAGCTCATTCTCACTAATTTGTTCATTGCTTTGAAGCATGGCCATTGTTAACCGATCAACCAATTTATTTTCAAAGCTTTCTTCTATCGAGTTAAGAAAGTAGTAACTAGCGAGCCGATTGCGCACATCTTCTGGAATCATACAGAGTCACCTCGTAATCCATAGCGTTCACGCATTGATTTATCGCCTTGAATTAAAATCGGGTAGGCATCATGGATAATGCGATCAAGGATTGCATCGGCTATTTGTGGATTACCTAGTTTATTATGCCATCCATCTGGCGCAAACTGTGAACAATAAATGGTTGATGATTGATGTAATCGACTTTCTACTAGCTCTAAAACATAGGTAGACTGCTCTAAAGACAACTCCGTTAACAACCATTCGTCAATGATTAAAACATCAACTTTTTTATAGCGAGCTAATATTTTATGAAAATTTCCATTAGCTTCATGCTTAGCTACAGCTAAGTCGTCTAAAAGTTCTGGCAGCCGAACATACTTCACCTTATAAAATTGGCGACATGCTTCTATGCCTAAGGCATTAGCGAGCCAAGTTTTACCATTGCCAGATGCGCCCATCAAAATAATATTATGATGCTCACGAATGTAGTTCCCTGTTGCTAGTTTTTGGATTAGCTTACGATCCAATTTGCGATCTGGCAAATAATCTATTTCGGCTAACGCAGGCTCTATACTCGGAAAATCAGCGCTGTGTAATAGCCGACTAAGCTTATTAGATTGCTGTCTGGCATAAGCACCATCGACAATTAATTCAAACTTATCTTCAAAATCCATTTGTTGGTATTCTGGTTGCTGTTCCTGAACTTCTAAAATCTCAACCATAGCGTTGAGTCGCATTTCTCGTAATTTACGCTTAGTTTCATCTGATGTCATTATCTTTTTCCCCTTCGATTCCAAAATAGGCTGCGCCACGCGTGAAGCCATAAGTGTTTTGTGCACTTGCATTGTGAGGTTGCTCCTGTTGTTGGTTACTGCGTAATAAACGCTCGATTACTGGCACCGTTGGTGCTGAGGCAATTTTTATAATATCTTGGCAAGCCTGCTCAATCGCTTCACTGGAGTACTTACGGCCAAAATTCTTTAAACGAAGGGTTGCTTTCAGTGCTTGCTTTTCCACTTTTGCCGATTTAAGCAAATAACGAACGACTTCCGTTGTTGCTTCACCAATACTTTCGGCCCACTTAATTGCTTCTTTTGGGGTGTAATCAAGATACAACTGGTGGTTCTCTGGTAGATGATCATGATTAGTCGAGAATTGACCAAGCTTGCCATAAAGTCGTTTGTGTGAGGCAATACGACTATCTTTGTAAAAGATCTCAACGAGATCTTTCGTAACTTTAATATCAACTTTATTCTGGATATATTCGTAAGGAACAGAATAAAACATATTCTCCACATTAGTGTGGTAATCTAATTGTACAGTGGCAGTTTTCCAGGTTGCCATTTTATAAGGTACCCGTGGTAGAGGCTGTAATGCGAACTGCTCTTCGCTAATAAAAGCGTCTTTACGGTTACCTTTTTTATATTTCTTGGTGAATGGTCGCAAATTAAACTCATCTAATTTTTCCCTAACAGCCTGATTTAATTCTATTAATGTGAAAAACTTTTCGTTACGTAGCGCAGCGATAATCCAAGTTGAAAGGATCTTTACACTACCCTCGACGTTGGCCTTATCTTTAGGTGTTCGGACACGTGCCGGCAATATAATCGTGTTATAGTGACTTGCCAATTCGCGGTAAGTCGAATTAAGCACAGCTTCTCCAGCTTGGTGCCTGGTAACACCAGTTTTTAAATTATCTGGGACAAGGATTTCCGTAACCCCACCAAAGTACTTATAAGCGTGAATATGACTAACTAACCAATCTTCTTGTTTCATTGACAAGCGAGCCTCACAGTAGCCATATTGGCTACACGGTAGTGTGGCGACAAATAAATAAGCTTTAACAATTTCTCCTGTATCTGAATCAGTTAGAGACAATGTTGTACCTGCCCAATCTACTTCCATAGTTTCTCCCGGCTTACGCTTTATGCGCATAGTCGCTTTATACTTTTGTGCATATTCGTGATAATACTGACAAAATGTGCGGTAAGCGTAGGGAATAACATTATTTTGACGGCAAATTGCCTCATATTCATAATGTAGTAGTGACAACGTCACATTAGACTTAGCTAGTTCTGTATGAATATGTTCAAAATCTGGCAGTTGTCTACCTTTAGCCTCACGCTTTTTATGCGGGAAAAGTAGCGCTTCGAACCATTCGTCATCCATTTCATCAGTGAACGGTGGTACTAACGCTTCTTCTTTTGCCCGTTTGACGATCTCTGCAATCTTAGGGCGTGAATTACCTGTAGCTGCGGCGATATTTCGTTGTACGACCTTTTGAGCATGGAGCTCAAGAATCTTACGATACTGAATGGACATAGAAAACCTCCTGTATAATATAATTACGCAATGTATGCGCTATCACATTATACAAGAGGTACCTTAGGGCTGGTCAATCTCTTTTGCAGAACTTGGTCAATTTCTTCGCTTAATGGGGTAAAATTTTATGCCGAAGGGGGTAAATGAGAGTGCTGTCATCACCGATTCCATTTTGTTTGTAATCTTTTTTTGCTCGCATTTTTTAATTGGTATTTTCCCTTATTTGCATAATGGAACACAAACTAAGCAGGATGCGGTGACTGAATCCGTGTACAACTGACTATTTATGTAAGCACCCAATAAACAACCGTAATCAAAAGCAGCGCCACTGATCCGAAACTTTTTGGTTCGAATCAGTAGCGCTGTTTGATTTTAAATTAGCCAAGGGTCTACGCTTCTTGATCACGCCAAACCTTTTTGTCTGGCACTTGTTGCCATGGCAAATAGACCGCCAATTCTTCCTCAGTTGGAAAAACGGGTAGTTGCCCTAATTGATTAAGCAGATATTCGAGATATTGCCGTGGATCCAATCCATTAGCCTTCGCAGTTTCAATCAAGGTCAGCCAAATCGCATTAGCCTGTGCCCCTGCGGGACTGGTGGCGAAAAGCCAATTCTTGCGTCCGATCACGAAGGACTTCACATTTCGTTCGGTGGCGTTATTGCTTAGATCAATTTCGCCGTAATCGAGCACACGATCAAGTGCAGACCGTTGGTTTTGGGCATAGGTCAAAGCACGACCTAAACGTGATTTCGGGGTGGCCACCGCTTGATCACACCACTGCCAAAATTGCTTGATCACTGGCTTTAATTGTTCCTGGCGCAGTTCTTTGCGCTTGGTTGGTGTTAGATCACGCCAGCCCCGTTCTAGGTGAAACATTTGATCAAGCAATTTTAAGGGTGGCGTTATCGTCGGTTGCCCCTTGATCTTGCAGGCATCATCGAAGAATTTTCGCCGCACATGCGCCCAACAACCGACCCGCGTCACCGTCGCGCCCAGTAGATTATAGCCAGAATAACCGTCACATTGTAGGACACCCGTAAAATCACCATAAAGTTGTTGGGCAGTTTTGCCGGCACGATTGTCGCTATACGTATAATAGACAACTTGATGCGCAGCTAAGCGAATACTCCGAGCAATCCAGATATAAGACTTGCTTTGCGCGGTTTTACCCACCTCACGCAAGACTTGAAACGGTGTTTCATCGCCTTGCAGGTAAGGTTGCGTTAATAATTGTTCGTGCAGTAATGTATACAGCGGTTGAACGATCGTCGCTGCTTTGATCACCCAATTCGTCATGGTCGTTTCACTTAAAATCAAACCAGCCCGCCGCCAGGCTTTCATTTGACGATAAAGTGGTGTCCCTAAGGCATATTTTTGGTACAACAACTCAGCGACTAACGATGAGGTCGCTAAACTATGGGGGATCAGCGCCTGCGGCGCAGTCCCCTGATATAAGTGTGAAACGCCATCATTCGTTTCACAAGCGGCACATTTATACGTTTGTTCAAAGATCTGTTCGCGATAGAGGCGACCAGGAATTTGATGCACGACTTCACGCACAAAGTGCTTGCCCACTGGTATCAGTTGATGACCATGATCGCAACTCAAGTTCTCGCGGCGGATCACGGTGGTCTCGATCGGTAGATTGGGATCAACTGATTCGCAACGCTTACGCTTTGGCTTATGGACGACTGTTGTTACTGTCGTTTCGCTTTGGTTCCCAGTTTGCTCTGGGTCGGTAAAAACCCCATTGTCATCTGCCAATAGGGATAACTGGTTAGGATCAGTTATTTTTTCCGAATGCTTGCCAAAAAGTTGGCGCTGAAAAAAGGCGACTTCTTCCGTCAAAGTTTGGACAGTTGCGGTCAAGGCCTTTATTTCTTTGAGTAACTCACGATTCTGCGCTTGGGCTTGCTTAAGTTGTTCGACGGTCGTTGCCATGGAATCGCCTTCATTCACTAGGATTGTCCTGAGTGTACCATGATTAGTCAGCTAAGCCTAGCTTTTTTGGGTCGGTTGGTCTGATGCACGGTTGCTTCAAGCCCCCAGCCAGATAATAAACGTTGTAATTGTTTGGCGTGTAGTCGCTTCACCTCATTTTGATTGGTTGGCCATTGCAGGCGGCCATTTTCGATTCGTTTATAAAGTAAGAGAAAGCCATCACCGGCCCAATATAGGGCCTTAAAACGATCTTTACGGGTACCGCAAAAAAGAAATAACGCCCGGCTGTAGGGGTCAAGTTCATACTGATCAGTGATCGTAGCGGCTAAACCATCGATTCCACGCCGCAAGTCAGTTTTGCCACAAATCAAATAAATACCCTTGAGTTGGCGTAAATCAATGAGCATCAGTGAACACCGCCTTGACTAGGGCGTCTAAAATATATCCATTGATATGATTGTAAACAATGATTGTTTCATGTTCATTACGTTTGATTTGAAAGGCCTTTGATATTGGACTTGGCTGTCGTTGACCGTCGTCCAGCTTAACTTGAACGATTTCCGGTTTATTGAGCATAAAAACACCTCACCATTTCTTATGATGAGGCTATCATACCGCAGCCGATACGCTATTTATAGTCGGTCTGTTATTGGGTGCTTACCTATTTATAGCTGTATTAATCAGTACATATTTATGTTTTTCAGATACCAAAAAACTCAGGTTTTGTCCTGAGTCTGAAGTTAAATGTGAAATTGGTGGCGAATGGATTTAAAAGTTAAGAAAGTTACCAGCATTTGGCAGAAACATGATAACTGCCAACCAGTAGGTAGTCGAATTTAAATAAATTTCACATTTTAAAGAATCGCTGTAAATACTAATTTATAATGAAAAGCACCGTATTTAAACGTATCCCTTAATCTTAAGATAAGTAACGATCACTTGCATTCGCAATACTCACGCCGGAAAGACTAAGAGTGACCCAACCGTCAGGAAAAGTAACCGTATAAAATACTGTGGGATCGTGAATTTCCAGAACTCTTTAGCCGAATATTTCTCGGTACCAAGAATTAAAGCTGGCATCCCATCGATTGGCAGAAAATGCCCACACCATGCAGAAAGAACTACTGCACTAGCAGCCGCCCTAGGATCAAAACCAAGGCTGTGGCAAGTAGCAATAACTAGAGGTGCAAAGACATAAACAGTTCCAATATTAGTGCCAGTCAGAGTTGCTAATAAACTCGTCAGGATACAGAAAATAAAAACTAAGGCAAAAGCACTGATATTAGTACCAAGCAGTCCGGCAACAGTTTTACCGACCAGTTTCGTTAAACCAGTACTACCTAAAGCATTTGCAACACCAATGACACCAGCGGACATCAGAATAATTGGGGCTGCTATTGCATCGCGAATCTCATCAAAGTTCAAAACGCCAATTACAAGAATAACGCCCACTGAGAGTCCTGCAATTGCATAACCAGCATCTCCAATTTTACCTTGGAAAAGCATACCAATAACAGCAACGACAAAAACAAAGTATACGACGTTTTCTTTCCACTTAGGTAATGTTGCTTCTGCTAAAAAGTTGCCTCCCTTAGTTTCCGAGAGTATAAAATAGTTTGTGTAAATGAATAAAAGTCCTGTTGAAAAGGGAATCCCTTCCCCGTATGATTAAATCATCCAAATCAAACCAAAACGGAGGAATTCCCCATGGATCAGTTTACCAAAAATCTAACCAAAACTCTATTGTCAAATGGCGATGTTAAAGAACTTTTTCGTCAACAACTCGAAACGGCTATTAATCACATCTTGCAAGCTGAACTAACGGCCTTACTTGGTTATGATCCTTATGACCGCAGTGGCTTTAATACTGGCAATTCTCGTAATGGCCAGTATTATCGTTTAATTGACTCTGAATATGGTAAGTTGAAAATTGCTGTGCCGCGTGACCGTAAAGGCCATTTTCATAACCACCTGCTTCCAGCCTATTCTCGTCGTCAGGACGCTTTAGCAACAACAATCATTCAGCTTTATTCCAAGGGCGTTACGACCCGTGAAATTACAGATTTGATTGAAAAAATGTATGGCTCTTAGTATTCACCTACTACTGTTTCTAATATCACTGCTCAGGTAACAAAACAGATTGAAGCTTTTCATCAACGAACTATTAAGGCAAACTATGTTTGTCTTTTCTTAGATGCAACTTACTTACCTTTGCGCCGCGATTAAGTTCAAAGAGAAGCGGTCTATATTGCTTTAGGTATTACATCTGTCGGCATCAAAGAAGTTCTTGATTATCGAATCGCTCCAAGTGAAAATGCAGGAGTTTGGTCAGAAATGGCAGAAGATCTTAAAAAACGTGGATTAGAACAAGTCCAGTTGATCATTGCAGATGGAATGGTTGGTCTGCAGCCAGCATTATTGCACGCTTTCCCGAAAGCTAAATTTCAAAGATGCCTAGTACATGTTATGCGCAATATTGGTTCGCATGTGCGTTTAAAAGATCGTGAGGCGATCTTAAATGACTTTAAAGAGTTGCATTCAGCGACCGATGTAACTGCAGCACACAAGATCTTAAATGATTTTTATGGTGCATGGGGGAAATCGTATTCCAATCTGATCCAGCAACTTAAATCCATTGAAAATGAACTATTAGCTTTCCTGAGTTTTCCCCCGGCCATTCGACCAACAATTTATTCAACCAATATCTTAGAATCACTGAACAAAAGAATCAAACGCAAGACCAAACCAAAGGAACAATTTCCAAACGAAAAATCTTTAGACAATTTCATTGGAGTTCAAGTCATAAGCTATAACGAAAAGTACTTCAATCGTAGCCATCGCGGATTTGGTCAAGTCAAAGACACGTTAGAATCACTTTTCGATTAATACATTATTTTGCCAGGAGAAGGGATTTTCATTTACACAAACTTCTTGACACTCCCAATATTTGGGGTGAAGATGGTCGACCTGGATATGGATTGTATGATCGTGCGCTTGGTATTACGTATCTTAATGGCTTGTGGGAAGCGTTGGAGAAAAACGAAGATTAAGAATTACGCACCTGCATATCCTAAAAATAAGTATTAATTACATTATAAAATTTGAGTGATTATCACTTTTATCAATAGTCAGAAAATAATAGGAGCCCCTTAACATTAAAATTAAGGGACTCCTATTTATTCATTAGTATCCTAATTTTATATCCAAGGCTAACACTAAAAACAACATATGGTTCCTTCATTTTGACTAAACTGCTATACTCACTTCAACAGCCATAGTAAGATTATAAGGATATCCTGAGCTCTTTAGAAGCAGACATAAACTCCTTGAATCTATTATTAAAATTATCATAATCACGAAATAAAGGCTCGTTTATAATAATAAAAGCTTCATCACTGTATTTATCAAATGATGCACAAAACTCAATAAACGCCTTCATAAGTTGATCATTATCCGTATCAACAATAAGCTCCTGCAACTTTAGAAGAATTAATCGGCTTTGAATTAGCGTATTATTCATGACTACTGAGTTGCAAAGTTCATTTGCCTGGCCTAATAAATGTTCAATCTCATTAATTAAATTTGTAGCTATATCGGTTTTAATCATATTACCATTCCTCATTAGGGACAATTTATACCTAGTTAATTGAATATACTCATTTTTTATCAATCATTTTGGTGTCTTGTTCTCAATTCTGCAATAATTTCAGAATACTTCTGTTCAGTAATTGGATAAAACAACATTAATATTATTGTAAGTGCCGCACCAATAACAGGATAAATAAAGGTAATTCCTCTAATACCTAGTAGTGCCTGTGCTGTTTGTTCATGATTAGGAACATACCCAACAACAGACAGAATCACGCCTGGGATAAAACCAGCAGCGGCCGTTGCTAACTTGCGAAAATAAGTATATGAAGAATAAACAATTCCTTCTGAACGAACGTGCGTTTTCCATTCCCCATATTCCACAACATCAGAAATAAGCGCCCAATTCAAAGCAGTAAGAATACCATTACCAAAATATGAGATGCTTGTAAAAATTGCAAATGTCAGTCCTGAGTTAGTTACAAAGAATCCAATTAAATCAGAAATAAGCCAGATAAGGCTTCCTAAAATATAAGTATGTTTTTTCCCAATTTTTTTCACAATTGACGGCATTACTACTGCTGCTAAAATTGAAAAACCAACTGTGAAAAAGCTCATATAGGAAACAATTTTTATATCATGTAATACATATTGCGCAAAATAGAATTGAACTGCTAATTTAACATTGTAAGCAGAAAACGTAAATAAATTGGCCAAGCAGAGAATTAATAATGGACCATTTTTAAATACTGCTTTATATCCTGAAAATATTTCTCTAATGCTACGCTTCTCACCCACTGGATCCTTAGGTAATACTTGATAATTCTCTTTAACGTTTTTATAACAAAATAACTGACAAGCTACACCAGCAATAGCAAAAAAGACGACTGTAATAGTATAACCAATTTTCTCAGTTGGAAACATTAATACAATAGGCATAAATGCAACAGTCGCAATTAAAACACCTGAATTAGAACCTATATTACGCCAAGAGGCCAATTCAGATCTTTCATCGCTATTCTTTGTCATTGACGGTTGCATTGATCCAAACGGCACATTTGAAATACTATAAACAGTACCAAAAATCATATAGGTAATATACGACCAAATCAGTTTACCTGTAATAGAAAAGTCTGGTACAGCAAAGTTTGCAATCAACAATAGCGCCAAAGGCAATGATGCCCATAATATAAACGGTCGAAATTTACCCCGTTTTCCAATTTTTTTTCGATTATCCACCCAAGTGCCGACCGTTATATCTGCAAAAGCATCCCATATCTTTGCAATAGCAAAAACACCGCCTGCTGCCGCTGCGGGCAGCCCAATAACATCCGTGAAATATTTCAGTAAATATAATTGACCCATATCGAATAGAAAATTATTGCCTAAATCACCCACACCATAGGCAATCTTCTCTTTCAAACTAAGAACCTTTGGAAATTCCGTTGGCTCCTCAACATTCTGTGCTTTAATATCCATTAAAGTTCATCCTTTCCATAACTTTTAGAATTATCATGATGAGAGATGTAAATAAAATACCCAAATTGCAAGAACAAATTAGCCACACGATAAATCCTATTAAATCAGTATTTTCATTAATATTCATATTTTATGGACTTAACTTAACCGGCGGAAGCAGCGGAGAAAAGCTCTTTGGGTGTTTGATAGCCAGTTTGCCGGCGCGGTAAATTGTTTAGCTTTGACTCAACTGCTTGGATATCATGAGGACCCAAAATATCCATGGATAGACCCTTGGGTACATCGCGGCGGATCATTCGATTATGCGCTTCGTTAGTCCCACGCTCAGAGGAACGATATGGATGGGCATAATAAAGGTCAGCGACACCGGTAAGTACAGCGCCAACTTCCGAGAACTCAGCGCCATTATCGGCAGTAACTGACTTCATGATTGATCCGTATTCTTGACAGATCTTGGCCAGCTCATAGTTGACTGAATCGGCATCACGACCATCGATCAAACGTAGAATTTGGCAGCGGGATTGACGCTCGATCAGCGTTAAGATCACACTCTCTTGACCGTTGCGCTTGCCCACCACGGTGTCCAATTCGAAATGGCCGAACTCTTGGCGCTGGTCGATACTTTTAGGCCGTTCATCAATACTCCGTCCGGCCAGACGCTTGTGCTTGATCGAGTGATGATGTTTAGCACGGTGGCGCGTTTTTTCGAGTAGATCAAGATTACGGACTTCAAGTAACTGGGCATCAATATAGTGGTATAGCGTCTTGGTCGAGACCATCTCCTCAGGTTGATATAAGCCTTCAAGTTTGGCCCGTCCTACTGCTGCATCAGGCGACCAACCATCTTGACGCAAATGAGTCGTAAAATAGTCGATAAAATCAGCGACACCGACGAGTTTCAAAGGCCGATGACAGTGGGCTCGATTAGCTTCGTACTTAGCTTGTGCTGTTTCTGGTGAGTATACAGCGTAATATTGGCGTTGACCATTCACTTTTTTTACTTGGTCGATCTCGCCGCGGCACAATTCATTATTGATTGTTTGATGACAAACATTAAGCGCTCTGGCAATTGCACGATTGGAATAGCCTTGGCTGTGCAGCGTAGCAATTCTGCCTCGTTCAAACGAAGTTAGGTGCTGACCTTTTTTTCTGACTGTGGTATTCTGTTCTTGCATCAAGACAATAACCTCTTTCATTGTTTGTGTAGGAACATCAATGATAACAGAGATTTGTCTTGGTGTTTTTTATTTTATCAATTAGCTAAAAGTATTTGGCTAACTTGATTATAAAACGCGCGTGTAAATAAAATAGAGTTACAGCAATAAACTAATACCTGACAAAATCAATAGTGTATATGATAACTTCATAAAAAATCGTTGACTTAACTTAGTTAGCAGATAATTACCAATAATTACACCAGCAAACATTGGTATAATCGAAATTAACATATATTTTGATATTGAAACTGTTATAGTATTGGCTGTAATCGCTTGAATCAACATAATACTATTTAGAAAAATCCAAACTGCAGATAATGTCACACGAAAAGAATTCTTTTCCATTATTTTTTCTGTGGCATAAATAACTAATAATGGCCCACCTGCTACAAATAAACCGTGTATGATCCCTGCAAATAATAACAAAAGGGCATCGATAATTGTTGTCTTATCATTATTTGAGTCAACCGTAGTCCCATTATTATTTTTCAAAATACCTTTAATACCTACTGCTAAAACAAATAGCGGAAAAATAATTAACAATATTCTTCTAGGTGCAATTTTGTAAATTATCATTCCTATGATTAGCCCTATTGTCATCCAAAATAGAATTATTAGAAGTTGCTTTTTTTTTATTAATTTATAGTCTTTAACAACAATCATCAAACTTGCCAAAATTCCTAGTAGATTTAAAACCTGCTTGGCAGTTTCTAAATCCACTAACATAATTAAAAATGGCATTGCTATTAAAGTACCTGCAAACCCAGTAATTCCCTGAATTATATTGGAACAGATAATAACCAAACAAAAAATCGCGATAGAAATTATTATATTATCCATTACGACCTACTTTCAAATAACATAATTACGCGTGGTGCTAGTTCGTCATAAAATCAAAAAAGCCTAAATTGTATACCAATATCGTCAATTCAATCTTTAATTGAAAACCAAATAGACTACGGGTGAGATTGGTTTCAATCCCAAATTGCTGGGCTAAAATTGAAAAGCGTGACTCTATTGTCCGCCGTAACGCCTTGAGTTGACGCTTATTATGCTGTTTAGCACCTTTCATATTAGAACGATAAGGCGTCCATAAGTTATAGCCTAGGGCCCTAAAACTGGTCTTGAGTTTTTTCCCAACATAACCAACATCGGCCAAAATATTGGGACAAGGACAACCGCTAATTAGCTCAGGCGCTACCTTAGCATCATGAACTGAGGCTGCCGTGATCACATAATTCAGAATATAGCCATTAGCCGTGACGACCATGTGGGTTTTAAACCCATAAAATGGCATTTTCTTGGTGGCATTATAGCCAATGTTGGCCTTCCCAGCAAAAATTCTAACTCTGAAATTACGAACTTTGGCACATAGTGGGTTGGGTAAACTGTCGATAATCGCTAGGTCGCCCGAATGAGCATAATCCTTAGTGATACCTGAGCGAATGGCATTGACTACTGCCAGTAATTGTTGCGCGCGGCGGTTGAAACGTGAACGTGATACCACCATTTGCCGCGGCATAAACGCTGCCATCAGATAATAGAAGCGGCGTTGCGATTGAATTCCCAGTGTGACTTGTAAGCACAGTAAAGCTAAAAGTTTAATATCAGTAATTTTAGTATGTTCAACGTTGCGCCGCTCAATGACGCTACGCGGACAATAACGCTGATAAAGCAATGAACATAACTGGTAAAAGTAATGGAAACTAACTTGTAATTCGTGACGATTTTGCTTAAACTTGAGGTGGTTCAACACAGTTATTACTCCTTTTAAGTTTTGTCACTTATGAGTCTAACTGGGTTGGACTTTTTTGTTAAATTTCTAAATGTTACAAACTAGCACCACACGTAACATAATTATTGATATTTTTTAGTTATGCTTTTAAATAAATCGCTAAATCGAGACTTTTTACGATAAAATACTGGAATTCTTCCTAATGGTGAATCAATATTCACTTCTCCACCAGAATATTCTTTACCACTCCAAAGATGAATCCATTCATCATTTGGTAGATAGACAGACCAATCTGTCCTACCTTCTTCATATACCGGTGCAACCAAAACATCTGGTCCAAATAAGTACTCATACTGAACCTCATAAGCTTCATCATCTTTTTCATACTGCATAAATAACGGTCTTTGAACTGGAGTTCCCTTAGTTGCATTTTCTTCAATAATTTTATGACGATATTCCGTTAAATCAACAAATACATTAGTGCATTTTGCAAAATGATCTATAGCTTCATCATCATCGTACACTTGAAAATTTTCGGACGGGCGATTTCCTTCATGTGTACGCATAAAAGGTAAAAAACTCCCCATTTCTGCCCAGCGCATGAATAACTCTTTGGAGCGAATATTTCCATACAAACTAGTATATCCACCTATATCACTATGACTTAATCCATTCCCAGTCATTCCTGCTGATAAAGCTGCAGGAATTGTCGAAGCAAGTCCATCATCTAGGCTCCAATTAACACTCTGATCCCCTGCCCAGAGTAACGTGCAATACTTTTGACTTCCCGTTGCACCCGCACGCATAAAATAAACAACTTCGCCTAATTTTCCAGACTCTTTAACTGCTTCATAATTACATTTAGCCCACAGCATTGGCCATTCATTATGAGCAACCATTGGATTAGATCCATCATTCAACACGATATCGGTTGGTAGATATTCGCCAAAATCAGCCATCCAACCAACAACTCCAATATCAATAAGGTTCTTCTTGATGATACTTTTGAACCATGAGAATGCTTGGGGATTTGTAAAATCAACGACGCCACAATAGAACTCACCAAAATCAACTAAATAAGTATTTCCAGCCTTATTTTTAGCAAAGAATCCCATCGTATCCGCTTTTTTATACATTTCTGTATCATTAGCAACATATGGATTGATATATGCAAGAAACTTTAAATTTTTACCTTTCCAAGCTTTTATTTTCTCTTTTAAGTTTGGATACAGTTCTTCATTTGATTCCCAATTCCAAAATAGACGTTTACCAAAACTTGTCATTCTAATACCTTCCCAGTCTTGGCACCATATTCCCGCTAATTTAACACCTTTTTTAAGCATTCTTTGGGTAATTTCTTCAACTCGTTTTGAACCACCTTGAACACCTAATAAAGCCCCATTATCCGTCCATTCAGGTAATACAGGTTGCCGGCCTAACAAATTAGTTAGTTTAGCAACTAAATCAATATAATTATCTGCTGTTTCAAAAATCACTTGATCTGGGATACCCCAATATTGTAATTCATGAAAATTAGTATTCCTAAAATCAAAATCAGCATATTGGTATGAAGTTGTATGGCAGTAATACTTTTGAGTTGAAATAAAAGTTGGTTCAGGATAATTAGTTGTGTAGTAATTTCCTCCAGCCTTATCTTTTACGTCTGCCCAGAAAGTTGTAAGAGTTTCCTTGTTGCGCCCAACACCAGGTTCCGAAGTCCATAAAGGAAAATGTTTGCCCCGTAAATTAAAATAGGACATTTGTTCACCACAACCATAAATTCTTTCATCTTGATTGGCATACAATCTTAACCAAAGTCGATTCCATTTTCCATCCATTAAAATTGGTTTAATTATTAATCGTCCCTCATCATCTAAACTAACGGCAAGTTTAATATACGTAGTATCCTGGCTTTTGAAAGCAATAATAATTGTATCCTTCTGATTCTCAACTTTATCAATAACCAGTGGAATCCTAGATTCTATATAGTCTTTAATCTTAAAATGGCCACGATACATTTTAAGATTCTCTTTACCAGAACCTAAAAATAGAATCGGTGAGTCATTATTTCCGCTCAAAATAACACGATTATTATAAGTTAATCGTCCATCTTTAAAGATAACTACATTAGCCTGCTTGCTAATCTCCATTTTTTCATCCCCTCTACTCTGCAGCTTTTGCGTTACTTTCCACAACCTTAAATGATGCAGAGAAATCTAGGTTTCCTAAATCACGATCTATCGCCTGCTGATAAATACCATTCACTAATTTCACACCAGGTAAATCAATTCCTTGATCATTTACCATATCCTCGGCAATACCAACATCTTTACGCATGTTAGCTACTGAAAAAGCAGTATCAAATTTCCGTTTGCCGATTACTTCGGCTTTAGTCTGAATATAGAAGTTATTTGCGCCACCGATAGAAATCGCTTTCAAAAAAGTCTGCCAGTCAATTCCATTTTTCTCAGCCAGCAACATCATTTCATTGACCCCATTTTGAATTTCACCGACTAACATATTGTGTAAAATTTTCATAGTAATACCCTTACCATTTTCACCCATATAGACGATATCACTGCCTAAAAGTTCAAGTAACGACTTCACTTTTTCATACGCTTCTTTAGGTCCACCAACATAAATACCCAGCGTACCATCGATTGCTTGTTGCTTTGACTTAACAATTGGTACATCAAGAAATTGTGCACCGTACTCATTAATTTTTTTGCCTAATGTTACCGAATCTTTAGGTGCAATTGTACTCATATCAATAAAAATCTGTCCCGATCTGATTACATCGTATACACTTTCATGTACTGCGCGAACATGTTCTGCTTTTGGAACACTAGTGAAAATCACATCAGCATTCTCCACTACTTCTGCGCTACTAGCACAGGCATGCGCCCCAATCGCGGCTGATTTTGCGACCTTGCTCTCATCAAAATCAAACACAAAAACATCTCGATTACTCTTTTTAATTAAATTGGCTGACATAGCGCCACCCATAATACCTAATCCAATAAAGCCAATTTTCATAATAATATGCACCCCTAAATTTGAATTGTATTTAGATTCAATATATGCCCCATTGCCGCTAATTGTTCAGTCACATCACCATATACTAAAGCAAAATGCGGTTCATAGCCTTCTTTAATTGACTGATCAAGAAATTGATTAACATCTGGATCTAATTTAATTTGCGCCGAAGTCCCATTATATAGATTATCTTTATCCAACACCTCACCAGAAGTGATAATGAAACGATATCCTTTTGGTGTATAGCTTACTCTAAATAAAGTAACTTTCCCTGGCTTTAAGCCGAAATCCATCGCTAAACCAATTTTACGATTCGGATGAACACCTGCTTGAGCTCCAGTTTTTTGATTAGCCAAGGAGTATGGGGAAAAACCACAATGCCACATAATAATTGAATTATCTTCCGGAATAAAATTGACTACATCACCCAAATAAGGTGCGGTACCATGAGTTAATTCTTGCAAAATATACATTGATAGCGAACCATGAATATCTGCTTCACAAGCTGTCGGAAAACCTTGATCCGTCAATTGTGAGAATACGCCACAAGGAGCGGCATGTAACTGTTCAAAGAAATCTGGCCAGCAACGCATAGCAATCGTATTTAGCTGATCATCATTAATATGTTTCTTAGCAACTGTAGTGAATTGTGCAAAATGTTTAACAGTATCGTCAGTTTTATTTAAACCAACAATATTTTTTTCTGCAAATTGTAATTCATTCTGATAATCTGCTGCTTTAATCTTACGTGATTCATCAAACCAATCATTTAATTCATAATTTTTAATTGAGATTCCAAAAGTATCATGCAAAACTTGATTATTGGTATCTGAGAAAAAGAAACCGTTTGGATACTTTCCAACTACACCAATATTCATACTCTTTAAACGATGTACTAGATTTAAAACATCAATTTGTTTTTCTAGCTTCTGCACAGTTTCTGCATCACTCGGATTACCAATCAAATATAGGTAGCGCCGATTATTAGTCTGCAAAGTATTAGCAGTACTCATAACCCCAGTTAATGTATTCAATCGCAATCGACCACCAACGCTTGGTTCACGAACTCCCCAAATAATAACCGGTGCATCAACTAAATCAATCGTATTATTAATGAATTCACCATCAACAAAGGTAATATCTTGAAAGACTACCAGATCATAAGTAGTCCCATGAGACTGAATAAATTTAGTCAGATCGTCCGGATCACTTAGAAGTCCGTCTGGTGATGTCAGGGCTACATTCTTAATACTGGCAAGGACTTTTTGACTTTCTTGAAATACTTTTTTTGCCAGTTCACCATCGAAAGTCAACCTTGCAGCCGGTAAATATAATACGCGAATTGCCACTTTAATTACCACCTCTCACATTAATTTCAGTTCATAATTTTGACCGATTATTCCAGGAAATGCACCTTGTGAAGTAAACTTTTCATTATCTGGATGAGTAATTAACCATTTACCATACTTAAATAGTGTTTTAGGCTTAGCTAAGTTTTCTGGTAAATCAGCATTAATATCCTTGAGTAATACAACTAAACATTTAAATCCTCTGTCAGAAGTTCGACACGGTGCAAAATGCATTGTTGTTCCATAAATAGCAATCATGGTTCCAGCTGGAATAAAGAATGCTTCAATATCCGATACATCATAATGATCATTCTGTAATTTAGGAGTCTGTCCTAAGAAAAGTACAATATCTTCAGTTGCAATATTTACTTCTGGCGAATTATGCCACTCAAGACAATTTAGTTGATGGCTGTGTCCGTTACAATAACCTACTTCAATCGGTAGGCCACCAAAAATATTCGTTTTAATAGTAGTTGTAATTGGTAAACTTTCCAAGCTTACATCAGATGCAACATAGGTATTACCAACGTCCGGAATTGTTTTGTCAGCTAATACTTTTAGCAAACTATCTGAGTCAATATCGTCTATAATTTGGCCATATTTTTTAAACTCATCATCCTTAACGTTAAATAACGGGAAATCCGTATTTACTTTTTTTAATGCTGTAAACATAAGTATCCCCTATTCTGTTTTTGTATTATCCCAAGCATTCTGGAAAACGCCTAATCCTTGCTTAGTAAACGGATGTTCAAATGCAGTTTTGTAAACCGATAATCCAGCCGTTACAATGTCGGCACCAGCCTTTGCAGCTTCAGCAATTTGATACCCATTACGTACGGCAGCCACAATAATTTCTGTTTTATAATCGTAATTCTTATAAATTTGAACAATATCACGTACGTAAGAAAGACCGTCATCACCACTATCCTCTTTCCAGCCGACAAATGGTGAAACGAACTTAGCACCAATTTTTGCAGGAACAATTGCTTGAGATGGCGAGAAAACCAATGTGACATTCGTCCTAACACCAGCTTTTTCTAATTCTCTAGCTGCAGCTAGTCCTTCTACTGTGCATGGAATCTTAATTGCAAAGTTTTGGGAAATAGCTGATATTTTTTTAGCAGCAGGAATAATTTCGGTTGCCTTAGTTAAATGCGGATTAATTTCAACGGAAATTGGAAAGTCAGGGTTATCTTTAAATTCTTCAGCCAATTCATGAATTACAGTTAAAAATGGTTTACCAGATGCCATCACATGCTTCGGATTTGTCGTAATACCATCAATACCAAATGTATCCCGTGCTTCACGAATCTCATCAATTTTGGCGCTGTCTAAGAAAAACTTCATTGTAAAACCCTCCTATTAGTTAATTAAGTTAATTAATTATTACAACTATACTGTAATCGCTTTATACGAAAAAGTAAACCCTTTTTGTTAAAAAAAACACAATTATTTCAACTAGCTTAAATCAATAAGATCAATATCCAAATTAGCTAGCATTTCTATAGATTTTATATATGCCACTCCTGCTCCGCCAATAAAAGCTTGATTATTATCAATATTACTTAGCCTGATTTCCCGATTAGTCCGTTTAAAAGAAGTTTCTAGTTCTTTATTGAGCAAATTGAATAAAAACTTAGATTTAGTACCAGAAAAAAATAAATAAACCATTTTCAAATCCAGTAAATCAGTATAATCAATAATTCTGCTTGCTAAAATATGCATTTTTGTTTGATACAATGCAATTAAATTTGCTTCTTTATTTGCTAAAGCATAATAAACATCATTTATCGTCATTTCATCTAACTTTCCAGCTGTCTTAGCATACAATAATGGATACTGTTGTTTTGTCCATTTCTGACTCAATTCTACTTTAATAAAATCTAATGAAATAATGTCCTCTAAAAAAATATCCTCTTTTTGATTACTATTTGGATAAAATGAAGTTACAATCGAACTACCAATTTCGCCCGCACGCCCGCGCTCACCATAATATAGCTGATTATCTAACACAATAGCACTACCAATACCTGGGCCTACTTTAATGAACAAAAATGAAGTCGCTTCATGCTGATGAAAATTAGACTCTGCTATTGCCAACGCACGAACATTATTTTCTAAGTACATAGGTATTGCTATTTCTTTACTTAATAATTTGATCAGCTCATTTTTCAAATGTAACATTGGTGGTATTGCTAATCCTCGACTTTGATAATAATATTCTCTGCCTACCATACCAATACCACAATATAAAACATCCCGAAATTCTAGTTGCTTTTTATTAAGAACTTGTAATATTCTTGATTTTACTTTTTTTACTAAGGTAGGTAGTGAATCTTGACTTAATGACTTTAAGTTAAATTTAAATGATCGTTTGATGATTGATCGTCCGGCCAAAGTAACAAGCCCTAAAGAGACATTATCTATCTCAATATCAATTCCTAATAAATATTTATAATTCTCATTAATATTCAATAGAATCTCTCTGGGACCAGAAGTTGTTTTTCGCCCCTCAATTGTTCCAACTTCCTGTAAAATACCAGCTTCGATCATATCACTAGTCAGTTGAGTTATACTTGCTGGTGTCAGCTGTAACATACTTGCAATTTGCTTACGGGACATCTTTTTTTTACATTGTAATAATTTGATTATACGCAATTGATTTTCGCGCTTAACTCGTTTTTTTGAATTAGTAATCATATCGCTGCTCCTCATAAATATATGAGATGTATGATAAAGCTTTTCTCATATTCACATTACACGATAAGACACACCCTTTATCTTATAAATAAGGTTTGCCTTCTCTCTTTACTTAGCTTTAGTATATTCCATCATATCATTATTAATACACTTTTTTTAACAAGAAAACACAAAAAAGCGTAAGTAAAAAATTTGCTTACGCTTGCTCTTATACATTCATCCTTTTAATTTCATACTTTTTTCTTAAGCTTTCACTGATATATTACCGAGCAACTAATGTTTCATCAGTCTGTTGATCATAAATAATTTCATCCACAATATCGCTATCATACGGATATAATGGCTTCAATGTTTCTGGATCGTTAAAATACAATTTAGCCTTATCATCACTGCCAAAAAGCAACATCTTATCACGTAAAACTTGTTTCTGCACCTCATCGGCTGCTGGTGTCATGATCCAAGGCTCATACTGATCTGGTTTTGCTAAAACAGTATCTTTAATTGCATGATAATATGGCATCTTAATATCAGTTGAAATATTAACCTTGGCTATCCCGTGCGCGATTGCTTCCTTAATTTTATTATTAGGATTATTAGAACCACCATGTAGTACTAAAGGCATGTGTAATACCTCATTTAGCGCATCAAGCCGGTCAATTTTAATGTCATTATCACCACTCGGATATGGTCCATGAACGGTACCAATGGCAACTGCTAAATCATCAACTCCCGTTTGATCAACAAATTCTTTTGCACTTTTTGGATCAGTATAAACACGACCCATATTATTATCAGCTGTTGCATTACGATTACCAATACTACCAAGTTCAGCCTCAACAGCGACACCAATTCGATGTGCCAAATCAACGACCTGCTTAGTCGTTGCTAAATTTTCGGCAAATGGCAAGCCTGAAGTATCAATCATAACGGAATTCATTTGATCGCGCAAAGCTCGCATAACATCATTGATATCACGACCATGATCTAAATGGATCGCCACTGGGACATTGGCAGTCATAGCGGCCTCGCGTACATATTTAACAATATCACTCCCCATCAAATCATACTCATATGGGTGAATCTGCATAATAACTGGTGATTTTAAATCTTCAGCAACAGCGAGAATATTTTTAACAAATTCACTATTGCCAACATTAAAAGCACCTACTGCAAAATGATTCTGATAAGCTTTATCAACCAATACCTTTGCTGAAACTAATACCATAACTAGTACTTCCTTTCGATTATCTAAAATAATGAAACTGCATCTGATTTTGTATCTTTAACTTCATCAGTTGCTACACTTTTCTTAGTCAAACCAACAATCAAACATTCAACTGCTGCGCCAGCAAAAATACATCCAAGATATAATAATGGTTTATTGATGGCAATTGGAATGACAAAGATACCACCATGTGGGGCTGAAAGTGTGATTCCAAAGGCCATCGATAATGCACCGCCAACTCCTGCACCCACTATGTTTGCTGGAATAACTCTTAATGGATCTGCACCGGCAAATGGGATAACGCCTTCAGTAATAAAGCAAGCACCTAAAACATATGCAACTTTACCCGTTTCACGTTCTTGAGACGTGAATTTATTTCTAAAAATTGTGGTTGCAAGTCCTAGTGCAATTGGCGGGATCATCCCCCCACACATAATTGCTGCCATTGGCGCGTTTACTCCTGTAGTTAACATTTGAATACCAAACGCATACGTTATCTTATTTAACGGACCACCCATATCACTCACTAATAAACCACCCAGAATAAAGCCGACTAATACAGCATTAGTACCACCCATATGACTTAACCAAGCAGTTAATACCTTATTGAACCCACTAACCGGACCATTAATTGAATATTGGATAATTAATGTTGTAAACAATGTACCAAAAACTGGATATAATAGTACCGGATTCAATCCTTGCAGAGATTGTGGTAATTTACTGAATACTTTTTTCAGGCCTAAAATGATGTAGCCTGCTAAAAATCCAGCAACTACCCCACCTAAGAAACCTGAACCACCTAAATATGCAACCATACCACTAATTGCACCAGGTGCCAACCCAGGACGATCAGCAATACTATATGCAACATAACCAGCAAATATAGGTACCATCAATCCAAATGCGGCTTTGCTACCAACCATATTTAAAAAAGCAGCTAGTGCATTATAATCTGCACTTTTAGGATCTGCAGAACCGGTACCAAACATAAACGATATTGCAATCAAAATACCACCGGCAACCACAAAAGGTAGCATAAACGAAACACCATTCATAAGATGTTTATAGATACCAAAACCAATAGATTTTGCACTGGTTTGCTGCTCAATTATTGCATTATCACCATCATTACCTTGATAAATTGGTGCTGAATTTGCAGTTCTAATTAAGTTTTCAGCATCATTAATACCGGCTTTAGTCGAAGTTTGTAACACACGCTTTCCACTAAAGCGTGACATATCAATCGTGCGATCAGCGGCAATTACAACACCACTTGCTTGTTTAATTTCATCACTTGTCAATTCATTTTCGGTACCGCTAGATCCTTCTGTTTCAATCTTAACTTTAATACCAAGTTTTTCACCAGCATCCTCTAGAGCTTTGGCGGACATATAAGTATGGGCTATCCCGGCTGTACACGCTGTCACACCAACTATAAAGTTTTGGCTATCATTTGGCTTTGCAATTACATCAGATGAATCAGTTTTTTCATCTACTTCTTTTTCATTAACTAAATCAAGAACTTCAGCATTGCTTTGTGCTAATATTAAATGTGCACGAAAGATATCGTCCATCAAAAAACCAGATAATTTTGACAGTGCCTTTAAATGCTCATTTGACGCATTTTCACCGGCAGCAATCAAGAAAAATAATTGACATTTTTCTTCACCATATTGAATGCCACTTAATGAGCGACCAAATGCAATTGCCGTTTTCTTAACATACTTACTCTTTGCATGAGGTATCGCAATACCATTACCCACAGCGGTTGAAATCTCTTTTTCTCTTTTCCAAACATCCTTAATATATCCCTCTAAATCACTAATACTACCATTTTGATAGAGTAATGTAGCCAATGATCGTATTACATCATCCTTACCTGCCCCCTGTAAATCAAGTTGAATATTATCTTGACTTAATACTTCAGAAATCTCCATTTATAATTCGCCTCATTTCCATTATAAAATTAATTTCATAAAATCAGTTGGTACTTGTAAACGCTTTAACTGAGCTAAATTATCTTCATTAACAATGATCTTCTGTAAAATACCGAATACTCGTTCATACTCTAAATGATTGTTTGAGTTTGGTAGTGGTAAAATGACTAAACTCACTTCACGTTCACCCCATTGAATCGGCTTATCTAGAACAGCGATTCCCATAGAGAACGGGCAATCCGTCTTCATAATCAATGGATGCGGTAAAGCTGTGAATGTTCCAACATCAGTTGAAGAGAGCCGTTCTCGCTCCATGACATTGTCCAACATTTCTGGTTGCTTTAACTGAACTAGAAGTTGCTTAATAACTTCTGTTTTATTAGAAAATTGTCCATGAACTAAAACGCTATTTTTTAACACATTGGATAAAACTAGCTGATTAATTTGTAAGTTAATTTTCTTCACATCATTTTTAGTTAACAAATCATTGACCAAAACAAATGGAATCTCTGTTTCAACAACAATTCGATCACTTGCAATAATAAAATCAATATCTTGTACTTTTTTTATATTTGAAATATGCACAATTCGCTTAACATTTAAATTAGAAAATAATTCCTCAATTCGATGAGCTAGTAATTTCGCCGATACCGCATGTGCGCCATATATAATTGCTACATCTATATCCCGCTGCTTATGACGTTCAATATAGGCAGCAAAATGCAGCGCTAAGTAACCGATTTCATTTTCTGGTAATGTGATTTCTGCTCCTTGCTTTAAACATTCCGTAAAAGTCACTGCATATTGATAGGCAACAACATAATCAGTCTTAATATGATGGAGATAAGAATTTTCAATAAAGAAATTAAATTTTAATGGTAAAATATCACGCGAAATATGCAATGCCAGATCCGTCAATAATTTTTGATCGTTTGTAAAATCAATCTGATGAATTTTATTCGTTTGAGATAATGCTTCCTTAACCCAATCCAAAATTTCCGAATTGATTGAATAATACTGCTGACCGATAGTACTGCTAAACTCCTGACTAATCAAAAACCAATAAAAATTTTCAATTTTTTTAGTCACAACTAGTGTATTCTCACTAATAAGACTAACGGTTTGATGAAATAACGCTTCTGCTAAGACATACACCGATTTATTGATATTCATAGTACTTGTTACAGTATTATTCAAAAAATGATCATGCTCGTTACGATAAACTGAAATTACTAAATAAGTTAATACGGAACGTAATAATTTAACATCACATTTGATATTGTTACGCTTTAATTCTCGATAAATATAAGAACATAATTTTTTAATGGATCCTATATTTGCCAGCACTTTACAGCTTTTCACTGACCCCCGACCAACAAGAAGCCAACCACTGAATCACCACTTTGGCCGGTGTTGTTTTTAACCGCCTTTGCACTTGCCGCGCTAAACTAGCCAAAAACAGCGCCGCTTGAATTTGCCGACTTAACCAGAGTTTGCGTTCACGCAAACTTTTGGTTACCAAAAAAGCTAAACTAGGTTGGGTCAATGGCAATACGATCATCAAGGTATACGCCGTATTCAATAAATGATGATCGGCTTCAATCTTGGCTACTGAACGCACGGCGTAATCACCGAAGTGCCAGAATGTTTTCATTTCATAAAAATAGGTCTCGATCGCCCAACGTTTTTGATAGTAGGCCAACGCTCGTAGCGCTGGCGCAGGGGCGCTGGTCTCCGGCGTCCGATAGGTGAGCTGGGTCGGATCAACGGCTAGGGTTTCGGTTGTGATCGCCGCTAATTCTTCGGGCGCGCTCGTCGCCATGAACAGACGACAAGTCGTCTTGCGTTGTACGCGGATCATGTAAACTGGCTGGGGCATCAAGCGTGTCAGACACCGCACTATACCGATCTGATCTCCGGCCGAACAAAGATTTAATGCAATATTTCCCAAATGGATCTGGTCACCATATTTCCGCGGCCGGCCGCGCTTACCGGTGCGTTTGGGTAAGCCAAACATGGCGGTATCTTTACGCACATTGGCGATCATAGCTAGATTAGGTTGCGTCATGACCAGTTGGTTGATCTCAGCTTTGGGATACCAACTGTCACACAGTAGGAACACTTGTTGGTCGCTGGCGATCGATTTCAAAGTCGTCTTGATCATTTGCGCCGCTTGCTGGTATTTGGTCGCCTGTTCCGCCTGATAAAGGTGCGTGGCTAACGGTAAGAACGTATAAACTGGCTGGTCATCTTGGTCCCGCTGTGTTGGGATCATCAGACCTAAAGTAACGAAATCATGGGCATTGACGAGCCGCTTACCCGTATGTGCGGCGTGATCGAATAGATATTTGACGCCGGTAAATTTGTGGCCGAACTTGGGTTGGACCGTGTCATCCAGAACCAATAATAAGGGCAAGTCCTGACAAGTAGTGGGAATCAAGGTCAGTAAATACGTCAAGTTGCGCACTTCTAACTGTGGCAAGTGGTCACCGATCACTGCCAAAGCCCGATAAAACGTGTTCAAAGAATGCTTCGTCACCCGGCCCAGAAATTGTTCAAATAAGTGGCGGATCGAGTGGCGGTCACCGATCACTAACAACGCTAGACACAACCAAAAATAGTTAAGGCCCATTGGCTTAGACAAGCCAGCCGCTTTTAAATCAAAAAAATAGGCGTGGAGGGTGGTTAAAAGTGATGATTTTTGATAAAATGAGTTCAACACGAATCCTTCTTTCTGAGTGGTTTTTTGTCGAACTCATTTTAGCAAAGAATAGGCATTCGTGCCTTTTTATATCCAAATTTTTTTAAAAAGCTGTAAAGTGCTGATATTTGCCCAACCATCAAAATAAAAATTAAAATCAATTAAAAACTGTTCAGTATTCAATAATTGTGGATTGAAAAAGCTATCTAACAACAGCCTACAGTCTAACTCATCGCCAAGTAGTGATACACCTTGAAAAATAATTGCTTCGAGTTTTACGTTTCGTCTTTCTGATTCAATAATCTTTTGAATACGATAAATATCGCTACGAATTGTCGGCACTGAATAATGTAATCTATTAGCTAATATTTCATAAGATACATCAGATTCGCTCATTAAATACTTAATGATAAAAAAAGCGCGCTGTTCAAAAATTAACTGATCTGTTTCTGTTAAATTAGTAATTGATCCATTTAGAATATAACCTTTAGTGCTGTCTGAGGTGATCGTACCTTCAGTTAAATAGTTTTCATTTAAATCTTTAATGTAATTTCGTATTGTTCTTGTACTAACGTTCAAGTCTTTTGCCAATGCTTGCCCACCAATACCACCTCTACTCTTTTGTAATTGAAGAAGAAGTTTAGCATATTTATCCTTCATGTTATTTCCTTCCTCCATTCGACAACTTACCTTACATGTTTATCCTATGGTAAATTTCATATCCATACAAACATGATTTTCTTCCGCCCAAGCTAGGAAAGTAATTTTTGTCCTAAAACCAGAAACGACATAAGCTCTGAATTTAGAGCTTATGTCGTTTCTGGTTTAATTATAAAAGTCATATTACGGTAAGCACAAAATAAAAGCATAAGTTTTGCATACTTGATTAGCAGTCTATATCTGCAGCAAATTCTATTTCGGCAGAACTTCGTAAATCATACAAGACTTGATTTACTTGTTTACTAAGTCGTGAAAGTTCCAATTCGAGTAATCCCTTAGTCCACCAAGCTTTACAGCCTAAAAATTAACCTTCAACTATTGCTCATGCTCAGCGTGATCAGCGCCGAAGTTTGAATCGATAAGCCATTTAAAAATTGGTCAATCAGTGTCTTGATCTGCGCAGTCATTTTTGCAGGTGATTTAGTCACCTTTAGGTTAGTCAACTCACCTAGTAACTGGCCGATTGCAGTCGCCAGATCAATGATCGGCAGTAAGGTATCCAATTGATAGAAAATATCGCCAATCGTTGGGTCGCCTGGTTGGCGCCGCTGTTGCCAAGCCAACAGATCATAGGTCATCATGGTCACAGCCATATGCGCACAAAGCCCGTCATAATCCTGGATCTGAGTCTGATCAAGGCGTAAATATTGTTTGGCGGCCTTAAAATAGTTCTCAATCTGCCAACGGCGACTATAAAGTTGAATGATCGCTGCCGGGGTCAGATTGGTTTTTGTGGTCGCTAACACCAGGTAGTCGTTGGCGCAATGGCGTTTAGCGACAAAAACTAAGCGTAACGGTAACTTTGCGGTAGCGGCCTGAACCACGCAACTATATAAATAGTCGGCTCGTGGTTGACGATGCGACTGACGTAAGTACTGATAGAGCGTTTTGACGGTGTATTGGCGGCCACGATAGCGGTAATAGATCTTCTTGGTCCGTTTAAGCATGCCAATACCGATCAACTTTTGGTCGTTTAACGCCGCAAACATTTTAGGCGAGGTAAACCAACTATCGAATAGCACATATTTAGCTTTGAGCCCATTTGCCCGCGCTTGCTTGATCAGTTCTAGTGCGACCGCTGGCATTGGCCGCATCGCTTGGGCCCGCCGTTGTCCGGCTAAGGTGCGTTGATCTAAAGTTTTAGCTGGTGTGCCCACCCGATTACGTGCTTTCTGTGACGACAAAACTGCCGTCGTGACTGGCAACACGAGCTGGCCGTTACTCCAAGCCAAGGTCAAACCACGGTAACCTTTTAAGTAGCGTTGCCGATCATGATCGAAGGTGTTGGCTAAAAGCTCGGTTTGTTTCGCATTCAGTCGTGAGATCAGGGTGTCATCAATGATCAGCGCACCACTTTTGCGGGCGTCGAGCCACTGTGCTAGGCCAGTAATCACCCGTTGTGCCAATAAACAACTAAGCCGTTGCCAATTGATCCGACCGTCATTCAAGATATTGTAGACCGTGCGTTTGGTACACATGCCTGGTGCTTCTGCTCGGTAAAGTGTCCGCCGCTGGAAAATAACCTTGAGTAACCAAATCAAGATTGCAGTTAGTGAAACGTTAGAATGGCGGTGATCATTGAGCAAGCGGACCAAAGCTGGTAGGTGCGCCAAGGCACAAAATTGGGTAATTATTTTAAAACTTGATTTTTCAATTTTATTTTGCGGTATACTAGCCATAGCACAAGCACTCCTTTGTATCGTGGTTTAGACGACTCAAGTATACTTCAAGGAGCTGCTTGTGTTTAATTTTGGGCTAAAATAACTTAGTGCAATCAGGGTTTAGCTGGGTTTTGAACTTTCACGGTTTAGTTGTTTACTCAAATATAAATACTTTTCTGCAGTAATATGATCATTCATTTCAATCATTCTGCTAAAAGCCTGCGCTTCATATAACATTGGATTATTTGTTGGTAGCATACTTAGTAAGGTCACTTCATCACGATTGTATAGTTTGATTTCATGAATGTCAGCGGCACTTTCACCTATTCTGATAGTTTCATGTAAGCCATAGATTTCTGACTGTAGATAAGTAGCAGCAGTTTTCCCAATCATTAATGTTACATCAAAATCTTTATATCGTAGAATAGCTATCCCCTTACCATCAATACCAATTGATAAAAATGTCGTATAATAATACACCATCTCTGGCACTTCAAACCATGATATAGCATCGTATACACCTAAATCCTGTAGGGCACCACCAGAAAACTTAAGGGAAAAATATTTGGTTCACCGCCAGCAAGCACTTGATCATATCGAGTGGAATATTTCATATATGTCAAAGTAACACCTTGCAATTTATCTAACTGAGTAACTGCCGCTTGAACGGCTTTAAAATTAGGTTCATAAATACGACGTGCCGCCTCAAAGAAAAACAGTCCTGTATTCTTTAATAATAAATTATTTATGACCAACATTTCGCTAGGGCTAGAAAAAGCTGGCTTTTCAACAATAATGTGTTTTCCGGCAGCTATAGCTGATTTAGCTTGTTTAAAATGTAAACTATTTGGTGAGGCAATACAGACAATTTCAAAATCTCCTTTAGAAAAAAAGGATTCCAAATTAGTAAAAATTTCTTTAGCATGGTATTTATTTGCTATTGTTTGTGCCTTATTCTTACTCCTTGAATATACAGTATTCAACTGATACTTTCCTGTTATTTTTGTCGCTTGGATAAATTGTTCTGTAATCCAATTAGTTCCAATAACACCTAATTTCAACATCATCCTTTATGACCAATTACAACTCTAACTTACATTTTAAGCATTCAAATTTAAATAGCATTATTTTAACTATAACTTCAATAATTTACGCAATGCCGAAGAAAGCCAATACTAAGCTAAGAACGATAACACCAATCATTAATACTGTAAAACTTACATTCTTTTTTGATAATAGATAGAAACATCCTAGTGTCAACGATAAAGGTATAATTCCCTTAAAAATCTGATCTAAAATTGATTGTAATTGTAATGTTTGACCACCACCAAGATGGAAAATCATTTTTGATTTAAATGTCACTAAATTACCTGTCATCCCTCCCAACATAATTAATCCCAAAACACTGGCCGCTTTTGTAAGTATATCCATCATGCCTGATTCATACATATCCTCAATATAATGAGAGCCTAAAGAATAGCCTAACTTTGTCAGCTCCCACCGGCACCAAAATGATGGTACATTATAAACAATTAGGAAGACGATTGGTGCTAAAATATTGCCTTGTGTTCCAAATGTCATAGCAATTCCTGCAGCAACTACCCGTAGAATTCCCCAGAATAAGGTATCGCCAATCCCAGAAAATGGTCCCATCAAACTTGCTTTGGTTGCACTAGGCCCTGTCAAGTTGACAGATGAAATAATAAAAAATTGAATCTGTTTGCCGGATTTACAATGTAAGTGCAACACCAAAATAACTAGACCAAAAAGGCCATGAAGCCTTAAACTTATAAGTGACAAAACCAATAAGTTAGGACGGACTTCATGACCCAATCTAAAGATACCATCAAAAAATCTTATAAGCAACTATCAAGTGAGGAGCGTGGCCAAATCCAGAGTCTTTATGAAGATCATTATTCGATCAGGGCGATTGCTAAAAGATTAGCCCGCGATCCCAGCACGATCAGCCGTGAAATCAAGCGCGGCACCGTGACGCAAATGTCCAGTTATGGCGTTTATACCCAGCGTTATTTTGCCGATAGCGGTCAAATTCAATACGAACAACGCCGTTTAAATTGCCATCGCAAAAGTCTACTCGAACATAATCCGGAATTCTTTAACCAATTGACCACTGCGCTTAAAGCTAAGTTCCGGGTGCACAGTGTAGATAGCTTTGTCGGTGCTTATAAACGTCACCATCCAGCTGAATATTGCCCCGCAACACCCACTGTTTATCGTTACATTGATCGTGGGTTACTAGCTGTCGCCAATATCGATTTACCACAACAGGTCAAACGTCACCAAAAGCACCGTACGGGTCGTGTACGCCAAAATAAAAAGATCTTGGGGACTTCAATTGAACAGCGACCAGTAGCGGCTAATGATCGTTCTGAATTTGGTCATTGGGAAGGTGATTTAGTCAAAGGCAAGCGAACCAGCGATCAACCGGCACTGCTCACCCTAACTGAACGAATGACGCGCTACGAAGTCGTGATCAGAATCCCCAACTATCAGGCTGAAACCTGTAAGGCTGCAGTTCAACAGTTTGTGAATAAACTTGATGCTGAGGTGGTTAAGTCACTCACTTTTGATAATGGTGCAGAATTTTCTGCGCTGAGTGAGGTCACTGGGACCAACCTATATTTTGCTCATCCTTATACGCCGTCAGAACGGGGCAGTAACGAACAGCTTAATGGGCTACTAAGAGAATTTATCCCTAAAGGTCAATCAATTACCCATTTCAGTGATGATCATATTAAGCAAGCGACCGCGGCACTTAACCAACGGCCACGTAAACTATTTGGTTATAAATCAGCCAATGAATTCATGGCTGAGCAGCTACTCGCATGACCACCACCTAGACCACTTATAAGTGAAGTTTAGCAAGTGTTGCACTTGATTTGACAATTCGGGAATTGAATCTGTTTCTAAGCGGCTTCATTCCAGTATTCATCTGGAGTGAGGCCGTTTCTTTGTGCCGAACGGTTGTGGTGATTAAAGTATTCAATACCTTCTTCAACCAGCTTCTCGAGTTCTTGAAGGGTCTTAGGCATCGGATGACGCTCCATCCAACGCAATTTAAACTCATTCCACCAACGTTCCATCGGCGCGTTATCGTATGGTGTACCTGGACGAGACATACTGCGTATCACATCGTAACGGCCTAGAAAGTTGTTGAAGGCACCAGATGTATAAGCTGAGCCGCGATCCGTATGAATCAATGGATGAACGTCTCCAACACGATCAAATGCACGTTGGAACACTTCGATTTCCGCAGCTGAGGTTTCGGTAATGCTGAGGTTGTGTGCCAAGAGAAGGCGTCCATAGAGATCAAGAACGCCACTCAGTCGAATTTTGTATTCACCATTCGGGCCGAATCTCAATTCAGTCGAGTCAGACAACCAAACTTTGTTAGGCGCGTCCGTATCAAAATTTTGGTTTAAGACATTGTCTTGGACGTACTGCTCACTAGCTTTTTGACGACTGTGTTTCTTGACTCGAATCTGACACCTCAGTCCAAGCTCTCGCATCACACGCCGAACCATTTTATAGGTCACTTCAAACGTAATCGATTCATCATGCTGTAGATTCACTAAGAGATTCCCAGCACCGATGCCCTGATGATGGAAATCAAACCAGTATTGTATCCGTTCCTTGAGTTGACGATCACGAACTTCCCAAGCTGTTTCTTCACGCTTTAAGCCTTTGTAGTAAGCCTGCCGGCTTACGCCGACAACGGCTAATAACTTGGTAAGCGCACCGCGCTTGCCTTGACTGACCTCTTTGATTGCGACGTAGGCCAGTTGATGCTGTTTATTCACCCCTTGCGCTGAAGTTCCAGCAATTTTTTTGCGAATTGTTCCACCAATTCTTTATCTTTAAGCTCAGCTTCCAGCTGGCGGATGCGAAGATTTGCCTTATCGAGATCAGTCAATTCAGACTCGTCCCTGTGATGACCACGGTTATCGACGAGGGCCTCATAACCACCGTTCTTGGCCTTAAGCACCCAAGATCGTGCTTGCTGATAGGAGACTTGAAAGTGCTCTGCGGCCTCAGCGTATGAATGTTTATGTTTGACTACGTACTCAACGATTTCAATTCGTTCTTCGAAAGTTGTCTTCTTAGGCATAGTGGGGACCCGCTTTCTGGACGGCGATGCCGTCAAAGGTTTGTCCTCATTATACTTGGTAACCCAGTTTTGTGCTTGGGTAGCGTTACGCAGACCATATCTGTCCGCCAACTCACCAAATGTACCTTCTCCATTTAAGTACGCAAAGACAACTGTATGCTTCAACTCCTTACTATAGTGAATATTCTTCTTTGCTTCTTGCAGGCCTTCTAGACCATCTCTTTGATAACGTATCAACCAACTTCTAAGTGTATCTTTACCGATTCCATGCCGCCTTTCATAAGTAGCCCTAGGGAGCCCCGACTGCTGATAATCTTCAATTAAATTGAGCTTCTCGAGAACTGTGAACTTAGATCTGGACATACAAAAATCCCTCCATAATCATCAGATGAATTATTGTATTTCATCTGACAACCACAAAGGGATTATCGCAGTAGTCAAATTTTTAACAGTTACCGATTTAGTTGCTGGATCAATTGCGGTCACCTCATGACGTACCAGCACATCAATATTATTTTTACTTTTGGTAGATTGTAAAATTTAAGTTTACCCAAATTGCAAGAACAAATTAGCCACGCAATAAATCCCGGCAAGACAGTATTTTCATTGATATTCATATTTTAAAGATTCAATCTTTAGCCAGCGGCAGCGGAGAAAAGCTCTTTTGGGGTTTGGTAACCTGACTGCCGGCGTGGTAAGTTGTTTAGCTTGGCTTCCACTGCTTGGATATCACTAGGGCCTAAAGTATCCATGGACAGGCCCTTAGGCACATCACGACGGATCATTCGATTATGCGCCTCATTTGTGCCTCGTTCTGAAGAGCGGTAAGGGTGGGCATAATAAAGGTCGGCAACGCCGTCAAGCACCGTCCCCGCCGCTGCGAACTCTGCCCCGTTGTCAGCGGTAACGGACTTCATGATGTGCCCGTATTCTTGGCAGATCTTAGCCAGTTCGTAGTTGACTGAATCGGTGTCACGGCCATCAATCAAACGCAGGATCTGACAGCGAGATTGGCGCTCGATCAGCGTTAGAATAACACTTTCTTGGCCGTTACGTTTACCGACTACGGTATCCAACTCAAAGTGACCGAACTCTTGGCGCTGATCAATACTTTTAGGTCGCTCTTCGATACTTCGTCCGGCCAGACGCTTATGCTTGGGTGAATGGTGGTGTTTGGTGCGGCGCCGGTTTTTTTCGAGCAGATCAAGATTACGGACTTCAAGTAGTTGCGCATCGATATAGTGGTATAACGTCTTGGTCGAAACCATCTCCTCAGGTTGATATAAGCCTTCAAGTTTAGCACGGCCCACCGCGGCATCAGGCGACCAACCGTCTTGGTGCAAATGGGCCGTAAAGTAGTGGATAAAGTCAGCGACACCAGCGAGTTTCAAAGGTCGATGACAGGACATTCGGTTAGCTTCGTATTTGGCCTGTGCCGCTTCTGGCGAGTACTCGCGGTGATATTGCCGTTGACCGTTCACTTTTTTAACTTGGTCGATCTCACCACGGCGTAGTTCATTACTGATTGTTTGATGACAAACGCCGATAACTCTAGCAATTGCGCGGTTAGAGTATCCTTGGCTGTGTAGCGTGGCGATTCTGCCGCGCTCAAATGAAGTTAGGTGGTGACCTTTTTCTCGGACTGTGGTATTCTGTTCTTGCATCAAGACAATAACCTCTTTCATTTTTGTGTTGGAACATCAATGATAACAGAGATTTGTCTTGGTGTTTTTTATTTTTTCAATTAGCTGGATCTAATTGGCTAACTTGATTATAAAACGCGCGAAAAAATCTTACCGTTAAAACAAACGCGCTAGCTGAAAAAGATGCACTTTATTATGAAAAATATACAGGAAAAACGACTAATGTACTCCTTCAAACAGGTGACTATCTACTCCTAACTCCAGATGACGCACATGAGGCCTGCCTAAATGTCCACAAACAGGTGTCTGTAAAGAAAGCAGTTATAAAACTACCTGTAAGCGAATTTATCAGCTAATTAAAAATAATTTTAGCTAACTTATTTTCTACTCATTAAGTTAATAATTTTCCATAGTAGCATACTAAGTAAAAGCACCTGTTGTGAAATGATTCACTGAAATTAGACTATTCAATTTTCAGAGACTCACTTTAAACAGGTGTCTTTTATTATATTCAATTATTCACACCGCTGTATTTATATCAGGGAAGCTATCCAACTGTATTGTAAGCATCTAAAATCAGCTACTTGATTAGTTTTTTGCATGTTGTTGCTTTGTAGCTTTATTTACTAAGCTAACCACAATCAACAAGCCACAGGCCAATATGGGAATCAGATGCGTATGACTGATTCCGGCAATATGATTATTCAACCATTGGGCTGCTAATCTATCCTCAATGATCATCGATCCAGCAGTATAGGCGACCAACAGTGCCCCAATCCAGATTAATATAGGGAAACGGTTCATTAGTATCACAATAAACTGACTAGCAAAAACCACAATTGGAATACTGATCATGATTCCAATAACAGCCAGTAATGTACTTCCATCAGCAGCCCCTGCAATCGCTAATACATTATCCAAACTCATCACTAAATCAGCGATAATAATCGTCCATACTGCTGCTAAAAATGTATTCCACGTGTGGTGCTAGTTTGTAACATTTAGAAATTTAACAAAAAAGTCCAACCCAGTTAGACTCATAAGTGACAAAACTTAAAAGGAGTAATAACTGTGTTGAACCACCTCAAGTTTAAGCAAAATCGTCACGAATTACAAGTTAGTTTCCATTACTTTTACCAGTTATGTTCATTGCTTTATCAGCGTTATTGTCCGCGTAGCGTCATTGAGCGGCGCAACGTTGAACATACTAAAATTACTGATATTAAACTTTTAGCTTTACTGTGCTTACAAGTCACACTGGGAATTCAATCGCAACGCCGCTTCTATTATCTGATGGCAGCGCTTATGCCGCGGCAAATGGTGGTATCACGTTCACGTTTCAACCGCCGCGCGCAACAATTACTGGCAGTAGTCAATACCATTCGCTCAGGTATCACTAAGGATTATGCTCATTCGGGCGACCTAGCGATTATCGACAGTTTACCCAACCCACTATGTGCCAAAGTTCGTAATTTCAGAGTTAGAATTTTTGCTGGGAAGGCCAACATTGGCTATAATGCCACCAAGAAAATGCCATTTTATGGGTTTAAAACCCACATGGTCGTCACGGCTAATGGCTATATTCTGAATTATGTGATCACGGCAGCCTCAGTTCATGATGCTAAGGTAGCGCCTGAGCTAATTAGCGGTTGTCCTTGTCCCAATATTTTGGCCGATGTTGGTTATGTTGGGAAAAAACTCAAGACCAGTTTTAGGGCCCTAGGCTATAACTTATGGACGCCTTATCGTTCTAATATGAAAGGTGCTAAATAGCATAATAAGCGTCAACTCAAGGCGTTACGGCGGACAATAGAGTCACGCTTTTCAATTTTAGCCCAGCAATTTGGGATTGAAACCAATCTCACCCGTAGTCTATTTGGTTTTCAATTAAAGATTGAATTGACGATATTGGTATACAATTTAGGCTTTTTTGATTTTATGACGAACTAGCACCACGCGTATGTATTCCCACTTTTAACCTTATCGATTTCTGTATCAGAATTAGGTTTCACTAAATCATAAGCAATATAAAATAGCAATACGCTGCCTACCACTTTGACCAAAGGAATGGCTAATAACTGAATAGCAACCAACATTAAAATTATCCGTAAAATAACTGCGCCTGCTGTTCCAATAATAATAGCCTGATTACGTTTATTAGACCCTAATTTTCTAGTTGCTAACGCAATAACAACTGCGTTATCACCACTTAATATTAAGTTCAACACAATGATTGAAAATAATTTAGATAGGAATTCGATGTTGAAACACCTCCTACTGATCGATAAATTTATTATCTAGAACTGCTGTACGCGTAAGTACATTTTATTGGTTAGCAGTGCTTAGCGTTAGTGACAAGAAAACGGTCAAAATTAGCAAATCAGCTGAGCCGCCCAGACTGAGCTGCTTTTCCGAAAAAATGACATCTAATTGTCTAAGAAACGCCTTACCAGCACTAGTTTGGCTTCCGCCTAAGTCAAAAAAGCAATCAATCTGCTCATGTAACCAATCTAAAATGGCTAAATTTCCTGCTCGCTTGATTAGATTAGAGTCCTCAGAATTTCTGGCAATAATCATCAATGTATCTAGTAAACGCTCATTAATTGGACCTGAGCTTGCTTTAAAAAAAGGCAAAGCGTGCTCAAAGACCACCGGAAAGCCAGCCTGTGCTTCTCCACGGATACCTGACTTACCATACTTTAAAAAGTGGCGTTCACCAGCGGTCAACTCATTTTCAGCTTTATCGGTTAAATTATTGAAATCTGTTGAAATCAAATCAACTAACATATCCCGAATCGTAGTCCTGATCAGAAATGCATCTAAGGCTTTGTTTGTTTGCTCAAGATAGCCGACCGCTGCCACTGCAATGCCTACTGAAAAAATAGCACCTTTATGTGTATTAATATTTTTTGTAGCTAAAAACATCTCTTTTTCAGCTTGAATCCCTAATGGTCTGAGTTTACGAAATAACTGCGTTAAATCGGTTCCTGTAAAGTTAAAGCCCGCCGCTGCACATTCATAAAAATACTGCTCCAAGCTAAGTGAACTGTCGATAAACGTAAAAACTGTCATATCTGGGTGCGCACCATGACTGCTCGGATCGACCAAGCCTGGCTTAGGTGTAACCGAAACCTCATATAAAAGTGACTTAAGCGCATTATGGACATTTTTTTTAGCTCTTACCTCATTTGTCATTATAAAATCACCTATAAGCGACATAGATCGCTGAAATTTTATTTTGGAGCTCCTCAATACTGTGCTGGCGTGAGCGCGCGCATTCCTTCGCTGGTCGCGAACAAATTAAGCAGCATCTTACAGGCAGATTTAAATCCGCACGCGATAAATGACCTACGCTTAAACTCAACACATCAATATCGAATAAACGACCAAAGTTCGTGTTATCTTCAAACTCGATTGCGATTTGTTTTAAAGCTAGTGCTCCTGAATCAACTACTAGAATTGATTCGCGGCCAGTATCCCGTGTCCAATCAATTTCAGTAATCACTTGCACTGCGTTATCGCTTAATTGCTTTCTAAATTCTCGATAGCCTTGTCTAAATAAATCAATCAAATATTGATTATTTTTGATTGGTCCAGGAATATTTAGCTTAATTGCCAGCACTGTTGCCGTTGGATAACGCTGAATTAGTTCATTTTGTAATTGGTTGCGCATATCACGGCTATTCATCACGTCAGTTAGCGACTGTGCGATACCTGTTTTAAAAATATTCTCCATCATCCTACCCCTCACGCTTCAAATAATAAAAGAACGAATTTTTAGACTTAGACTCGCAAACGAGTAAAAGTTAATAATTCGTTCCATCGTAATAATTAATCTTTAACTTGTTTCACCATATCTATCAATGTGCCATCCCGATATTCGATCAAAGCCACGGTCCGATCCGTGTACTCGATCGGTTTTGGTTGACCAACGATTTTGCTTGCCCTTTGTTGAAGTTCTTCAATTGTAAAGATAGGTAAGCCCGGAACTTTTTGCAACGTTGCTAATAAATCTTGGCGTTTAGGATTAACCGCGATTCCAACTTCAGTAACCAAAACATCAATTGATTCACCAGGTGTCACTATAGTTGTGACATCAGGCACGACGGTTGCGATTCGTCCGCGAACCAATGGTGCAGAAATGATAGTCAATTTAGCGGTTGCGGCATCTTGATGTCCACCAATAGCGCCACGAATAACACCGTCCGATCCCGTCATAACATTGACATTAAATTTTGTATCTATCTCTAGCGCACTTAAAATAACGACATCAAGTTGATCAACCATCGCCCCTTTGTTATATGGATCAGCATACCAGGAAGCATCAATTTCCTGTTGATTCTTTGAATTGTGCATTGACTCAGCGGCACCTTTATCAAAATCTTGTACGTCCATTATTTTAGCAACCAAACCTTCTTCAAGTAAATCGATCATCGGTTTAGTAATACCACCTAAGGCAAATGAAGCACGAATATCATTTTGCTTCATACTTTCCCGTAAGTAACGCGTAACAGCTAATGCAGCACCACCAGAACCTGTTTGGAAAGAGAAACCATCTTTAAAGTATGGTGAGTTGGTAATAACTTGGTTAACCGTTGCAGCGATTTTTAATTCTTTAGGATCTTTAGTGAAGCGCGTTGCACCTGAACCAATTTTTTCAGGGTCACCGACCTTGTCTACTTGAATAATATAATCAACTTGCGTCTGTTTAATGGAGGCAGGTGTATTAGGATACGGCACAATATTATCAGTTAAGAGAACGACTTTATTGGCATATTGGGCATCCATCAACGCGTAACCCAATGAGCCAAACACCGCGTCACCGTCCATCCCATTTGCATTACCCAGTCGGTCAGAATTAGGAACACCCAAAAACGCAACATCGATCTTAATATCGCCTTGTTCAATTGCACGGGCACGATTACCATGAGATCTAAAAATTACTGGATTAGCTAGCGCACCATGTGAGACTGCATCGCCTAAGCTACCTCGCATGCCTGAAGAAGTGATATTAGTGACCGTACCAGCTTTGATTGCTTTAACGACCATATCGTTCATCACATTGGTCAAAGAAGATGGCGCTAAAGTTAGGTCCTTTATGCCTAGATCAATAATCGTTTGCATAACCAAGTTGAAGACAAAGTCACCTTCGCGAAAATGATGATGAAACGAGATCGTCATTCCATCTTTAACCGTTTTTGCAACGATCTCTTTGACTGACGCCGACACCTTATCATCACCAGTTGAAATGGAAACTTGATGCGTTGTGCGCTCAACTACAGAGTCAGGAATCACCGCAGACTTAAAGGGTTGATAACCTAATTTAGCTGCAACATCATCTGATAAATTACGTTTTATATTATTATTCAAGAATAACACCATCCTCATCTACTAACCCTGATGCCTTTGCCAATTTCATTACTCGTTGTGCCCGTAAAGCAACTGGCCGATCTACCATTTGACCGTTCAATGAAATGACCCCAGATCCTTTGATCCGTGCATCTTCAATTGCGGCCAAAACATTCTTAGCATTGATTATTTCTTTAACAGTTGGCGCGTAAACTGCATTGACCATTGGAATTTGTCGTGGATTCACTAATGATTTACCATCAAAACCTAATTGATGGATGTACTCTGTTTCGCGTTTAAAACCTGCAACATCATCAATATTAGTAAAAACAGTATCAAATGCCGCAATACCGGCAGCACGAGCGGCATTCAAAATCATATTCCGCGCAAATGCTAACTCCGCACCATCAGGATAACGATGTGTTTTTAGGTCAGTCGTATAATCTTCAGCTGACAACGCGATCCCAATCATCCGCTCGGAAGCCGCAGCAATTTCTGCTGCATTTAAAACGCCTTTAGCAGATTCGATGGCTGCCATCATATGCGTCGTGCCAATCGGAATTTCAAACTGTTTTTCAACCGCAACAATTTTTTTCTCTAGTTGTTGAAGCATTGCTGCTGACTCCGTTTTCGGAAGCCGGATAACATCAATACCCGCTTTTACCATAGCCGTAACATCATTTTCCCAAAATGGCGTGTCCAGACCATTAATCCGTACAACCAGCTCAGCATCACCATAATCTTGGGTTGTCAGTGCTTCATAAACTAAAATTCTAGCAGCATCTTTCTCAGCTAACGAAACGGCATCTTCCAGATCAAACATGATCGAATCAGCACCGTAGATACCTGCGTCCTTTAGCATAGCCGGGTTATTCCCAGGCACAAACATCATTGTTCTTCTTAGTCGTTCTTCAGTTGCAACCATTGCTACAGCACCTCCCAAGATGGTTTATCAGCGGTATCAAGCGCACGATTTGCAGCAGCTAAAGTCCGCGCTTTAATGACACAATCTAAAGCCCCTTTATCAACGGCTTTAACGTTAGCTTGGTCAATATGGTTTGCGACTAATGTTTGTCGAATGACTGACTCAATTTGTTCACCAAATTCTTTTTTAACGTCAGAATCTAACTGAATCTTTATTCCATCGCTACCCTTATCGATTATAATTTGAATATCTGATGATTCTAAAGTTCCAGCCGTAGCTGTCTTTTTGATTTCCATTAATATACATTCCCTTCACATATCCACAAAAAATCCGCTAAAACTAATTATTTTTACGTTTCTCCATTTCTTTAATAATGAAGACCTGCGATGCTTCCAAATGTTGTCGCGTGATCCGCTCTAGTGCATCCTTATCTTTAAGTCGCATACTGCTATAAATAATTCGATGCTCTAACAAAGCTTTATCGCGTCGAACGCGTGCACGAATAGCAATGTCTCTAAAATAGATCAAGTATTCACGTAATTTATAAATAATTGATTTTAATCGTGGCATATTTGCTTCGTTATAAAGCATATTATTAAATTCAGCGATCTTTTCCATGACCATATCTACATCATCTAATTCATTAGCCTGTTCAGTCTCAACTAATAATTGGTTCATCGCATCAAAATCCGCCTCACTCATATTATTCATTGCTGTGATCTCAGCTAAAGTATCTAAAGCAATTCGAATGGCGTATATTTCATGAGCGTCTTTGATACTAATTCCTTTGATAATTACGCCTTTACCTTGAACATGATCGACTAAATCATCATTTTCTAATTGTTTTAGCGCATACCTGATCGGAGTCCGACTAATGTTCATTTGTCGAGAAACTTCTTTTTCATTTATTCTGACACCGGTTGCCACTTCACCCAGAATAATTGTTTTGCGCATTGCTTCATACAATAATTCCTTTAGCGGCCGATTATCTGATAAATCCAAGTTATTGCTAGTTTCTCTGATAAAGTCATTCATTGCTTAGACTCCCTACGTTTTATTTTAGTTATTGCGCAACGTGGATCGGCATATGGCCTAAAGCTAAAACGGTAATAACGAAAATCGCAAAGACAACGACGGCATACTTAGCAGTAGCCTTTTGCCATTCACCCATATCGAGCTTGGTCAAACGAAGTAATAGATAGATGAAGGCAACTAATGGGCTCAATAAATGGAACGCTTGACCCATTAATGAAGCCAACGCCATTTGCATATCGGTAAAGCCGTACTGTAATCCAGCTTCCCGTAGCACAGGAATTACGCCGAAGTACCAACCGTCGTTAGAAAGGAAGAATGTCCCTGGCGCCGATAAAGCAGTAATGATCAGACCCCAATAACCAGACCATGATTGCGGGATGATCGTGGTTAAACTTTTGGCCAAGCCAGTTGCCATTCCTGAGCCTTGGAATAAGCCCATAAATACACCTGCCGCGAACACTAAGATAACGACTTGAACTGCATCGCCACCGTTTGCGCCGATCCGTGCTGACTGTTCCTTTAGATTAGGATAATTAACCAGCAACGCAATAACTGTTCCTAACAAGAATAATAACAATGGTGGTAAGCCCAAATCAACGAAAGAATCAATAACCAATAAAGCAATCAAGGCTAAAGTCATAATTCCGTTAAAAGCAAACAACTTAGGCCGTTTCATTTTGGCCTTTTCCGGATCATCATCTTTAACTAACGCATCGATCTCTAAGTCTGTCATTTGCGTGACGCCTAGACGGGCACGCTCCTTTTTTCCCATTCCCCGTGCAACAATGAAAATAACATATAGTAGCGAAATGATCATTCCTGGTAATAAGTAGGTCAAAATATTGGCGCCAACATGGAAGACGGCCATTGCTCTGGCTGTTGGTCCGCCCCACGGCAATAAATTCATAATTGTATTTTGTAAAATCAGTAGTACAGCCAAGTTCATTAATTTCATACCTAATTTTTGATAAATTGGTAAAAAGGCTGAAACTACGATCAATGTTGTCGTGGTACCGTCACCGTTCATTGAGACGGCAGCCGAGACAATCGCAGTTGCCATTAAGATCTTCATCGGATCACCTTTAGCAAAATGGATCATTTTCTTCGTGATTGGATCAAACAAACCGGCATCCAACATAATTGAAAAATATAAAATGGCGAATAAGAGCATGATACCAGTTTGAGAAGTTGTATCGATCCCAGCTAATACCCATTTTCCTAATGTCCCTTTGTTAGCAATACCTAGTATCATTGCGGCAATTGTAAAAATTGTGGGTACTACTACTAAGGCGCTTAATGGTGACATCCATTTCTTCATGATCATAACCATGAAAACAATAACCATCAGGTAGGCAAATATTGTAATTAACATTGTCGTAATTCCCTTCGTAAATAAAATTTATTTTAAAAGTATCATTGTGACCATATGATCAAAGTAGGAATGAAAATGAAATATTTTTAAAATTTATAATCAGTGTAACGTATCTAATGTTTGATTTGTCACTAATTAAGACAAAAAAACATTTAGAAAACACTTAACATTCAAATAAAACAAGGATTATTTAAATGTGAAATAATAAATTTTTGCAATCAGCGCTAAATCAATTTTCCCAAAGAAAGCGATTGCATGTTTTTGCTGATATCAATCATTATAAAAAGAACAGCTTAAGAACATCTAGAATCAGCTATGCTCGTGAATTTTTTAATATAATAGTACCAAGTAGGAATGATTAATACAACATGATATGGAGAGTGATGATATGGGATTTTTTAAAAAATTATTTGGAAAGGAACTAGGATCTGTATCCGCAGCTCTTAGTACCACAACAGTGGAACCGCAAGTTGAAAATTCACCTAGCTGGTTAAATATAGGTAAATTTGTCCCTTCTGACGATCACGCTAAAAACAGAATTATTTCGATCATTACAACAGCGATTGCGGCTGGTGAAAACAGTTCTAGTCGTCTTAAAGTTAAACGTATCCAGCAGCTTAATCCTGAATTTAAGTTGGTGACCCTGATCGCAACTAGTATCGCTGCTGGTGATGCCCCCGACAAGAAATTTATTGTTAAGTCAGTTCAACGCAAAATAGATTAGGAGAAAACACATGTTACGTAAATTTAAAATCACAATCGATGGTACTGAATACCTAGTTGAAATGGAAGAAATTGGTGGTACACCGGCCCCAGCGGTACCAGTAGCTACATCAGCCCCGCAACCGACCCCAGTCACACCGGCAGCGCCAGCTCCTGCACCTGCAGCGCCACAAAATGCCGCTGGTGACACGTTACCCGCACCAATGCCCGGCTCGATTTTAAAGCTCTTGGTTAAGGTTGGCGATGAAGTCAAAGAAAATCAGCCGCTGATTATTTTAGAAGCCATGAAAATGGAAAATGAAGTGGTGTCTAATCATGCTGGTAAGGTGACTGGGATCAACGTCACAGTCGGTGAAAACGTCAATGCTGGCGACGCCTTGATCACGATTCAATAGACGTTATATTTTTGGAAGAGGAGCTTATAATTTGGAAACATTACTTCAAGGGATCACTTCAATTACTTGGCAAGAAATCGTGATGATGTTGATCGGCGGCTTGCTAATGTACTTAGGGATCAAAAAAGAATATGAACCAACTTTATTAGTCCCCATGGGTTTGGGGGCGATTCTCGTTAATATCCCTGGCAGTGGTGTCCTGACCCAAATTGTTGGTGGACATCAATCTAAAGGGGTTTTAGATATTTTATTTAGTGCTGGCATTAGCACCGAACTTTTTCCCTTACTGATTTTCATCGGCATCGGCGCTATGATCGATTTCGGTCCGTTATTGCAGAATCCATTTATGCTATTGTTCGGTGCTGCAGCACAATTTGGTATTTTCTTCACCGTTATCGTCGCCGTTTTATTCGGTTTTGACATTAAAGAGGCCGCTTCAATCGGTATCATCGGTGCCGCCGATGGGCCAACTTCAATCTTCGTTTCTGGTCAGCTCGCGCCGAAACTCTTAGGACCGATCACGGTAGCCGCCTACTCCTATATGGCGTTAGTGCCGATCATCCAACCAGCCGCGATTAAGGCCGTCACCACCAAGAAAGAACGGCAGATTCGCATGACATATAAAGCCGAGGACGTCTCGAAAACAGTTAAGATTTTATTCCCGATCGCCATTACGATCGTTGCCGGCTTTATCGCGCCGATCTCCTTGCCATTAGTCGGTTTCTTGATGTTTGGTAACTTATTACGTGAATGTGGTGTGTTAGATCGGCTATCACAATCAGCCCAAAATGAATTAGTCAATATCGTATCAATATTGTTAGGGCTGACGATTTCCGTCAAGCTCGTGGCAAGTCAATTTTTAAACGTACAAACTTTAATGATCATTGCCTTTGGCCTCGTGGCTTTTGTGATGGATTCGATCGGCGGGGTGTTGTTCGCCAAGTTGCTCAATCTGTTCCGCAAAAAGAAGATCAATCCGATGATCGGAGCCGCCGGAATCTCGGCTTTCCCTATGTCCAGCCGGGTCATTCAACGAATGGCCACTGACGAAGATCCACAAAACTTTGTCTTGATGTATGCCGTTGGTGCCAATGTTTCTGGTCAGATTGCCTCCGTTGTCGCCGGTGGTCTGTTGTTGTCATTCTTTAGTTAGTCAAAGTTAGGAGCAAAATATGAATAATGCCTTGATCCAAGCAGGTGAACTCATGCTTTTTGGCATGGTCGGTGTCTTTTTAGTTCTCTTCCTGCTTTATCTGATCTCACAAGTTTTAATTAAAATCTTCCCCGCTAAATAAAAATGAAGGACTGGATTAACTCATGAAAAACATTCGCTTTATGGAAACTGTTTTACGTGACGGTCAACAAAGTCAAATTGCGACCCGGATGCCGTTTAGTGATATGCTACCGATCCTCGAAACCATGGATCATGCTGGCTATCACGCCCTCGAAGTTTGGGGTGGGGCGACGTTTGATTCGGCCATTCGCTTCCTGAACGAAGATCCTTGGGAACGGCTACGAATGATCCGCCAACACGTAAAAAAAACTAAACTACAGATGCTCCTTCGGGGGCAAAACTTACTCGGCTACAAACATTATGCTGATGACGTGGTGACTGAATTTGTGCATAAATCAGTTGAAAACGGCATTGATATTATCCGTATTTTTGATGCCTTAAACGATCCGCGTAATCTCGAAACCGCAATTAAAGCTACTAAAGAAGCTGGCGGCGAAGCCCAAGCAGCGATTTCGTACACCACTAGTGACTTTCATACGATTCCCTACTTTGTTCAATTAGCCCAGGAACTAGAAAGGCTAGGCGCGGATTCGATTGCCATTAAAGATATGGCCGGTGTATTAACACCCAACGATGCCTATGCCTTGGTCAGTGAAATCAAGGCAGCGGTTAGTGTCCCGCTTGAGGTGCATACCCACGCCACCAGCGGCATTGCCGAAATGACTTACTTGAAATCGGTTGAAGCTGGCGCCGATATTATCGATACGGCAATTTCGTCTTTTTCTGGCGGCACCAGTCAACCCAGTACGGAATCGATGGCAATCGCCTTATCGGATCTCGGCTACAACACAAACTTAGACGTGACCCAATTGTCAAAAATTGCCGCCCACTTCAACCCGGTTCGCGATCGTTTTCGCAAGGCAGGCTTACTCAACCCTAAAGTTAAGGACACTGAGCCACGGACACTATTGTATAAAGTGCCCGGCGGCATGTTATCTAATTTACTGAATCAGTTAAAAGAACAAGGCCTAGAGGATCGTTATCAAGAAGTTTTGGAAGAAGTGCCCAACGTTCGTGCTGATCTTGGTTTTCCACCATTAGTCACGCCGCTGTCACAAATGGTCGGTACCCAGGCTGTGATGAATGTCATCAGCGGTGAACGTTACAAATTAGTACCCAAAGAGATCAAAGAATATGTCAAAGGTTATTATGGCCGCCCACCAGTTCCAATTTCAGATGAAATTCGTCATAAAATCATTGGCGATGATACCGATGTGATCACAGTCAGACCCGCTGATTTGATCAAGCCGCAAATGGCGCAGTTCCGCAAAGAAATCGGTGACTATGCTCATTCGACTGAGGATGTATTGATGTACGCCTTGTTCCCAGAACAGGCGAAAGACTTTCTGGGGCGGCGCGAAGATCCATTTTATGATGTGCCGGTGCAGAAAGTTGATGTAACAATTGATCTTGGCTAGTGCGAAATCATGTATAAAAATGGTCCAACTGAAAACGAATATTTTCAGTTGGACCATTTTTATCTATTATCCTGAATTATGCATATGCATCAAATTGATTGGCCAAATTATCAGTTTTACGTAATTTCTCTATATTCACGACTTGGGCTAGTCATGACTAGCCAAGTTTGACTTAATTTAGTTAGTTTGATTAGTTTTCATACTTGATCGCGTCAAAAAAGTAGCCACTAATCCCTTGGTCAAACACAATAATTTTAAAAGTAACTGCGCTATTTTCTTAGTTGGTCACTAAGGGGCTTAACGTGTGAATGTTAGCTAATAAGGCTTCGATCTGCTGGCTAAAGACGTTGCTTTGCGCCAGATGAATGATTATTTTTCCGGCGTGACGGGCTAGTTTTCCAGCAACGTGAAAGATTTGAAAGCGTAGTGTACTAATGGTCGTGTTGCGCTGCTCTTTTGGTAAGGCCATTAACTTCATCAAGGCAATCAAGTTATAGGCAATGCCGCTGATAGTTGCCCGTGCGGCATTGGCAGTAAAGGTGTGGCTATTCGTCTTATCCATAAAAAAGCCGGCTTTACTTTCTTTGATCAAGTTTTCCATGGCCCCACGCTTTTGATAGGCTAAGTACAATAATTTGACCCCGGCTTCAGTCATATTAGTGACCACATATTGCCGTTCAAAGAATAGTTCGCCTACTTGATGCGTCGATTTTACTAGGACGCGCCGATCAATCGACCAGCTCTTGGCCGCGTAGTTGAATTCACCATAGATGACCGAATTCTGATCAAAATGCTTGGGCACTACTGGTGTGAATTCATCAGCTAGTTGGTCTAAAGCGGCGTTTCGCTTCAGGCGGATCACATATTTTACATCATAAAATTCGCAGAGCGTATAAAGCTCAGGCGTCGCAAAACCACTATCACCGCGTAAAATCAACTGAACATCAAACGGCAATTCGCAAAAAGCCGCAAAGATCGGGGCTAAGAATTCTTTGACACCAGTGCTGGTGTACTGATTGCCTGGACGTTGCTTGATTCCTAAAAGCAAATTCAGCTGCGCGATATAGGCCACTAGCGGATGGAAACCAGTAACCCCATAATGCGCATTGAAACTAGCAGCTTCTTGATGACCAAAGGTATCACAATGCGTCGAATCAACATCAAGCATGACCGTGTCAATATGGTTAGTCCTGATATAATCGAGCGCCAAGGTTAAAATCAAACGGTTCAAGTGCAGAACATCATCACAAGTTAGCGCACTTAAAAAACGAGAAATAGTCGGTTGTGGTGCTAAATCAGTCGTCCCATGGACCTGTTTCATGACTGGGTCGTGTTGTAGCGCGTCGGCCGCGACATCATTGCCGTAACCGGCAATATTCAGTTCCAGCATTTGATTGAGTAAGCTAGTTTTAGAATAATGAGGGCCAATACGTTTTTCGCTTAATTGTGCCGCCGCTTGATCAATAGTTTGGTCAAGACCAGCTGCGTGCTTAAATTCGGCGTAAAACAACAGGCCTGCGTTATTTGAAAGTTGAACATCATCAGTCTTAATTTTGATTTTAGGGTTGAATCGCAGTTGGGTTTCGTGTAAGTTAGTCATGAGGCATCTCCTGTGTTCGTTATTGTTTGGTCGCTATAACAATAACACGGAAGGTGCTTTTTTGGTACACCATTTTGGTGAAACCCTCAATCAAAGGTAAAACGATGGTGTAGCAGCATTCTCGTTAAGGTTTAGGAAAAGATATGCATAATTCAGGATTATTTATATTTATTTAATAGTCGTTGTGGAATATAACAATAGCGATAATCTTCAGGATATCTCGTTAATCTATTTTGATGTTCTGGTGCACTTACAACATAGTTGGGTTGGTGGGCATGTTTCTACAACGATCTGTTCATAGTTTGCTTGGTTTTGAATATAGTCGCTTGCAAGTACTAAATGTCGACTATAAACACCAGCCCGATATTTTACGCCGATATCCTCCCCTTGATGATTGAGACTACAAGGATCAATAACTTCAAAAAATATGCCATCAATTGGGTTACAAATACTACATCAGGATCAAAATCAGTTTTAACACATTCAGCGTAACCATCATAGTCACTGTCTAAAGTGTTGGTCGGCCCCATTTGCTCGGTCGACCACACCAGATAACGTCTGCATAAAGGCTTGTACACCCCACAAACAACCACCAACAAAATAAATAGTCTCCATGCTAAATATATCCCTCCGTTATGTTAATAATGTACAACTTGCGTACTTTGCTTAATTTTATCGATAATATTTTTACCTTCATCCGTTAGAAAAAATTCATATGTTGATGCTGGCACCATTTCTTTAACAGAGGCTAAGTCTCCCTGCTTTAAAGCAAGTCTTATTTTAGAGGCGCTAACTACCTCCTTACCGATTTTTAGGCGTGGAATCACATTACATTGAATGCCTACCTGGTTCAATTTATCCAACATAACTTCATTATAAATATGTGTTACTTGGCTATAAGGCTCTTCACCAACATACCGGCTAGTCACGTTTAATTGCTGCGCAATTTTGATAAATAGTTCAATATCTAAGGCAGCTTGCGTACGAATAACAGTTTCTTCATCTTTCAAAAAATAGCTAGGGAATGTTGAATTACTAATAATATAAGGACCCGTTGTATGATAAATAATATTGGTCCAATGTGTAGTCCCTTGTTCTACTAATTTTTTTCTTACCGAAAACGGAATCAAACTGCTATCTTCACTGACAATAAAAAGATGAACGAGATCATTTTCCGCACTAGCCTTTTCAATTAAGAACTGATGGCCTAATGAGAACGGATTGGCATTGACCACTATACTAGTAATTTTTTTTGATACTAATTTCGATTGTTTCAATTGATGCAAATAATTAAAAAAACCGTCATTACGATTTTCCATAAATACTAGTTTATCCGCTACTCGTGCGATTTCTGTAAAGCCCAAATCTTTAAAAAAAGGGGCCGATTTAACTTTGGTGTAAACAAATAGATGCGTATTGCCGCGTTCGTACTGAACACTGACTAAGTGACTCACTAGTGTATTCATCAGGCTTTCACCCTGATGGTCGTGACGAATAGCTAAGCAGCGCAACGTATTACCAAAGCAACTACCAGTACCAATCAGTTGACCGCTGGCATCAAAAATACCACAGGTATAATCCAAATTTCTGTCGCGACTGATTCCTGCTGCTTCTAACAATACATCAACTTGTTGATTAACCAGCTTCTCACTTGGATAGATCGTCGAAATTGTATAGTTGTTCATCTGTTAAACCTCCATTTTATTAAAATGCTTAACTAGTTCAATGAATTCAAATACTTGTGGTAGCTTCAATATATCCGCCGAAAACATAAGATAAGTCGAGCGTACAAACGGCTCACCATTAGCAAACTTCAATGGTACAACGTCACCTGTAAAGTGATCTAATGCGATTTCTGGTACGACCGACCAACCATTACCTGCCTTAACCATATCCACACAGGTCGTAATATTATCTACATAGACATTAGCATTCTTTGGCTCAAGTTGGTTTTCACGCAGCCATTTTACTAATTGACTTTCAAAAACCAGATCAGTTTTACGGCCAATGTAAGTTAAATCTTGCAATGGCGTATCCTTTAATTCTTGATTCCAAATCACACAAATATTCTCCCGTTCGATCAATATTCGCTCACCATTCCAAGGAAATTCGCCTCTAATGATCGCAACATCCAGTGTTCCCTCCAATAAACGCTTATGTAATTCAGCACTATGCTCCGTCGTAATATGCATCCCCACTTCCGGAAAGCGCTTATGATATTCATTTATAATTGGTGACAAGCGAAATAGCGTAAAATTAAGCGAAATGCCGGCGCGCAAAAACCCTGAGATAATGTTTTTTGAAAAATCGATCCTTTGCCGCATTTCTTGTAAACGTGCACTAACTAACGTCGCGTACTTCACAACTTCCTCACCCTCAGGCGTAAAATGGACCCCTTTCCGTGACCTGATCAGTATTTTAGTCGCTAATTCAGTTTCAATAGCAGCGATACGTTTAGACAATGATGACTGTGATACATACAGTAGATCTGCCGCGTGCGTAATATTTCGCGTTTTATTTAGAACTAACAATAACTCAAAATCACGTTCATCCATCATCGACACCCCTTTTTAGATTCTGATCAGGAATCATAAACCGTTTTTTCTTACTACTATCATAATAAAGCCTGCCTTGGCAGAAAGACTATCTTTTTATTCAATTCAATTGTTCTTTAAAAAAGACAGTCTCAGTACCATTCAAATATGGCATAACGATCATGGTTAACTTTGACTTTTACAATCGTTAGTTATTAATGCTAGATTGAAAATATCAAAGGTCTAGAAAGGAATGTTTATAACTATGGAAATAAAAAAGAGTGCAATTGCTGGCACCTTAGAATCAAGCGATGCGCAAGTAACCGTTATGCCGGCTACTAATGGTGTCGACTTAAATATTCAAAGCAGCGTCATGAATCGTTTTGGTCGTCAAATCAAACAAACGATCCTCGACACACTCAATAATCTGAATGTTAAAAATGGCAAAATAGTTGTTGTGGATAAAGGCGCGCTAGACTGTACGTTGAAAGCAAGGGTCGAAGGCGCAGTATTCAGAAGCTGTGGTCAATCAACAAAAAATATTCCTTGGGGGGATCTAAAATGATCACACGTAAAAAGCCAGAAAAGTTTCGCTTAAGAACAACGATGATGTTCATGAATGCACAGCGACCAGCTTTGATCAAAGATGCGTATATTTATGGCAGTGAAAGTATTATTTTGGATCTCGAAGACGCCGTGGCGGAAAATCAGAAGGATGCTGCACGCTTTTCGCTATTTAATGCCATGAAAAGTATCGATTATGGCAATACTGAAGTAATTGTACGTATCAATGGTCTGGATACGCCACATTGGAAAGAAGACATCCGCTGTGTTGTCGCTGCTGGTGTCGATGGTATCAGAATTGCCAAGTGTGAAAGTGCTGCCGATGTTAAACTGGTCGATCAGTATGTACTTAAGGCTGAAAAAGAATTCGGTGTTGAAGTAGGCCGTACGCTTTTGATGGCCGCACTGGAAAGTCCTAAAGGCATCATGAATGCTTATGAAATCGTTACTGCCTCTGATCGTATCTTCGGTTGTGCGATCTCCGGCGGCGATTTTCGAAAAGCAATGCACGTTAAGGTTGAAGTCGGTGGCATTGAAATGCTGACTGCACGCGCACAAATGCTATTAGCAGCACGAGCGGCCGGGGTCCAATGCTTTGATACCATGTTCTCTAATTTAGATGACATGGCTGGCTTCAAAGCCGAAGTGATTCAAAATCGCAAAATGGGCTTTGATGGCAAGTCCGTTATTAATCCAAAACAAATTCAATTTGTACACGAAACCTTTGCGCCAACCGAGCAAGAAATTCATTACGCGGAAAAATTAGTTCGCTCATTTAACGAACAGGCGGACTCCGGTGTCGGTGTCTACACAGTTGACGGTAAAATGATCGACATTCCATTTATTGTTGACGCACAACGAGTTATCGATCTGGCTAAATCAATGGGCGTCTACAAAGGTGATCTATAGGGGGAAAGTAGTATGTTAAATGCTGTAAATAGAGAAATTCCGGCTGAACTGTTAGTAAATGGTCAAGAGATTTATCAGGGTAAACACTATATGGATGGCAAGTATGTTAAACACGACGCGCCAACAACTAAAGTCATGATCAAACCACGCACAACTAAGTTAATGGCCTCTATTCGTGAAGCGTGTGTCGCATGCGGTGCCCATGATGGAATGACCTTTTCCTTTCACACTGAGTTTAGAGATGGTGATTACGTTGCCAGCTTAGTGGCCAAAGTTTTAGTTGAGGAAATGGGGTTAAAGAATATTACCGTTGCCGCAACTTCATTAGGTAATGCACAAGAAATAATTGCCGACTATATTGAAGCAGGCAAAATCACCGGGGTTCAAACTTCCGGTGTCCGGGGTAAAATAGGCGAAGTTATTTCTGCAGGTAAATTAGCTAAACCAGCGATTATTCGCAGTCATGGTGGCCGGGCCCGCGCAGTTGAATTAGGCGATGTTCACATTGATATTGCTTTTTTGGCCGCTTCAACGTCAGATGAATTTGGTAACGCTAAATGTGTTGGTGGAAAAAACAATTGCGGTTCTATGGGTTTTGGCATTCAAGATGCTCATTATGCCGACCATACGGTTATTATTACTGACACATTGGCCACCTTTCCAAACCTGCCTTCTTCAATTGCGGCGGCCGATGTTGACTGTGTCTGCGTGATCGATAATATTGGTGATCCAACCAAAATTGCCACAAAGGAAGCCCGCATCACTGACAATCCGCGCGAATTGATGATGGCTCAGAACGTAACTGATGTTATCGCCGCAACCCCCTACTTCAAGGATGGCTTTTCTTTTCAGACTGGTGTTGGCGGTCCCTCACTTGCCGTAAATAGATTCTTAGAAGCCAAAATGATTGCTAAGAACATCAAAATGAGTTTTGCATTAGGCGGTACTAGCAGCGCAATTTGTAAACTTCAAGATAAAGGATTAGTCGACCATATTTTAGATACACAGGATTTCGATCAGGGTGCAAGCACGCATATCTTTAACAATCCTAATCATCACGAAATCGATTTAAACGAATATGCAAATCCGGCCAATAAAGGTTCCTATGCTAACAAGCTTGATTTTGTTGTCCTGGCCGCGCTTGAGATCGATACTAATTTTAACGTCAATGTCATTACTGGTTCTGATGGCATTTTACGTGGTGCACCAGGTGGACATCCCGATACGGCCGCTGGTAGTAAATGTTGTATCATCGTCACCCCATTGACTCGTGGTCGGATGGCCACAGTCTGTGATTCTGTAGTCACGGTTACCACTCCCGGCGATTGTGTAGACGTATTAGTCACCGATTACGGTATTGCAGTTAATCCATTGCGCCCTGATTTGATCAAGAATCTTGATGTTGCCGGCATTCCACACGTAACCATTGAAGCGCTAAAAGAAAAAGCCTACAACTTAGTCGGTACTCCTGACAAACTTGAATGGGCAGATAAAATCGTTGCCGTAGTTGAAGCTCGTGATGGTACGTTATTGGATGTTGTGAAACAAGTAAAGCCGCTAAAACTTTAATACACCTATCTTCGAAAAAATTGTATTAGCCGAAGATTGTTCTTTAAATGTTTTTGACTGATGACGCGATGTTTATATGGTAAAATGAACATGGTTTTATTATAAGATTCAGTAATATGAGGAGGCGTCATATGGCCCAAAATAATGAATTACAGCTTGATCCGCACAAATTCGCAGAATTAGTGATCAATTCTCATCAAGTCTCTGATGACCTCGACCCTGAAGCAATCGTTAAGCGGAAATTAACTTTGTATTTGACCGCGTATTACCTCGCTGAACGATTTGATCAGCTTGAAACGCAAGAATTTGGTAGCGGTTCCAACGGCGACAAAGAAAAATATCAAGCGCTACTTGCCCAAATGGCAAACGAGAAGTTTGGTGACTGGTAAGCTAAAAAGCCTGTTACTAGGCTTTTTTATTTTATTCTTAATTCAAGCCACTAAAAAAACTCAGAACTTATTCAGCCCTGAGTCAAAATTCTTTTTAGGATGCAGCAGTTTGCTTGTCATCATCAAATTCAATTTTAATGGTTTTTGTGAGTAGATCGGCATAGCTATAGGAAACGCGCTCGAAAGCATTTTCGTCTTGATCTAAGTCGACAACGAAAACGGAAGGATACGTTTCGTGCAAAATTCCTTTGCGTCTAGTAACTTTCTTCCGTCCTGCCTGCGCAACGACCATCATTTTCTTTCCGACTTTACTATCGAGATTTGCTTTAATGCTCGCTAGTGTAATTGGCATCTGCTTCACCTCTTCTTAAGATAACCACTAGTATATCACGAATCAGCAGAATTTGCAATTATACCACAAGCTTTTATTCAGCGCAACAAAAAGCTTAGCGAAAAACATTAAAGTTTGGCGTGGTCGCTAATTGCGTTAGCCAAGCGGACGAAATCGGTTACGCTCAGTCGTTCGCCACGGATGCCAGGATCAATTTTTTCGGCTGCTAAAACTTCAGTCAGTGCGGCTTTTGTGGTTGCATCTTTGCCGTACAATGCTGTTAAATTATTCCACAAGCTTTTGCGGCGTTGGGCAAAGCTGCCACGGACTAAGCGGGCAAACACTTTCTCGTCAGTAGCGACTGCTGGTGGCGTCACGTGGCGCGTGAGTGATACGATGGCTGAGTCCACGTTTGGTTGCGGTACAAAAACCGTCTTCGGTACGATAAATGCCAATTTAACGGTCATTTGGTACTGGACCGCCACGGATAGTGAACCGTACGCTTTACTGCCAGGAGCGGCTGCTAAACGTTCAGCAACTTCTTTTTGCATCATGACGACGATTTGATCAAAGGCAACGCCACTTTCCAGTAACCGCAACAAAATTGGTGTTGTGATGTAATAGGGCAAATTAGCGACCACTTTAACTTTATGTTGGCCGTCAAAATGTTCACGGATCAACGTTGCCAGGTCACTTTTTAGCACGTCTTGATTCAGCACAGTCACGTTATCATAAGGTGCTAATGTATCAGCTAGAATCGGTAACAAGCGTTGATCAATTTCTAAGGCTAGTACCTGATGGGCATTTTGTGCGAGTTGCTCGGTCAAGCTACCAATACCAGGACCGATTTCCAGCACATCATCAGCTGTAGTTAATTCAGCCGCGCTAGCAATTTGGCGTAAAATTGTGGGTTCCGTTAAGAAGTTTTGGCCTAGACTTTTCTTAAACGTTAAGCCGTACGCCGCCAAAATTTCCCTGGTGCGCTCGCGACTACCGATCGGTTTTTGTTCTTCAGTCATTAAGTTGTTCCTCTCTATCTAATTGCGCCACCGCAGCTGTAAAATCAGCGGTGGAAATTTGAAATAGTTGCAGGCGTTTGTAAAGTTGCTTGCTATTGGTGTAACCAATGTGCAAAATATCGCCAAGCCGTTGGCGCCGCGCACGGGCATTGGCACCCGCAGTTAGTCGTGCTTGTTGTAATTGTTGTCGGGAAATCACTGCCGGTGCTTCTGGCATTGGGGTATACAGCTTGGCTAGTGCGGCTAAAATAGCTTTGTTACTAGCATGTTCAACCCCTAAACTGCTGTGATGATCGGCTGGTTGTGCTTGGCCAGAGCGCAAGAAGGCATGTTTAACGCCAGGAACTGCACGGGTAATAATCTTGCGCACCTGTTCGCCAGGAAAATCAGGGTCGGTCAAAACGATCACGCCCCGCTTTTCTTGTGCTAACGCAATCTCAGCCAGCGTTTCGTCACTAATTTCTGAGCCATTAGTTTCAATCGTATCCGCATTGACCACATCTTGTAAGCGGCGCGTATCATCACGGCCTTCGACCACGATCACTTCTTTTATTTTTTCTGTCATGGTGTCACCTTAAAAAAGTTAGTGGTATTAGCATAAGTTTGCGCCGCAATTGTTTCAACTGATTCATTGCGTAACTTAGCAATTGCTTCGACTACATAGCGTGTGTAGCCAGGTTCGTTTTGCTTGCCCCGGTACGGTGTTGGCGTCAGATACGGCGCATCCGTTTCCACCATCATCCGGTCAGCAGGTACAGCTTTTGCAGCTGCGTGAACTAATGGCGCATTTTTAAAGCTGACCACCCCACTAAACGAGATCATCATCCCTAAATCTAAAAACTTGTTCATCCACTCAACGCTACCGTTAAAACTATGCATCACACCGCCATATTCGTCGATGTGAGCATCTTTTAAGATTTCGTAGGTATCGGCTAGCGCGTCCCGAGTATGCACTGAGATCGGCAAATGTAGCTCGTGTGCCAACTCAATTTGTTCGCGGAAAATTTTTTGTTGCTGAGTATGGTGTTCACTATCCCAATGATAATCCAAGCCGATTTCACCGACCGCAATCACTTTTGGCTGCTGTAACTGCTGGCGCAATTTATCAGCGACCTGCTGCGTATAATCCATAGCGTATTCGGGATGCCAGCCAACGATCGCGTACAGATTATCAAAACGCGCAGCCAAGTCCAGCGCTCCTTGATTTAAATTAGCATCTGAACCGACGATGGCCATTTTTGTAACCCCTAGTTCACGAGCATGCTGTATATACGCCGCTTCTTGCCCCGCAAACGGTTCATCATTTAAATGCGTATGGGAATCAAAAATTTGCATAATTACCTCCAAAGTATAAAAAAGTGTCGCAATCACGCTTTCTGATCTGAACACCCTTTTCAAACACTTTCAAAAAATAAAGGGCTGTGACGTAAGTAATTGTCGCGGCCCTTTTTTTGCTTTTTTCAGACAATATAGTTGAAACGTGGTTGAAACAGCAGCTTATTACGTATAGCTAGGCGCGTTTTCAACACACTCGCACAACTTTAGCCGACTAATGCGCCAGCTGGAATTGATTCATCGACAGTTAATAAGGTGATCTTACCGTCTTTTTCAGAAGAAAGTAGCATCCCTTGGCTGATCTGGCCACGCATTTTCCGTGGTTTCAAATTAGCGACAATAATCACGTGCTTGCCCGTCAATTCACTGAAGTTCGGGTAGAATTCAGCGATACCAGAAAGAATTTGCCGATCTTCGCCATCGCCAGCATCCAAACGGAATTGCAGTAACTTATCTGCACCAGCGACTTTTTGTACATGCTTGATCACCGCAACCTTCAATTCGGTTTTATCGAAGTCGTCGAACTTGATGGCTTTTTTCGTCATCGCTAGTTCAGTCTCTTCAGGATTCCAGCCTGTTGGTGCGTCAGCTTTTTCTTGTTCTTTTTTGTTAGTGCCAACGGTCATCTTCATTTGTTCTTGGATGTATTTCACTTCTTCATCCATGTCTAAACGTGGGAAGATCGGTGTTCCTTTAGCAATTACTTTGGTATCAGCTGGAAAATGACCAAAACTAAATTCTTGGTTTGCCTGATCATCAAAATCAAGACCTAATTGTGCAAAGATCTGTTTTGGTGCGTGGGTCATTACTGGTTGTAATAATAAGGCAACCAAACGTAAGCTTTCAGCTAAATGACCCAATACACTGGCCAATTCGGCTTTCTTAGTTTCATCCTTAGCCAAACGCCATGGTTCAGTTTCATCAATGTATTTGTTCGCCCGACTGATCAAGCGCCAAACTTCATCCAAGGCGTCAGAGAAGTGTAAATCATCCATTAACGCTTCATATTTAGCCAAAGTTTCAGCTGCAACAGCCTTCAAATCAGCATCGACTGCCGTTACGTTAGCTGACGCCGCTGGTACAACACCACCATTATATTTATTGATCATCGCGATCGTCCGATTCAACAAATTCCCTAAATCGTTAGCTAAATCATAATTGATCCGTGAAACAAAGTCTTCTGGCGTGAAGACCCCGTCGTTACCGAATGGGATTGCGCGCATCAAATAATAGCGCAACGCATCAAGGCCGTAGCGTTCAACTAACATTTCTGGATAAACCACATTACCCTTAGATTTAGACATCTTGCCATCTTTCATCAACAGCCAGCCATGACCGAAGACTTTCTTAGGCAGCGGAATATCCAACGCCATCAAGATAATTGGCCAATAAATCGTATGGAAACGAACGATTTCTTTACCAACTAACTGAACATCAGCTGGCCAATAACGTTTGAACAACGTATCATCTGGCGTGCCGTACCCAAGTGCAGTGATATAGTTGAGCAACGCATCGACCCACACGTAAACTACGTGTTTGTCGTTACCTTTGACGGGAACGCCCCAGTTAAAGGTTGTCCGTGACATTGCTAAATCTTCCAAACCAGGTTCGATAAAGTTTTTCAACATTTCGTTTTTCCGGGACGCTGGTTGGATGAAATCAGGATGTTCATCATAATACTTAACTAAACGGTCAGCGTATTTGCTCATTTTGAAGAAGTAAGATTCTTCCTTGACCAAAGAAACTTCGTGACCACTTGGTGCTTTGCCGCCGATCACCTTACCGTTATCATCCCGGTAAACTTCAGCTAATTGCGATTCAGTAAAGTATTCTTCATCAGAAACTGAATACCAACCTTCATATTCACCTAAATAAACATCGCCTTGCTTGATCAAACGGTCAACAATGTTTTGGACAGCCTTAACGTGATAATCATCTGTTGTCCGGATAAACTTATCGTTGGAGATCTCCAATAATTGCCATAATTTTTTAACATCAGCCGCCATGTTGTCCACGTATTCTTGCGGTGTGATCCCCATTTCTTCGGCTTTTTGTTCAATTTTCAAACCGTGTTCATCAGTTCCGGTCAAATAAAACACATCATAGCCGGATAAGCGTTTGTAGCGGGCTAAAACGTCACAGGCGATTGTCGTGTATGAATTACCGATATGTAAACGGCCAGATGGATAATAAATTGGTGATGTAATATAGAAAGTCGGTTTAGTGTCTGCTGCCATATTTATATTCCTCGCTTTTGTGTAGATAGTTACCAAAATTATAGCATAAAAGAACGTAGTTGGGCGTTTTGGTGGTAATAAAAAACGCGAAAACTAAATTCAGTTCGCGTTTCAGCGCCAAGCGCAATTTATTTCGTGATCATTGACTGCCCCAACACTTTGCATAAATGCATAAGCCGCCACTGGGCCTAAAAATTTGAAGCCACGTTTTTTTAAATCTTTGGCTAAGGCCGCTGATGTCGGTGTCTGTGCCGGTGCATCACGATAATCCGTCCAAGTATTTTGCTGCGGTGCGCCGACAAACGTCCAAAAATACGTAGCAAAGCTACCAAATTCAGTAACTATTCTTAAAAAGGCCTGGGCATTATTGACGGTGGCTTCCAACTTACGCCGATTACGAATAATCGCAGCATCTTGCATTGCCGCGTCGATCTCGGTTGTAGTCATCGCTGCCACGGCTTCAATTCGATAATTATGGAAATCACGATGGAAGGCCGCCCGTTTATTTAGTACAGTCGCCCAGCTCAAACCAGCTTGATAAGTTTCCATGCATAGCCGCTCAAACAATTCATGATCGTCATACGTTGGTCGTCCCCATTCGTTATCATGATACGCTTGCATCGCTGGACTAGAATTGGCCCAGCTACACCGTTGTTTATCTGCCATGCTACCGCCGTCTCCTCACTAAAATAGATCCATCTGTTGCGGCGCTAGACCAGTAAATTCCAGATGCAACATTTGCTGTAACATCACTGCATTATCAGCCGCATCCCCGCCGGAGTTGTTGTTAAAGATCACACAGACTTCTTTGGCTTCCTGAGTCAAACGTTGAATGTCCGGAATAAAGCTCTGCAATTCATTACGGCTATAACGCCATAATGTACGCTGACTGCGCCAGTCCTTACCTTGGTTGGCCCAACCGGCAAAATTACGCCCGTGCAAGCGAAAAACAGCCAACTGATTAGTTGCCACCGGAAAATACGGTGCACTGCCCGTCGGTGTTTGCGGTTCGTCAACGATCACATGGCTGAAATTCAACTTGCGCAGTAAATCAAGCATCTGCTGCCGGTAAGCTTCTTGATACCAGACTTGATTACGAAATTCGACTGCCGCCGGTAAGTCGCCTAAATAATCGCGTACTTTTTTCAAGTAATTGATATTTTCTTTGGTCACACCAAAAAACGGTGGAAATTGAAACAAGATCGTTTTTAATTTACCAGCAGCTACCAATGGTGCACTATTTTGTTTAAAGTGGTCAAATACCTCTCGCTCGCTTAAAGCCCCGGCAGTCTCCGGACCGCGATGCCGCGTCATGATCTGATTTGCTTTAACAATAAATTGAAATTGTTCCGGTGTCTCTTCGGCCCATTTTGCAAAAGAACTTAGCCGCGGGATACCATAAAATGGGGTGTCTAACTCAACACAAGGTAAAAATTGACTATACTCAGGTAAAGTTAATTTACGTTCACGACCTTCATGCAGCAAACTGCCGTGTTCACTCCAAGTAGTTAATGCCAGTGTGATCATAGTTTCCCTCCATTCACAAATTCAATAACGTTGAAATTGCTGCACCAGCCATAGTTCCTGCTGACTTAAACGCTGACCTAGTGCCGATACCACGCGTTGCCCATTATGCCGGTAATTGCGTCGAATATAGTTAAGTGCCACCGCGATCAATGCAAGTAGAAAAGCCACTGCCATCGCACGCCCGCGTGTAAAGGATACTGCGAAGATCGTCAGCTGCAACCCACTGAACGCTACCCGTAACAAGACATAAGCAAATAAAAAGTCAACAACAAATTGAATCCGTCTCACGTTACGCATCCGTTGTGTGATCAATTGTAGTGCTAACACCAAATCCTCGCGGACCATATGCCGCCTCCCCACTAACTAACCTTTACCTTCTACACATTATCTTATCTAATCGCCACCTAGAATATCACTTACTAAAGGGCGCCTGTGCAATTGATTTGAAATAGCCATGCTGTTCAATATCACGTTTTAAGTCAGCCATCGTAAACTGATGATAAAAAGCACGGTACCCTTCATCAGCTAGGGTAAATAAATCAGTCAACGTTTCTTCAATATTACGGCTAATATCATTGCCCTCACCAACCGCACCAGTATTACCCGTCGTAAACCGCGCATAACTCAAGGTCGGTGGAATCGTTAAATCATATAAATCACCAATATTGATCTGTGCAAGCTCACGATCCAGCTGATAACCACCATTTTTTCCCACCACGCCACGAATATAATGCTGTTTATGCAACACAGATAAAATATTGCGGATCATGACAGGATTAGTAGTCATGGAAGCAGCCAGTTCACGGCTGGACACCAGGCGCGGTTTTTTCTGTTCTAAATAAAGTAAACTATGCGCAGCAACTGAAAAATCCAGACGCATACCAACGCTCCCCTTCTATTTTTTAAGTGAGTTGAAAAAGCGCCCAGATTATAGCGTGCAATCTAACTAGACAATATGACTAGCGTAGTGACACGCCATAATCTGCGACTAGAACTTGGCGGATTTTGCCTAGTTCAATCGACATTGGAAAGCAAGCTCCGTCTAGCGAACACGCATCAAATTGGATACTTGCTAAGCAGTGTTGCCAAAGACTTTTTCAACCACGTTTATGCTAAATTAGCGGTAAAAATCAACTTTGAAACGTAGGCCAGAATGTATTGAAAATGCACACTAATCTAACGGCTTCACCCAAAAATCAACCAGCTGTTCATCAACAAAATTAGTGATGTAGCGCTGCTGTTTACCCGCCAATACAGGTGCGATCAACCGTTTAAAATCAGGAACAATGCCCAAATTAGCGGTTTGAGTCAGCCACGTTACTGGGAAAAAGTTAAGCACACCTTCGCGCATTTGTTGTGGATAAGCATCTAAATCGATTTGCTGCAATTCAGCAACATATAAATAAATACTGTCAACGTACTGACCAGCAATAAACCAATCGATCACACCAGCTGCTTTCATTTGATAAGCATCATTAGCGATACCAGTTTCCTCAAAGATTTCCCGCTGGGCCGCTGCTACTGGTGTCTCACCTATTTCTAATTTACCACCAATTCCATTCCACTGACCAGGATAAGGTGGCTTGCGCCGATTCAACACTAACAATTGATCCTGATAATGCAACAACGCAAGCGTGTATTTGTAAGCCATCATTCACAACTCTTTCTATCTAAAGTTTACCATAGCTTAGACCGACTTACCGTTTTGCAGCCCTTTGATCACGTGGGCTTGGTATTGTTTTGCAATCAACATCGTGCTGCGATACCAGTCAGTCAGATAAGGAGCCAGGGTTGGGTCGGCTAAAGCCGCTGTTTGTTGACTGATCACTTCTTGTTCGCGCAAAACATTAGTTAGCGGAATTTTATTCTCATACTTCACCGTTGCGATTTTATGTGCCACTGCTAACCGCTTTTCAAATAAGGCGGTTAATTGGGCATCGATTTCATTGATTTCTTGGCGTTCTGCTTCTAACATTTCACACGCTCCATCTAAAATTTATTTAATTATAATTTTAAGCAATTTACTACTGCAAAACAAGGTTAGAGTTGCTGAAAAACATCAACCGCATTAGCTTGGACCATTTCAAACGGAAACGGTAGCTCCAACTTTTCTTCATTAATTGCAATCACACGAGCATTAGGCTGGGCGTAATTGACCAACAATGAAAATGGTGCCACCCGAAATGATGTGCCGCAGATAATGATCAAGTCCGCTTGATTTACTGCTGCCACGGCTTGACTGATTGCTTGTTCCGGCAAAGCCTCACCGTACAGCACAATATCTGGACGTAAAATACCACCATCAGCGGCATGGCGATCACTGGTTAAATACTGTTGATAACCGAAGTTTTGATGACATTTTTGACAATAGATATGATATAAATTGCCGTGAAATTCTACCACATGTTTTGCCCCAGCCGCTTTGTGCAAGCCATCTACATTTTGGGTCACGATCGCGCCTTTTTCGTTACTGATCGCCGCCATCTTTTCGTGGATCACATTCGGTTTTGCTTGGGGATAATACATATTTTCCTTAACAAACTGATAAAAATCGGCCGGATGCTGCTGTAGGTTTTCTGTACTCAGCAAATATTCAGGTGATTGCTGATTAGCGTAGAGCCCATTTTTGGAGCGATAATCTGGAATACCTGATGGCGTTGAAACCCCAGCGCCGGTAAGAAACATGACAAATTTAGCTGCTTTGATCGTTGCTTGTAGATCTAGCATCAACTCATTTCCTTTCCATAAATGGAATCTGCTGCTGTTGCATAAACGTTTGCACTGACTCGCCATAAATTTGCTTGAAAAAGGCGGCACTTTTATCCTGATCAGTTGGTGCTGTGATCACAAAGGTATTCTGGTGGTCGTTTTTACCTAAACCGATATAGGCTGAGCCACCGCCTTCACGTACAGTTAGCTCTGAATGCAAAATTTCAAAAACTTGGCGTACTTCTAAACGTTGTTGCCGTTCAGAAAAGACGCCATCCAACGTGATCAATTGATTGTGGTTAGTCGTTGCCAAACCAACACTAGCAAGCCAAGGATCAAAGGCCGCAAACAAGTTCACAACTGCGCGGCGAAAACTAAATGGTGAATCGATCGTTTTAGCTGCAATCACTTGATATAAGGACTGAGCACCATGATAAGCCGCAGGATAGCGTTGCTCAAATTTTTGCGCAAACGCAGTGGTTGCCCCTTGATAAAAAACTAAGGTATCCAATAAAGCCAAGGTACGAAAAACGACTAGGCGATCTGCCTTTTCTTCTGCTGGCACTTCCGCTAAGATGCCGGCTAAATATTGTTCTTGCACCTGAGCATCAACCAACCCTAATTGCTGTTGCTCGGCACCGATCACTACATGGCTAACGACATTATAGAGTTCAATTGCCGTTGCCCACAGTTGGCGATCCAGCATTTCCTCACCGGTAGTCAAGTTAAAGCGGATCTGCGGGTAGCCGCGCTGCATTAGCAATAAATGCAATAATTCATGGCTGACCGTATAATCAACATTGGTCGTATCCGTCACCGCGATGGTTAGACTACCATCGTCATTATCAATCTGTCGTGACTGACCATGACGAATATAACCGACCTGTTTTGTGCCTAATTCAACCTGAATTCTTCGACCGCTTAATTGCTGTGTTTCATCAAGTAAATTCATCACTGCTGGTGCAAATTTTTCTGTCATGTTGCGCGTCCCTTCACTTCATCATTAGTGTAATTACTGTCCAAATCGGTGTAGCCCTGCTCATCATATTAACTGTTACTTTTTATTTTATTTAAAATTACGATCATTCTTGCGGTAAAGCATGTGCCGTAAGAAACATGTGCCTGTATCTATTCTAGCAAAGCGACCCCCACTTGTGAACTAAGCGTCTCTTTATGATTTATCGCATTTTGACGTAGCCGAAAATTTGCTTACTTCATAATTCAATACTAAACCCGCATAACGCTGAATATATTAATCAAAGCGCTTTCGTGATATACTTAACTTATCTTCAAGTATCGGTGCATTCGAACTATTTAATTAGTTTTTATATTGCCGATATTAGCAGTAAAAGAAAATTAACGGGGTGAAATTTATGGCAGAAACACGCAATGTTCTTTTATACTTGATCCAAAGTCTCGACGGTTATATCGCTGAAAGCGACGGCAGCATGACTTGGCTACAACAATTGAACACCACTGAAGCTGACAGCGCCTTTCAAAATTTCTACAGCCGGGTTGAAACGGTGATCATGGGTCGCAAAACCTATACGCGAGCGACACAGCGCGCTGGTAGTTATCCCTATAGCGACAAACAAAGTTTTGTTTTCTCAACCACAATGCACGACACCGAAGATCGCGCCACCGTTGTTGCTGGCGACGTCGTCGAATTCGTTCGCCAATTAAAGCAAGAAAAAGGCGGCGACATTTGGTTGGTTGGTGGTCCCGATTTATTTGCCGAACTGCTAAAAGCACATGAGATCGATAAATTGATCATTTCGATAGCCCCAGTCTTACTTGGCAGTGGCACCCCGTTACTGAATACGAATTTAAAGGATGTCCCATTAAACTTGATCACAACTAAAAAAATCGGTCGCCTAGTTGAATTAACTTACGCGGTCGATCAGCATTAAGCACCCGACATAAAAGGATCCGCGGAAACAATAATTGTTTTCCGCGGATCCTTTTATGCTGTCCTGATTTTACGATACTTGTTTTTCTACTTATAATGTTTAGTACCGCCGTGATTTCTGGAGTGACTGTCCTTTTTGGGTACACCTTAAAAGTACAACAAATCATAAAACCAGACAACTATTAATTGTTTATTTCTAAATTCAAATCATTCGACCAAATTATAAGTATACCCCACTAAATAAAGTCATTATTATAATTAAAATATTTAAAAATTAGATATTCAATGGACCGGTTTGTTCGTCGCAATCACATTCGTTTTTGATCCGGCGAATTAAGTTACGACTTTTACCTGTTTGTCGTTGGATTTCTGTAATTGATAAACCGCTTTTTAGTAGCTCTTTAATGGTAAAGTAAGTTTTGCGCCGTTCAGAATCAGGGACGTTTGGCCCATAAAGTAACGGCCGGCCATGGTAAGAACCTCGTTTTTTGGCTAACTCAATTCCTTGTCGTTGCCGCTCTAAGATTCGCATCCGCTCTTCAGCGGCCATAAATTTTTTAACTTCTAATAGCATCGAACGCAATAAACGCTGAATATTCTGATTTTTCACTTCGTTAAAATCTGGCACATCAAGCGCTAAAAGTTTGGCACCTTTTAAATTAATCTCCAGTAATAACAACGTTAAATGGTCTGCATCACGGCTTAAACGGTCTAAGCTAGAAACGATCAATTCATCCCCCGGTTTTAACAAGGTCAAGACTTTAGTGAAAATTGGTCGTCTCAGCTTAGCACCAGACTCTTTTTCATTAAATATTTTTTCTACATTGTAAGCATTCAAGATTGCGATTTGTCGAGCTAGATTTTGATCTTTTGTGCTGACGCGCGCATATCCATACCTCATTTTCTCACCTCTAAATATAAAACCGCTCATGATTACATAAGATGAAGTAATGAATTAACTATCCTTTTAAGGTGTACCCGAAAAGTACATTTATATAAAATAATTTAGCCTGAATTATGCATATGCATCAAATTGATTGGCCAAATTATCAGTTTTACGTAATTTCTCTATATTCACGACTTGGGCTAGTCATGACTAGCCAAGTTTGACTTAATTTAGTTAGTTTGATTAGTTTTCATACTTGATCGCGTCAAAAAAGTAGCCACTAATCCCTTGGTCAAACACAATAATTTTAAAAGTAACTGCGCTATTTTCTTAGTTGGTCACTAAGGGGCTTAACGTGTGAATGTTAGCTAATAAGGCTTCGATCTGCTGGCTAAAGACGTTGCTTTGCGCCAGATGAATGATTATTTTTCCGGCGTGACGGGCTAGTTTTCCAGCAACGTGAAAGATTTGAAAGCGTAGTGTACTAATGGTCGTGTTGCGCTGCTCTTTTGGTAAGGCCATTAACTTCATCAAGGCAATCAAGTTATAGGCAATGCCGCTGATAGTTGCCCGTGCGGCATTGGCAGTAAAGGTGTGGCTATTCGTCTTATCCATAAAAAAGCCGGCTTTACTTTCTTTGATCAAGTTTTCCATGGCCCCACGCTTTTGATAGGCTAAGTACAATAATTTGACCCCGGCTTCAGTCATATTAGTGACCACATATTGCCGTTCAAAGAATAGTTCGCCTACTTGATGCGTCGATTTTACTAGGACGCGCCGATCAATCGACCAGCTCTTGGCCGCGTAGTTGAATTCACCATAGATGACCGAATTCTGATCAAAATGCTTGGGCACTACTGGTGTGAATTCATCAGCTAGTTGGTCTAAAGCGGCGTTTCGCTTCAGGCGGATCACATATTTTACATCATAAAATTCGCAGAGCGTATAAAGCTCAGGCGTCGCAAAACCACTATCACCGCGTAAAATCAACTGAACATCAAACGGCAATTCGCAAAAAGCCGCAAAGATCGGGGCTAAGAATTCTTTGACACCAGTGCTGGTGTACTGATTGCCTGGACGTTGCTTGATTCCTAAAAGCAAATTCAGCTGCGCGATATAGGCCACTAGCGGATGGAAACCAGTAACCCCATAATGCGCATTGAAACTAGCAGCTTCTTGATGACCAAAGGTATCACAATGCGTCGAATCAACATCAAGCATGACCGTGTCAATATGGTTAGTCCTGATATAATCGAGCGCCAAGGTTAAAATCAAACGGTTCAAGTGCAGAACATCATCACAAGTTAGCGCACTTAAAAAACGAGAAATAGTCGGTTGTGGTGCTAAATCAGTCGTCCCATGGACCTGTTTCATGACTGGGTCGTGTTGTAGCGCGTCGGCCGCGACATCATTGCCGTAACCGGCAATATTCAGTTCCAGCATTTGATTGAGTAAGCTAGTTTTAGAATAATGAGGGCCAATACGTTTTTCGCTTAATTGTGCCGCCGCTTGATCAATAGTTTGGTCAAGACCAGCTGCGTGCTTAAATTCGGCGTAAAACAACAGGCCTGCGTTATTTGAAAGTTGAACATCATCAGTCTTAATTTTGATTTTAGGGTTGAATCGCAGTTGGGTTTCGTGTAAGTTAGTCATGAGGCATCTCCTGTGTTCGTTATTGTTTGGTCGCTATAACAATAACACGGAAGGTGCTTTTTTGGTACACCATTTTGGTGAAACCCTCAATCAAAGGTAAAACGATGGTGTAGCAGCATTCTCGTTAAGGTTTAGGAAAAGATATGCATAATTCAGGTTTAGCATAATTAGCGGCATAATATGAAAAAAAAGGACTGAGAAACATGCGACAAATGTTGGGTCAACGTTTCGGTCGGCTGATGGTTATCGCACGTGCGGACAAAAAAGTCGCCAACGGAAATATTCAGTAGCTCTGTGATTGTGATTGTGGTCGCCAAATCGTCGTTGATGGCTATCGGTTGCGCTCTGGTCAAACTCGGAGTTGTGGTTGCTTACGCCAAGCTACAAGTCGCGAAAATAGTCGCAAAAATGCAGCCTTTCAGCGTCGTATCGGCAACCCAAGTAACTTAATACACGCTAATGGTATCTTCTTAAATTCATTAGTCAAAAGTAAGCGCAACAAAAGTGGTGTGATCGGCGTTTCCTTCGATCAGAAACGTCAGTGTTGGTTTGCTCGTTTAATGGTCAATCACCATTATGTTTTATTGAAAAGCTTTAAAAGTTACGACGAAGCCGTTGCAGCACGGCGCCAGGCCGAAGCCGCCTATCTACATCCCCAAAATAGCAAAATGGACTCAACCGCTAGCTTTAGCAGTTAAGTCCATTTCTATTTACCGATAGCTTACTAGGGACTGTCTGAAAACTAAAAATTCAGGTATAATCTGAGGAAAAACGAATCGAGGCATTCCGATGACAACACCTAAACGATACGAACTGGAAGATGCTCAGTGGGACCGAATCAAAGGATACTTCCCGCCATACCGGACTGGCCGTCCATCAAGCCTAGACAACCGTACCGCCCTCAACGCTATCCTCTGGCTCATGCGCAGCGGGGCTCCTTGGCGTGATCTACCTGAACGCTATGGCTCTTGGAAAACGGTGTATAGTCGCTTCCGAGCCTGGGTAAGTTCAGGCTTGTTCGAACAGGTTTTTCTCGAATTGATTGACGATCCCGACATGGAAAACTTGAGCTTAGATTCAACGATCGTTCGAGCGCATCAAAAGGCCACTGGGGCAAAAAAAACGCCGAATGTATGGTCGAAAATCAAGCTATTGGACTAAGTCGAGGTGGCCGAACGACCAAGATTCACGCACTCGTTGACGGATTAGGGAATCCCTTGGGTTTTCGCCTAACAGGTGGTCAAGTACATGATAGCCAAGTTGCCAGTGAGTTGCTGGAAGGCTTCGATATTTCTCAATCAAATATTATCGCGGATAAAGCCTATGGCACCGCGAAACTTCGCCAGTATATTGAAGATAAAGCAGGCGTCTATACCATTCCGCCAAAGGAAAATACCAAAGACAAGTGGACCTGTGATTACCACGTTTATTGTGAGCGCCATTTGATTGAGAACTTCTTCAATCAGTTGAAGAACTTTCGTAGGATTGCAACGCGTTATGATAAGCTCGCTCATGTTTATCTGGCTACGGTCTACATTGCCTCAATTTGCATCTTACTTAAGTAGTTTTCAGACGGACCCTAGTCGGTTTCGCCAGTATTGATCACCGGCTGCGTTCCTCGATCGGTAATGATTGAAACTAACAAATTATTCACGATCCGCATTTTACGCTCATCATCAAGCTGGAGCTGGTCATTTGCTTCTAATTGACTCAGCGCATCTTCAGTCATAGAAACGGCCCCTTCAACAATGATCTTCCGTGCCGCTAAAATAGCCGCTGCTTGTTGCCGCTGTAACATTGCACTGGCAATTTCTGTAGCGTAGGCTAAATGTGTCAACCGAGTCTCGATGATCTCCACGCCGGCAACCTGCAAGCGCTCCTCCAATTCAGTGGTCAATTTTTGTGATACTTCGGTCGTATTGCCACGTAAAGTGATCGCATCAACATCCGCAAAAGTATCGTAAGCGTATTGACTAGCCACATGGCGTACGGCGGCTTCACTTTGAATTTGTACAAACTCCTCGTAATGATCAACGTTAAACAAAGCCTTCGCTGTATCAACTACACGGAAAACAATTACCGCCGCAATTTCTACAGGATTACCTTGTTCATCGTTGACCTTTAAAATGTCGCTATTAAAATTACGCACTCGTAGTGAAATGGGTTGTTTGTTAGTCAGTGGCACAGTGATGAACAAGCCGCTTTCATTTATTGAGCCAATGTAACGTCCAAAGAAGGTCAGCGCTTGTGCTTCATTTGGCGCAATAATCGTCAAGGCACTGAAAAAGAATAGCGCCACCACTAAAAGCAGTATACCGATAATAATGCTAAACACAATCTGTTGAAAAACACCCAAAACAATCAATCCACCGCCAACCAACGTCAGTATGATCAAGAGTACGATTCCGAGATAACCATTAATATACCACGCTTTTTTCTCATTCATTTTTCTGACCCCCATTTATATTGGGTACTGTCAAACGTACCCGATTTTGTCTAGTTTTAATTATTGTTTCTAATGGTTTTGTATTATCTAAGTGAAATTAAAAAACACCCGGACCAATTCTTCTGTTATCCTTGGTGTGCAACCAACAAGAATTCCAAGAAAGAAGGAGATCCGAGTGCTTACACCATTATTAACTTATTTAGTCCAAATAATCAAGTTCCAACGTGCATTGATCATCTTTTTGTTGGCCCAGCTGATTGATATTTTTGACCATTCGCGCTTGCCCAGCACCGATAAACCAACCTATAAACGCTTTAATCAATTTCAAGTTGACGATAAATTACCAATTTTAGCAGCCGATATTGGTCCAGAATCACTTAATTATGAGCAACTGATCATTGACTACATGACCAAAACCGGCAAAGATCTAAAACCAATTCGGCGCCGACAAGGCACCGTGATCACGTTCCAGAACCAACGTTGCCCACGCTGTAATGCCCCAAGCGACTATCTATACGCTAATAACGGTAAAGGTAATCAGCTTAAGTGTAAGATCTGCGCTTTTAGCTTCCAAAATGGTGATGCGCAGAAGAAGAAAGCGGTGGTACTTCGTTGCCCATACTGCCAACATCGATTGGAAGCTCATCACCACCGTAGTAACTTCGATGTGTTACGTTGTCCTAATGACCAATGTTCATTTCGTTTAAAACAAATCAAGCAGTTATCCGTAGCTGAAGCCAAACAATTCAAGGAACAGCCATCTAGCTTCAAAGTACGCTACACTTTCCGTAACTTTAAATTCGATCTCAAAGGCTTAGCGGCTAGTTCGCCAGTTCAAGCCAAGGTCGATTTGAGTAAGATCCAAGCCAGCCCTGAGGTTTTAGGGCTTGCCCTGACCTATCACATTAACTATGGCCTGTCGGCCCGTCGTACCGCAGCCATCATGTACGACGTTCACGGCGTTAAGATCTCCCACCAAACCATTCACAACTACGAAGAGGCGGTAGCGACCGTTATTCGACCATTCTGGGCTAACTATCCTTACGAACTTTCCAACCAATTAGTTGGTGATGAGACTTACGTCAAGGTCAAAGGTAAGTGGAACTATATCTTTTACTTTTACGACGCGGTTAAAAAGCTAATTCTAGCCGACTATATAACGCCCAACCGCACAACTGAATCAGCGGTCGTTGCCATCAATCAAGTCCTACAGAAGATGTCCGAACGTCCAGCCGACCTACAGTTCGTAGTCGACGCCAATCCCATTTATCAAGTAGCACAACTTTATTTTGCTCAACAAGGGATCAATTTTAAAATCAAGCAAGTAGTAGGGTTGACCAACAAAGATCCAATCAGTAAAGAGTATCGTTTCTTGAAACAAACAATTGAGCGTTTAAACCGTAGTTTTAAGGGCAATTATCGGTCGGCCACTGGTTTTAACTCACCAACCGGTTCAGCCAGTTATACCGCCTTATATTCAGCGGCTTATAACTTTTTACGCCCGCACGAAGCGCTAGATTATAAGGTGCCGGTACACCTACCAGAGCTGGACAATAAACCGCGCATGTACGATAAATGGTTGGCCTTGATTGATCTAGCACAAAGCCAATTACCAACTGCATAAGCAAGCATTAGTTTAGGACTAGAATCAAACTTGTCTAAGCTGACTTTGTGTTGCCTCGAAACGGGCGATTGGCCGGATTAATACTGTGCGCGTACAGAACTAACCAACTAGACCACTCAATCCTTAAGTCGATTTCTACAGTTGCATCTACACCACCTTCTGAACCACGGTTTTCATAGAACTTTTGACGTTACCTTATATTGCGCCCGTTCGCCACCAATCAACTTGGGTCGACTGCGTAAATAAGTTGTGTGAGCAGCGCCAACTGTTTTAATGCTTGTACGTACAGGAATCTGCACAAATTTAACGTGCATCCCGATTGCTGTATCGCCAATATCCATTCCTGCTTGTGCCGTAATATGCTCAATTTCCACTGGATCCTTAAAATTCTCGAATGCTGCCATTTGCGTTGCACCACCAGCGTGTAATGCTGGTACGACACTAACAATCTCCCAATTATGTGCTTCGGCAACTGCACGTTCAATTGCCAAAGCACGATTTAAATGCTCACAACCTTGAACTGCTAAATGAATCCTCCGCGGTACTAACAAGTCTTGCAGCGTCTTAACGACTACCCGACCAACTTCACGACTTGAATCTTGACCAATGTGTTCCCCTTGAATTTCACTCGTACTACAACCAACCACAAAAACATCGCCGGCCTTTAGCTGAGCAACAGCTAATAATTCACTGGCACCTTGCTTGATCTGCGTTGCAATTTCAGTTAGATCAACCATCCGCTTACCTCCTTTTATTTGGCCACTAACAAAAGACATATTTGTCCACATTATGCGCGGTCGTATACAGTCGGTCAAGTTAGGCTAGACACGTACTGAGTTTGCGGTATAATAGAACACACTATTATTTGGAGGTGAATAAAATGAAATACACCAAACAGCATCGCAACACTAATAGCACCCAACGTGATCAAACTTGGGAAAAGTTCAAGAAACAAGCCAATCAACTAAGCGCACATAAGCGCGGCACGCGCCGCAATGGGCATTAAAAAGAGCCAAGAACAATTATTGTTCCTGACTCTTTTTTGATACCGCTAATAATTGTTCCAATGTGGCTAAAACACCTGCGTGCTCCGCATCAAGTTCAGTTACTTGTTGCGCCACGGCTTTAACAAAGTCAGGAGCATTTTGCATCGCATAACTTTGACCAGCGACTTGCAGCATTTCAATATCATTAGCGCCATCGCCGAACGCAGCAACTTCAGCTGAGGTAATTTGCCAACGTTGCTGTAAAAACGCCACCGCCGCTGCCTTGCTAACATCGCCACGCACAACATCGATTACACCATACCCGCTGTCATGGGCAACTAATTTACCAGCAAAATAATCATTCAACGCTGTGACATGTTCAGCCGCAACTCCACCATGATAAGCCAAACTAATTTTCTTGATCGGCTCAGTAACTTGAGTTAAATCAGTTGGCTGTAAGTTGGCGTAAAACTTACTTGCTTGAGCTAACAAATCCGGTGCTACCCCTTGATTAGTGTATGAACGCTCATTACCGGTTAAAATAACATAAGCATGTTGTAACGCCGGAACCTGCGCCTGGTACGCCGCTAAAAAGTCCGCCAATTGTTGTTGCGTCAACGCACCATCAAAGATTTGCTGATCCTGCCAATAAATCGAGGCGCCATTTTCTGCGACATAAATTAAATTATCAGCCGTCAACGGCGCCAGCACTTCACGTAAATGGCGGTACTGGTTACCACTACAAACCGCAAAATAGGCTTGCTGTTGCGCCAAACGCTGTAGTAGCCGAGCAAGGCGTGTATGATCCACCTGCTGCGCTGCATTGAGCAACGTCCCATTCATATCGGTTACCACTAATTTTATCATCGAGCCACTTCCTCTACTTCACAATTATTGATTAATTTTTGTACCAAAAATTTTTGATGTTACGGGCGATGACCATTCTTGTGGCGTAAAACATACCGCAAGAAACATGGCTCTACTTCACAATTATTGATTAATTTTTGTACCAAAAATTTTTAATGTTACGGGCGATGGCCATTCTTGTGGCGTAAAACATGCCGCAAGAAACATGGCTCTACTTCAAAATTATTGATTAATTTTTGTACCAAAAATTTTTAATGTTACGGGCGATGGCCATTCTTGTGGCGTAAAACATGCCGCAAGAAACATGGCTCTACTTCACAATTATTGATTAATTTTGTACCAAAAATTTTTGATGTTACGGGCGATGCGACTTGGACTTGCCATACCTTGGCATTAGTCCAATCGACATCGGCAAGCAAGTACGGTTTGGCAAATAAGGTTAATATCTGATACTTGCTAACCAGTATGGTTAAAAAAAACAGCGACAGTGGCCATTCTTGTGGCGTAAAGCATGCCGCAAAGAGATGACGCTACTTCTGAACTACACCTCTTTATTCTAACGCACGTCAGCAATCGAGTAGGAGGTAATTGTAAGTTACCGTCCTCTCACACCACCGTACGTACGGTTCCGTATACGGCGGTTCAATAATTTAAGCACTCTGAATTTGCTGGAGCGTCTGACTCAAGTTAATGAGTCCACGACGTTCCAGCTCTTTGTTAGTTAGGGTACGGCACAGCGTTTTACTATGCGCTGTCCGCCAGTACCCTTTACGCGTGTTAGCGGATAGCTTAGCTTCATCTTTCGTAAATCCTAATCCGCTCAAGTTGTTCTCTCTAGTTTTGGCTTTCTTCCATTGTTTCCAAATGTACTGGCGAATACGTGACCGCAGCCACGCATCTAATTCCGTGATGAACCGCTTCATTCTACCCAAGCTGTAATACTGCAACCAACCGCGCATCTTTTGACGAATCTCTGCCATTATTTGGTCTTCGGATACACCACGATTACGCTTAGTCAGCCGCCTCAATGCTTGTTTAACTCGCTGCTTCGCTGACCACACCGGATAGGGAAAAGCCCTGCCTTTAGTGTGGCCCAACGTAAAACCTAAGAACTTCATTCTGTTGGTGGCGACCACTTGTGTCTTTTCCTGATTGAGCGTGAGTTTTAACTCATGCTCGAGAAAACGAGTCACACTAGCGAGGACTCGTTGGCCCGCGCGTGGACTTTTAACAAAGATATTGCAGTCATCGGCGTAACGGACAAATTCATGACCGCGCCTAGCTAGTTCTTGGTCGAATTCGTTGAGATAAATATTCGCTAACAGTGGCGAGATCGGCCCGCCTTGCGGTGTGCCTTTCTCACTGCGTTCAAACAATTGCCCATTCATGGTGCCACTAGTCAGAAAACGGCGAATGAGCCGTAGTATCCAGCGGTCACTAATTCGCTGCTTGAGAAACTTCATAAGCATGTCATGATTAACCGTATCGAAGTAGGCCTTCAAATCCAGATCAACCACATAGTGATAACCCGCATTATCTAGCTGAACGACCTGTTGAACTGCGTCATGTGCACTGCGTTGGGGTCGAAAACCAAAACTATTGTTGGCGAAGATCTGTTCATATATCGGCGAAAGGACCTGGGCCACGGCCTGCTGGACTAGCCGGTCGATCACGGTCGGAATGCCAAGCTTACGCGTTCCACCGTTGGGCTTTGGAATTGAGACTTGCTTGACTGGTGCCGGTTTATAAGTCCCATTGGCCAATTCTGCGAGTAATTCTTCGCGATGTACTTTCAGGTACGGTTTCAATTCATCAACGGTCATACCGTCAACTCCGGCCGCCCCTTTGTTCCTGACCACACGTTGATAAGCCAAATTCAGGTTGTTGCGGGCCAAAACTAATGCTTGAAACTGAGTGCCACTCATCTTTTCTCCTTCACCGGAGGCGATACTACGCGCCCCAGTTTGTCTTTGGTCTTCCAGACCTATCATCCGCTGGCGGTCAGCTTGTTCTGTTTTCTGCGATTTTCGCATCGTCTTCACTTCCAGTCGCAATATGAGTTATTATTGTTTGGTCCTTCATGGTTACCCACTACTATGACCTCGGCTGACTCCTGTACACTTAACCAGCCATTTCTGACTTGCTTTGAACTCATATTTCCTTGTCATTTGGGTATTCCCTAAGAAAATCAGGATTGTGTGTACAGGTCTCCCCGGGTAAGAACGTCAACTTTCGTACCATGTCACCGTCAGCTTTACTGTCGTAACTTCGGGTAGTATCGGACTTCAGTGTGTTTGGCCACCTTATCCAGTTACTTCCGGCCTTATAGCTGCTTCTTGTTCATCGGTGCAGTACTTTGCTCATCAGGCTTCCTTCAGTCTTCACCTCACGATAAAGGCCTTGCCTTTGGCTAGCGGTTCCGACTACTACGGCCCGCAGTGGACTTTCACCACCTAGTTGACGCCCATGCCGGGCGCACCAAAAAAACTAGGAGCTTCACACTCCTAGCCAAAATTTATTTTACTTTTAGGTCAGCTAATTGGGCTTCGACCGCTGAACGATCCACACCAGCTTGCAATAAAGCTGCCGCCGTATAGGCACCTTCGACTAACGCAACATCATACAAGTGCACCGGCTTATCACTAAAATCTTGTGCTAATTCTAAATTCATTTTGGCGCTACCTAAATCATAAAAAGCCAAAATCTCGGTACCAGCATTATCGCTGATTGCTTGTTGAATTTTTTCGACGCTAGTACCAACACCACCGTCGTCAGTTCCGCCAGCCACTGTCACCGAAACATCAGCGGCGACTTGGCTGATCAGCGTTTGCACACCAGCTGCAATCTTATCAACGTGTGAAACGATCACGATACCTAAACTCATGCAGTCACCCCCGCTTTCAATAATTCACTGAATAGATAGCCACTGGAAACTGAACCCGGATCAAGATGACCAATCGAATTATCGCCAACATAGGACGCCCGGCCCTTAGTGGCTTTCATCGGTTCCGTTGCCTGTACCGCATCTGTGATCACTTGTTCAGTTAAATTGCCGGCTTTGGCTGCCGCAACGACTGGCGCCCACACATCAACCATCGTTTTCTCACCAGTTGTCGCGCCGCCACGCTTTTGAATACCCGCTAAACCAGCCGCCAAAAGTTCAGCAACATCTTGTGTCTCGCGACTAGCTTTAGCCATTTCTAAAAACGCGGTCCCGTATAAAGCGCCCGACGCACCGCCAACTTTACTGACTAAAGCCATTGCGATCGTCTTCAATGCTGCAGTTAAATCAGCTGGCGCTTGCTTACTTAATGCATCTTCGATTGCCGCAGCCCCACGCGCCAAATTATTACCGTGGTCGCCATCACCGATTGGCGTGTCTAATTCACTTAAATAAGCTTTCTGAGCAGTTACAGTCGCATCGAAACCGTGCAACCATTTCAAGGTATCTTCTAAAGTTAATGTCATCAATTGATCTTCCCTTCATTAAATTAAATTTCGGCTAAACAACGCGCATTAGTCGGAAAGTCAGTGCCTTGGATCATCTGCGGATAAGCAGCCAATAAATCAGCCGTAAACTGTGGCGTCAGTGGTTTAGGCGCTGACAACACCTGTGGCAGTAGATCCAACGGGTCATCTAAGTCAACATCATGGGCAGTCAAGACTGCAATCAGTTGCGGTAATGACTGAAAATCACGACTGACAATGTAATACGGCCGCCCGGCGATCTTAAACACAAGTAACAACCATAGCGCAGTGGTATCTGCCGCTAAATTACCCGCGCGTAAATAGCCTAGTTGCACCGAACCAACCGCATCCCATGATTCTTGCAGAAAAGTTACACCTCGCTCATCACGCAGTGCAATTTGCGCTTTAGTTAAAATCAAAGTACTCGCTGTGACGCCAGCGGTGGTAAAACTGAAAGTCAATGGCGTCAAATGCGTATTGATTTTAGTCGCGATATCCTTAGTTGCTGGCGCGCGTTCACCAGAAAATAATTGTGGCTCCAGCGTGTACATGAAATTTCCTCCTCAAGTTAGGTTTATTTCTGCGTCCAAGCAATCGTATCTACCGGATATTGTAGTCCCTTTAACCAAGCATCGTCTGCCAACTTAAACAAAGTTAGCGAAATACCGGCCATATCTAACGAAGTCATATAGTTGCCGACCTTAGTGAAATCAACAGTAATCTTTTCAGCTGCTAATTGATCCAACACATCATGGGTAAAGACATATTGTTCCATTAATGGCGTTGCCCCCATCCCGTTGATCAAAACAGCAAAATGGTCACCAGCTTGATACTTAAATTCAGCCTTTAAACGACCTAGAAGTTCAGTAACTAGTGCCTTAGAGGGTTGTAACTTTTCTTTACGATAACCGGGTTCGCCATGAATTCCGACTCCATATTCAATTTCATCATCCGCTAAATCAAATCCAGGTTTGCCAACTTCTGGTACCGTCGCACCGGATAGTGCCACTGCGATCGTTTTGATATTCGGTAAAACTTTTTTAGCCAATGCTTCTAGTTCATCCAACGAAGCACCTTGATCAGCCGCAGCACCAATAATTTTATGCATGAAAATTGTCCCGGCAACACCACGACGACCTTGTGTGTAGGTGCTGTTCTCAACCGCAATATCATCATCAACGACGATCGATTTTACTTGAATATCATCAAGATCCGCCATATCCTTGGCCATATCAAAATTCATGACGTCGCCGGAATAATTTTTAATGACCATAAATACACCCTTACCGTGATCAGCAGCCTTGATTGCTGCGTAGATCTGATCTGGTGTTGGTGAGGTGAAAACTTGACCAGCGACAGCGGCCGACAGCATTCCGGCACCAACAAAGCCAGCATGGGTCGGTTCATGACCGCTACCGCCACCGCTGATCACACCAACCTTGTTTTCCATCGATGCTTTATCATGACGAACTAACGCTTCAGTTTCGGGCAAGCGCTCAACGTATTGCGGATAGGCTTGGACCAAACCAGCTACCATTTCCGGCACAATGTTTTGTGGATCGTTCATAATTTTTTTCATCAATCTGGCCTCCAATTTTGATTACGTTCACATTCAGTATAACCGTTTTCTGAACTCGGTTACAAGATTAAGCAACCGTCTTTTAATTAAACTTAAACATCACTAACCTCCCAGATTTATTCCGCCGATCGCTTCTTTTTTGGTCAAAATAATTCCGGTAAAATGAAACCCAATTCACTAGCAAAATCAGGTATACTTGGAGGTAATAACTGATTGGAGGAATTTATTATGGGTACATTGATTTTGCTTGGGATCATTATTATTTTAGTGGTTGCGTTATTACTACTGACGGTCAAAATCGTCAATCAACCAAACAAGGGCGTCGTCGTAACGTTAGGCCGCTTTGATGGTATTTTAGAACCGGGGATCCACGTGATCAAACCATTTATTTCACACATTATTACTGTCGGTACTGCACAAACGCCGGTCGATCTGAATCAACAAGTGGTGATCACTAAAGATAACGCAGAAATTTCTGTGAAGATTTCCTTAAAGTATCACGTGACTAATATTGAAGACTTCGTTTTTAAAAACGAAGATTCCGTCCGTTCAATGGTTCAGGACACACGAGCAGCTTTACGGGGAATCATTGGTAACAAAGAATTAAATGAGGTCCTTAACGGCACTCAAGAGATCAACAAAGAATTATTCAAAGAAATTTCATCAGTCACCGCCGGCTACGGCTTAAATGTTGATCGGATCAACATTGACTCAGTCAACCCATCAGCCGATATCCAAGCTTCTATGAATAAATTACTGCAAGCGACTCGTGAACGTGACGCGGCCATTGCCAGCGCTGAAGGTAAAGCGCGCTCGATCACGTTAGAAAATCAAGCGAATAATCAGGCGTTGCTGGAGACCAACGAAGCGAATAACCAAGTCTTGGTCAACACTGCTACCGCTAAAGCAACTGCGCTCCGGACAACTACTGATGCGCAAGTTTACCAAACACAACAATTAAATGTGGTCTTGGCTGACGCCGGGCAAAACTACTTTGTTCAACAGAACATTGACGCTTTTCGCGATCTAGCAAAGAGTCCTGCAAATACAGTTGTATTGCCTAACGCAACTGCCGATAGTTTAGGTCAACTACCAGTAATTGGTGATTTATTGACCGTTGATAAAGCTAAGAATAAAGCAGCCGCAACTAAATAACATTTTAAGTGAACCCCGAAACGAAGCCACCTGCTTTGTTCCGGGGTTTGTTTTTTCCTAAGCAACAAATTCCATTAGCCGGCAATCGGTCTAGACAGATATCTAACTATGCTATACTGTAAGCGGATTATTAAATTAAACCCCAGTTTTCGCGGTATTAGCTGACCGCTAACAATTGGGTCGCGAACGTTACAGATAACTAAAGGAGAGTTTTTTATGAGCAAATTAGGCGTTTCCGTCTATCCTGAACGTGCAACTTTTGAACAGGATCAGGCTTATTTAGATTTAGCACACAAGTATGGCTTTCAACGTGTCTTCACATCATTATTAGAGATCACTGGTGACCAACAAGAAGTTATAGCGCACTTTAAGCAAGTGATCACGTACGCCAATAGTTTAGGCATGCAAGTAATGGTCGATATGAACCCTAACCTTTTTGAACAACTGGGTATTTCATATGAAGACTTAAGCTTTTTCAAGGAGTTAGGTGCTTGGGGGGTACGGCTAGATCTAGGCTTTACCGGCCAAGAAGAAGCACGGATGACCCATAATCCCTATGGTTTAAAAATTGAAGTCAACATGTCTAAAGGAACCCATTACCTAGATACGATCATGGATTATTCACCAAATCGCGATAATTTGCTGGGCTCACACAATTTTTATCCCCAAAAATTTACCGGCTTAGGCTACGATTATTTCAAAGCTTGTTGCGAAAACTACCGTCAATACGCAATCAATACGGCTGCCTTTGTGACTGCACCAAGCGCAACTTTTGGACCTTGGCCAGTGGCTGACGGATTAAGTACTTTAGAGGAACACCGTAACTTACCAATTTCAACACAAGTTCAGCATTTACGGCTTAGCGGCTTGATTGATGATGTTTTGATTGGTGATGCCTATGCGAGTGAAGCCGAATTAAAAGCGGCCAGTGAGGCCTTTTTCGCACCAGAACCCATTTTGCACGTTGATGTAGAACCAACAGCCACCGCCACTGAACGTAAAGTGCTTTTTGACCAAAGTCAGACGTACCGTGGTGACTTCTCTGATTATGTCATTCGCTCAACTATGACTCGTGTCATCTACAAAGATGCTGCCTTTCCCGCCAACAATACGACACCGATCTATGCTGGTGATTTATTGATCGACAATGACGATTACGGTCAGTACAAAGGCGAATTGCAAATCGCCCGCCAGGATTTTGCCAACGATGGCCGCATCAATGTGGTTGGGCATATCAGCGCTGCCGATCAAATTTTGTTAAAACACTTAAAACCATGGGCCGACTTTAAATTAGTCGCTAACAACTAGGTGTGCCTATGAATTATCGTTTAAACACAACCGATGAGGTAGATTTTTATCAATTGTATCTTTACGCATTTAACAAGCCAGATAGCCCGCAGCGGCGCGCTTTTTTCAGTCAGCGTTATCAACACGCGTGGGTCTACGGACTAAAGGAACAACAACGTTTAGTCAGCGGTCTTTATATCATTCCCTTTCAGGTCAATTTCCATCAAGTCATCTATCAAATGAATGGTATTGGTGACGTGATGAGCGCACCAGAGTTTGCTGGTCGTGGTGGTGCCGGCACATTATTGCGCACAGCACTAACGGAAATGGCGGCTAAAGGCGTCACACTATCCTGCTTAGCACCGTTTTCTTTCCGTTATTATCGGCGCTTCGGTTATGAGCAAGTCTTTGATCACACACTTTATCAAATAGCGAGCGCGGATTTACCACGACTTAAAATCGATGTTCATGGTCAAATTCAGCGACTTCCCTTAGCCACAGCTTGGCCCCAATTACAGGATTTTTATACCGCTCAACCAAGTAGCCAGCGTGGCGGGCTCTTGCGCCCTGATTGGTGGTGGCAGTATTTAAGTGCTAAAAATCCAGCATGGGAAGTTGCCTTACGTTTTGATGCACAACAACAGTTGACGGGCTATTTGATCTATCAACGCACGGCCACAACCTTCGATGTCCAAGAGTGGCAATTTGTGGACAGTGCGACTTACCAAGAATTGGCGTTGTTTATCACTAAACACGGCACAAGCTACCAACAATTTAGTTATGCCGCGCCAACAGCAGCCCAGCTTGATCGCTTGACTGAACCATATGCACTAACGGCGAAAACCGTGCCTTACATGATGGCACGAATCGTTAATTTAAAGGATTTCCTCCAGCGTTACCCATTTACCTGTGATTTTGCGCCGATTACTTTACAGGTCAGCGACGATATTTTACCAGCTAACCAAGCAACTTGGCAGTTACAACGTCAACAGGGCCAAACGCAAATTGCCACTAGTACCGTCGCAGGCGAACTCAAATTAAGTATTCAAAGCTTAACTAAAGCTAGTTTTGGTTATCGGCGCCTAACTGATTTATTACATTATGGTGAGATCAGTGGCAGCCAGCAAGTGGCACAAAAACTAGATCAAGCGCTAGTCCATGAGGCACCATGCTTGATCGATTATTTTTAAAATACGTTAAAAAAGTCTATCAAAAATTATTTGGTAGATTTTTTTATTGCTTGACATATTATTATATTAACTATATGATATTTTTATATTAATACTATACGATATATAATATAGTGAGGAGCATAGTTATGAATATTCCTGTTAGTTCGGAATTACTGGACGGTTGCGTCTTAGCCTTGTTAGCCGATAAAGATTATTATGGCTACACGATCACCCAACAGGTCCAGCAAACGATCACGATTTCAGAATCAACTCTATATCCGGTACTGCGCCGATTAAAAAAAGATGGCGCGCTAGAAACCTATGATGAACCCTTTAAAGGTCGCAACCGCCGCTACTATCGTATTACACCACTGGGGACGCAACGACTAGGCGAAATTCGCCATGACTGGGAAGACTACAAACACAACATTGAATGGCTACTCAAAAAGGAAGGTGAAATTTGATGACCACCGCTGATTATTTAAAAGAATTTGAACAGTTACTAGTTGGGTTAAATGTCGATGAAGTTAACGATGTCCTTGAATATTATCAAGAATATATTTTAGACGCCGATTTAGCTGATTATTCTGCGGTCGCGGCTAAACTGGGTACCCCACAACAGTTGGCGCGCAAAACCTTGGCCGATTATTCAATTCGCCAAACTGAGACCGTTACCGCAACACCGCGGCATAATGCCCGTTTGATTTGGATCATTGTACTTGCCCTCTTTGCCTCACCCATCGCGATTCCCTTAGCCGGCGCCATAATTTTCATGTTGATTGCCGGCGTATTGGTAGTAGGCGCAATTATTTTTGCGGCAATGATGGTCGTTGCCGCATTATTATTTGCGGGCGGTTTTGCTTTGATCAGTGGTTTTGCTATTTTGATCCAGTCCTTCGCCACGGGTATTTTCTACATCGGTATGGGGTTAGCCGGTTTAGGCGCAGGCGTTTTAGCCATGTTGATCGGTTATATGGTGGTCAAAGTCTTGCTCCAAATGGGCGTTGTCGTGATTAAATTTATCTACCATAAATTCCAAGAACGCCACCAGAAAGGAGTTGACCACGTATGAGAAAAATAGCTAAATGGGCAACCCTGATTTTGATCGTTGGTCTGCTTTTTGCCGGGATCGGCGCACTAATGGGTGGCGTTAACAGCGTTACTTTTGACCATGGTTTTCGGATCGTACGTAATGGAACAATCACCCATAAACTTGGTCAAGTCAAACAATTGAATTTAGACGTGACCGATACAGATGTTGAATTAGTCGCCGGTCAACAAGCTAGCGTGACCGTTTCCGGTCCCGAAGTTAAAGCCACTAAAGTCAATTTGAGCGCTGGTATTTTAACTATCAGCCGAAACAGTAGTTTACCTAGTTTTGGCTTTGATTTCGTCAGCAATCATCAGCCACATGTCAAAATCGTCTTACCCCAAAAAACATTGGCGCAACTTGACTTGAATCTCAACAGTGGTGATCTGTCGATCCAACAAGTGGCCGCTAAGACTGCCACTATCACTCTTGGTTCAGGCGACATGACTGTCAACCAATTGTCGGTAACAAATCAAGGTGAATTTAAAAACAACAGTGGTGACATCGATTTATCCCACGTGACTTTAAATAAAGTGACTGGCCAATTAAACTCCGGTGAATTATCGATCGACAATAGCACGCTGACTGAATTTAATGCAACTAACAACAGCGGTGATACTGATATTGAACACACTAAACTTAGCGGTATTATCGGTTTGACTAACCACAGCGGCGACGTTGAACTAAACAATAGTGATACCACTGGCTATCGCTTAAAAGCTGATTCCGGTGATATCAGCGTTCATGACGCTGAGCACAGTTCTCCCTACAATCAAGAACCTAATGCTGCGGATCGCTTAGAAATAACTTCAGCGAGCGGTGACATCGATATTGAATAGCGGTACTAGAAATACGAAACAGACACACAAGGAAAGGTAACTTTGTGTGCCTGTTTTTTAATTTCAATCCAGCAAATATTCTTCGAATTTGACCAAACATTCAACGCGGTATTTTTTGTGCGAATGGCGTATAATAGAGAATTAGGAGCAATATTCGGTATAGGAAGAAGGCTGAGTTAATGTTTGATAGTAAGCAAAGTCGGTTCGCATCTTATGGTGTCGTTGCTAGCATCCCTGGTGAATTGATCGATTCAATTTGGGCGATCATTGATAATAATTTGCAGGGTGTTTTTCCCCTAGCACATACTTTGGTTTTTGAAATCAGTAACAATCACGGCAACGTCACTTATGATTATGTGCAAGATCATGAAGTCGTCGCTAGTTTTGATACTCCATTTACGTACACTAGTGATTTTCCAGCAACGATCTTCGCCTATGATAGCGGTACTCAACAGACGATCCTGCTACCACGTGAGGCAGAAGCCTAACCTAAAAATACCCACCAATGTCAGTCGTGTTACTGACATTGGTGGGTATTTTTAATTAAAAAGTTGCTCTGGAATAAATAGATCACCTAAAGTTGCCGCCATAATTGCTTTGATCGAATGGAGGCGATTTTCTGCTTCTTGGAAAACCACTGATTGGTCGCTATTAAAGACTTCGTCAGTGATTTCCAAGGCAGTAACGCCAAACTCATCTTCTAACACTTTACCAACTTCCGTATTTTTATCATGGTAAGCCGGCAGGCAGTGCATGACGATCGTATCGACTTTTTCAGTTTGTGCGACTAACTTAGCGTTGACCTGATAAGGTAACAATTCCTTGATCCGTTCCTGCGGCGCTACTGCCTCACCCATCGAGATCCAGACATCAGTATAGATCGCATCAGCGCCAGCAACGGCTTCGACAGGATCAGACGTCACTAATACTTTGCTGCCACTTTTAGCGGCAGCTTTTTGCGCCATTGCCACCACGGTCGCGCTTGGTTGCAAGGCGGTTGGTGCGCCAATATGAATATTGACGCCTAACATAGCGGCAGTGACCAACAATGAATTCCCCATATTATTGCGGCCATCACCCACGTAAGCTAAGGTCAAGCCTGGTAAATGACCAAAATGTTCCTTTAAAGTCATAAAGTCAGCGATCATTTGGGTGGGGTGCCATTGATCGGTTAGGCCGTTCCACACTGGCACGCCACTATATTGCGCCAATTGTTCCACGGTATCTTGGGCAAAGCCACGATACTCGATGCCATCAAACATCGAACCTAATACTTTAGCGGTATCAGCGGTCGATTCTTTTTTACCGAATTGAATATCCCCTTTGCCCAAAAATTCTGGGTGCGCACCGAGATCAGTTGCCGCTACGGTAAAGGCTGACCGCGTCCGCGTCGACGTTTTCTCAAACAATAAGGCGATATTTTTACCTTGCAAATAATGATGCGGAATATGCTGTTGCTTTAGCTGTTTTAAATGCAGGGCAAAATCGATGAAGTATTCTAATTCACTAGGTGTAAAGTCGATTTCTTTCAGAAATGATTGATTAGCAAAATGATTCATAGTTGGCCTCCTCTTATTTCACAATTAAGGTGAATTTATTAGCCAAGTACGCTAATAAATTTCTGCTGTTACAGACGGTTGTCCATTTTGACGGCGGCAGAAAGTGGTATGTAGTTGCAAAGTCCGCAACTGCGTTTCCTCAACTCAAGCCGTTTCAGTCATCGTCAAAAACCTGGCTGTAAAACTTGTTTGATCGTCGCCACACCTTGGGCAAGTTGTTCTTCTGTGATCGTCAATGGTGGTAATAAACGTAGCGTATCGTGCTTAGCCGACAGCGTCAGTAACTGTGCGTGCTGCAACGCGGTCACAACTGGCCCCACCGCGACGTTCAAATGGATTCCCTGCATTAGACCTAAGCCAGTAATGCCGGTAACTTGCGATAAAGGTGCTATTTCAGTTTGTAATAACTGTTCCAAATAAGCAGCTTTAGCCTGAACTTGAGCGAGAAATGCTGGCGTCAGTTGTGTCAAGACTGCTTTAGCCGCTGCCATGGCTAATTTATTCCCGCCAAATGTGGTGCCGTGACTGCCGGGCGTAAATGCACTGGCTAAGTCAGCATTACCAATCAAAGCCCCCACCGGCAACCCATTAGCTAAACCCTTGGCAGTCGTCACAATATCTGGTTGTAAATCATAATTTTGGTAGGCAAACAGTTGTCCGGTACGGCCGTTGCCGGTTTGTACTTCGTCGATGATCAGCAGCACCTGTTCCTGCTTACATTTAGTTGCTACCTGGTGTAGCCACTCGCTACTAGCTGGATTGACGCCGCCTTCGCCTTGGACAACTTCCAAAATTACCGCCGCTAAATCGGTTGTGATCTGCGTTAACGCAGCAGCATCATTGTATGGTGCAAAATGGATATCGGGCACCAACGGTCCAAAGCCTACTTGGATCGCCGGATTATCAGTCATCGATAACGCACCATACGTCCGCCCGTGAAAACTATCGCTAAAAGCTAGCACTGCGCTTTTACCACTAGCTTTACGCGCTAATTTTAGCGCGGCTTCATTGGCTTCAGTACCAGAGTTGCAGAAGAAAACTAATTTATCCGCGTCGCCGACCAGCAAAGTAGCGACTTGCTCCTGCAATTGACTTTGATAAAGGTTCGACGTGTGCCAAATTTTTTGTGCTTGTTCAGCCACACTAGCCTGAACAGCAGCGTTACTGTAGCCAAGGTTACAAACGCCAATACCGCTGGTGAAATCAAGATAAGTATTGCCATGATCATCGGTCAAATAGCAATCATGACCGCTCACGATATCAAAGGGATAACGCGCGTAGGTTGGAAATAATTTACTCATTGAGTGATCCCTGCTTTCTGTGTAATGAATGTGGTTCCAGTGTGGGTCAAGTCATCGGTGATAAATGCTTGTTGGACGCCATGATTCAGTGCCGCAAACGCTGCTTTGATTTTTGGTGTCATGCCGCTTTTGATCACATCAGTGGCGATCAAGGCGTGGGCTTTTTGCTGCGACAATTCTGGCAAGACTTCACCGGCTGATAGCACGCCCGGCACATCAGTTAATAAAACTAATTTGCTAGCGTTTAATTTGGTGGCGATCTCGGCTGCAGCCGTGTCGGCATTGACGTTTAACCATTGTCCGTCGATTGTTTGTGCCAGTGGTGCCAATACGCCGATCTGCCGGCTCAAGATTTGTTCTAACCAAGTGGTATTTAATTGGTCCAGCACACCAACTTCGCCGTAAGTTGGCTGGTCTAAATGATGACCTTGTAATAAATGATTGCAGCCAGCATTCAGGCCGATCACTGGTAGACCATGCGCACTCAGTTTGCTCAGCAATTCCGGCTGGACTAAACCTAGCAAAACTGCCTTAGTCAGTTCTAAAGTCGCAGCGTCGGTCACCCGTACACCAGCAATTTTCTTAACTGTTAAATGTAATTCCTCACTTAACTGGGAGATTTTCGGCCCACCACCGTGCACGATCAGGATCTGCTGGCCTTGTTGGCGCCAGCAGGCTAATTGTTGAAAAAAACTATCCGGCAACTGGGCGACTGCATTGCCGCCAATTTTTATCACGATGATTTGCTTCATATGACTCTCTCCTTAAGCTATTTTGAAAATAATTTTTAGTGTAAACGTGTTAACCACTTTAACTATGATAAGTGGCGTTGATCTTGACGTAATCGTAGGTCAGATCGCAACCCCAGGCCTGCCCTTGACCGGTGCCATTATGTAGCTCGACGGCCACATTGATCACCTTTTCAGCCAAAGCGGCTGTCAGTTTACTAACTTCTGTGGTGGCTGCTTGGCTATTCTGAATCAACGGCAATTCGTTTAACGTAACGTCGACTGCAGTTAGATCCAAATGAGCATCGGTTTGACCGATAGCGACCATGATCCGCCCCCAATTAGGGTCCTCGCCGTAAATGGCCGCCTTAACTAAATTCGAACCAACGATGGCCTTAGCAACTTGCTGACCTTCAAAATCAGACCAAGCACCGGCGACCGTAACTGCAACTAATTTAGTTGCACCTTCGCCATCAGCGGCGATTTTTTTGGCTAATTCACCGAGCACATAGGTAAAGGCAGCCACAAACGTCTCATAGTCAGTTGAAGCAGTGGTCAATGGCGTGTTGCCGGCTGCACCGTTGGCAAGTACCGTCACCATATCGTTGGTCGATGTATCGCCATCAACGGTGATCTGGTTGAATGTGGTGTCGGTGGCTTGGCTGAGTAACTGCTGCAATAACATGCCATCAATAGCCGCATCGGTGGTCACGAAGCCGAGCATCGTCGCCATATTCGGGTGGATCATCCCTGAGCCTTTACAAAAACCGCTAAGCGTGACGGTTTTGCCATCGATTTGGCAGGTGACCGCGACGGTTTTGGCGTGGGTATCGGTGGTCAAAACGGCTTCGGTGACCTTAGTGTTATCCGTTAATTGTAGCTGTTCAATTCCCGCAGCGATCACGTCCATCGGCAACAGTTCACCAATGATTCCCGTGGAAGCCACACCGACCAAGTCAGCATTTAAACCTAATTTAATCGCCGCCAACTGCTGCATTTGCGCGGCATCCTGTTCACCTTGCGCGCCAGTACACGAATTGGCGTTGGCACTGTTCAAAACGATCGCCTGCAATTGATGCTGCTGGTTGATCGTTTTTTTAGTCAACTTAGTCGGCGCCGCCTGAAATTGGTTGGTCGTGTAGACGCCGGCTGCTGCCGCAGGTTGTGCCGAATACAGCCACCCCATATCTAATTTTGCTTTACGTAACCCAGCGTGGACACCATCGGCTTTAAAACCTTGGGGCCAAGTAAATGGGATCTCTGTATATTTTGTTTCCATCATATTTCTCCTCTATCTCACTTATTAATGATAGTTTCTTAGCAAAACCCGCTAAGAAACTTTTGATGTTCGTGGCGATGGCCATTCAACTAAGGGCGAAAGGCGCCAAGTTGAAGCATGGCTTTAATCTCCACTGCACAATTAATTTTATGGTAATACCGTGGCTAACTGTAAGCCGGCGGTTGCATCGAAGCCAAAATGTTGATTGAAGTTTTGCACCGCCTGTCCCGCAGCGCCTTTGACCAAGTTATCGATCACGCTAATCACCAGAACCGTGTGGGTCACCGGATTGTAGCTGATGCCCAAATCACAATAGTTAGTCCCAACGACTTCCTTCAAAGTCGGCAGTTGCCCCGCCGGCAATACCCGGACAAAAGGAGAATCCGCATAAGTCGCAGTGAAGGCGGCTTGCAACTGTTCCGCAGTAGCCTCTGATTTGGCGTAAATCGTATCCATGATTCCCCGCACGATTGGTAATAAAGTGGTGGTAAATTGAATTGCTGGTACGTTTGCGTTCCAAATTTTTAATTGTTGCATGATCTCGGGAATGTGTTGATGTTGATTCACTTTATATAGTTGTAAGTTTTCATCAGTTTGACTGAAATGTGTGCTGGCAGCTAACTTCTTGCCGGCGCCAGACGTCCCTGACTTAGCATCCACAATGATGCTTGCCGGGTCGATCAACTGCTGTTGTACCAATGGCGCCAAGCCAAGCAGCGTTGCCGTCGCGTAACAACCCGGATTAGCAATGTAATTATGGCCCGCCGCATTAGCGAACTCAACTAGGCCGTAGTGACTATTTTGCAACGCGGCCGTTGCTGGTGCCGGCTTGTGGTACCACTTAGTAAACGTCTGCGGATCCTGTAAACGATAATCGCCGGATAGATCGATCACCGGAAAATCGGCTTCAATAAATGGCCCGGCCAATTCAGTGGTCACACCGGCAGAAGTTGCGAAGAAGATCACATCGCAACTTGCCATCACGGTGGCGGTATCCAATGGTTCGATCAGCGTTTGATCAGCGACAAAGTTCGGCACTGCTTCCATTAATGGTTGCGGTTGACTGTCGGGATGGCCGAACAAGCGCACCGTCGCCACCTCAGGATGTTGTTGTAATAATTGATATAAAACCATACCGCTATAACCGGTAACGCCGACTAAAGCTACGTTCATGTCCCTCACCGCCTTTAATTTTAAGAGTGTATTGAAAAAGCGTTTAGCTATATGTAATAATCTGCTTTTTCAATCACATTTACACTAGGTTGCTGATAGTCATAACTTTCAAACACATAAGGTCAACCCGCATATACGCTTTTTCAAACACTCTATACTTTTCCAATGAATTTTTAATCAAGCTATCATTGACCAACAGCTTACACCTGCCATTTTGGAAATGCAAGCTTTTTTCAATTTTTATGCATATATTCTTTTGAATTTGCATATTATATGCGTATATATTTAGAAATATACATTTATTTTGAATTTTTCAGTTGACTTATAACTTAAAATGCGGTTTACTTGATGACAATCAAGTCAAAATATATTTGCATTTTTATGTGAAAGGATGAAAACGAATGAAAAGTTATCTTACTTTAGAAGATGGTTTAACATTTGCCGGCGACGCTTTTGGCGCCCACATTGCCGCTGCTGGTGAAGTTGTTTTTAATACCGGTATGACAGGCTACCAAGAAGCGATCACCGATCCTTCCTATACTAATCAATTGATCACCTTTACTTATCCTTTAATTGGCAACTACGGGGTTGACGCTGCGCACAATCAGGCCAAGGTGGCGGGTTGTTCCGCAATTATCGTGCGCCAATTAGCCGAGCTGCCGAATCATTACGCCCAACAAATGAATCTGGATGAATTTTTACAACAGCAAAACATCCCAGGTATTCAGGGTATCGATACCCGTCAATTGACCAAACATATTCGCCAACAAGGCACATTAAAAGCCATTTTAACGACTCAGCCCCTGACGGTTCCTTTTATGGAAGCTTACACCATGATCAAACAAAAAAAATCCCCGCTAGAACGCGCGACTTTTACCACACCACAGGCACAGCAACACGTGGTTTTAATCGACTTTGGTACTAAACAAGCGATCATCGATCAATTATTAGCGCAACATTGTAACGTTGATGTTGTCCCTTATACGACTTCGTTAGCGGCCATTGACGCCTTACAACCAGATGGCATCTTCCTATCTAATGGTCCCGATGATCCCGCCGATTATCACGCGGCTTTGCCACTGATCCAAGCCTTACAAACTAAATACCCGCTCGCTGGCATTTGTCTCGGCCATCAATTATTAGCCTTAGCCAATGGCGCCGCAACTTATAAATTGCAGTACGGCCACCGTGGTTTGAACCACCCGGTTAAAAATATTGCCACCGGCAAAACGATTTTAACCAGCCAAAACCATGGCTACGCGGTGGCAGCTGATTCATTGGCTGACACGCCTTTACAGATGACCGCTTACGAATTAAACGACCACAGCGTTGAAGGCCTGCGCCACGAAAGTTTACCCGTAATTTCGGTCCAATATCATCCCGAAGCTAACCCTGGTCCAACGGATGCACTGGGTTTCTTCACTGAATTTTGTACCCTAATGAACACCAATAAAACGAAGAAAAGTAGCGTGGCTTAGCGCTTTAACCGAATAAATTGATCTTAAATCGTGAAGGAAGAATGCAAATGCCGAAATTAACTAATATTCATAAAATTGCTGTCATCGGCTCTGGTCCGATCGTGATCGGCCAAGCCGCTGAATTTGATTATGCTGGTAGCCAAGCTTGCTTGAGTTTAAAAGAAGAAGGCTACCAGGTTGTTTTGATCAACTCTAACCCAGCGACGATCATGACCGACGATGAAATTGCCGATAAAGTTTATTTAGAACCATTGACCTTAGAATCAGTCAGCGCGATTCTAGCCAAAGAACGGCCTGACGCGTTGCTCCCCACACTCGGTGGTCAAACTGGGCTAAATCTAGCCGTTGAATTGGACGACGCAGGTATACTAGCCAAGTACAACATTCAATTACTTGGCACAGGTCTAGCAACGATCAAACAGGCCGAAGACCGGGAAAGCTTTAAAGAATTGATGCAAAAAATCGGCCAGCCGATTCCCGCCAGCAAAACGGTCCACGCCGTCCAAGCTGCGTTGGATTTTGCTCACGAGATTGGCTACCCAGTTATCGTACGGCCAGCTTACACGCTTGGCGGTACTGGTGGCGGAATCGCTGCCAATACGGCAGAATTGCAAAAGATCATGGTTCGCGGTCTTAGCATGTCACCGGCCAACGAATGCTTGATTGAAAAGAGCATCGCCGGCTTTAAAGAAATCGAATACGAAGTGATGCGCGACAACCTGGGCGACAAGATCACCGTCTGCAACATGGAAAACTTTGATCCAGTTGGCATCCACACCGGCGATTCGATCGTTTTTGCGCCTTCCCAGACGCTGAACGATACCGAATACCAGACTTTGCGCCAAGCTTCATTGGATATCATCGATGCACTGGACATCAAAGGCGGCTGCAACGTCCAATTAGCTCAAGATCCCAATAGCGAACACTACTACGTGATCGAAGTTAATCCGCGAGTCAGCCGTTCGTCCGCGTTAGCCTCAAAAGCAACTGGCTATCCGATCGCCAAGATTGCCGCCAAGATCGCCGTTGGTTTGAATTTAAGCGAACTGCGCAATCCCGTTACTAAAACCACTTACGCTGCCTTTGAACCAGCATTAGATTACGTTGTCGCCAAAATCCCCCGCTTTCCCTTTGATAAATTCAACACTGCCGAACGGAAATTAGGCACACAAATGAAAGCCACTGGGGAAGTCATGGGTATCGGCAGCACGATCGAAGAATCGCTGTTAAAAGCGTTGCAATCAATGGAGATCGACCAAGCAGCGATCAATCAGCTTAAACCTAGCACCGTCACACCAGATCTAGCTGCTGCTTTGCACACATCGACTGACGATCGATTGCTGGTTATTTTTGCGGCCTTACGCGCTGGTTATAGCGTGGATAAAATTCAAACGCTGACGCAGATCGACCGCTTTTTCTTGGACAAGTTAGCCCACATCGTCACCTTGCAGCAACAATTAGCGCAAGATCTAACTACAAATTACGCCACCGCCAAAAAATTCGGTTTTAACGATGCGATGATCAGCGCCGTCACTACTGAACCGCTGCCCGGATCAGCGCCAGTTTACAAAATGGTCGACACTTGTGCCGGCGAATTTGCCAGCAGCACGCCTTATTTTTACAGTACTTATTTTGGCAGTGAAAACGAAAGCCAACCGCTTGGCAACAGCATTCTAGTAATTGGCTCAGGCCCAATTCGGATCGGCCAAGGCGTTGAATTCGACTACACCACCGTTCACTGTGTCCAAGCAATTCAACAAGCTGGCTACCACGCGATCATCGTTAACAACAATCCAGAAACGGTTTCGACTGACTTTTCGATCTCCGACAAACTATATTTCGAACCGTTAACGTTAGAAAGTGTGCTACACATCGCCGAATTAGAGCAACCACTAGGTGTGATCGTCCAATTCGGTGGTCAAACAGCGATCAATTTGACTGCAGGTTTAGTGGCCAACGGGCTAAAAATTCTTGGTACTTCCTTACATGGCATCGAACAAACTGAGGACCGCCATCAATTTGAAGCTCTTTTACAACACTTAAACGTGAAACAGCCGGCCGGTAACACTGCTACTAGCTTAGCAGCAGCCAGCAAAATTGCCGCTAAGATCGGCTATCCCGTGATGGTACGGCCAAGCTTTGTCCTCGGTGGCCGGGCAATGGCGATCGTTCATGACAAAACGGAATTGGCTCATTATTTGACCAACGCCTTACACGCGGCACCAGAGCAGCCGATCCTGATTGATCATTACGTTCAAGGGTTAGAATGCGAAGTCGATATTCTCAGCGATGGTCACGATGTCTTTATTCCCGGTATCATGGAACATATCGAAGGTGCGGGCATTCATTCTGGCGACTCGATCGCCGTTTACCCACCGCAGCGCTTGACTGCAGCGCAACAAGCTGAGATCGTATCGATCGCCACTAAAATCGGGCAAAACGTCCATTGTATTGGCATGATGAACATTCAATTTATCGTTGCTGATCAAGTCTACGTCATCGAGGTCAACCCCCGGGCTAGTCGGACAGTACCTTTTATGAGCAAAGTGACTAAATTGCATTTAGCTAAAATTGCGACGCGTTTGATCCTGGGTGCAAACTTTGCAGAATTAGGCCTAACACCAGGGTTGTTGACACCACCGAACTTAGTTGCCATTAAAGCGCCGGTATTCTCCTTCACTAAGTTACCGGGCATCAGTACTGCGTTGAGTCCAGAAATGAAATCCACCGGCGAATCGATCGGTATTGCCAACGATTACGCCACGGCGCTAGGCAAAGCATTGACCGACAGTTATCATTTTCATGGCAGTCACGCTGGGCAATTCGTCTTGCTAACACCTACCCTAGCTGCAGATACGACTGTACTTCAAGAAATTGCGCACGCCCAGTTAGTACCGCAAGTCCTGACTGCCGATACAGTTCCCGAAGTGGCGGCAGAACAAGTGGCGTTGGTAGCCAATACCAACGATCACCAAACTGCCGCTGACCCGCTGAACTATTTTGCTCTCAGTCAGAATATCCCGCTGTTCACCGCCAAGGATACGCTACTTGCCGCACTAACAGTGAATTAACAAAATGAACCGCACACCCTTTTTGGATGTGCGGTTCATTTTATGCTATTACACGTTGCGCAACTGCTTAGGCTCACGCAAAATCAAATGTCCTAAAACTGCAATCACCAGAAAAATTGCGGCTACACTACAAACGCCGCCCCAACCATAGTGGCTCCAGGCAAATGTACTAAAGAAAGTCCCTAGCGCACCGCCTAAAAAATAACTAAACATAAAAATTGAATTATTACGACTGCTAGCTTTACGATTCAACGACTGCACGATTGCCTGATTAGAAACTTGACTGAATTGCGTCCCTAGATCCAGCAAAACGATCCCCACCATCAAGCCAATAAAAAAGTGGCCTAAGACTGCAAAAACAAGAAAAGCAACCGTTGAAAAGACAATCCCTAAACTAATTGTTAACCGTGGCGAATAACGATCAACTAACTGACCAATGATCGAAGCAAATAATACCCCTGTAATTCCCAGTAAACCTAATAATCCAGCAACATCACTGCCCATATGATACTGGGCCGCCAGGTAAAAAGCTAACGTTGACCACAAGACATTAGAAACGCCAAACAAACAAAAGCCATTGATCGCAGCACTTTGCAGATAGCGTTGTTGCCGCAATAATGTGGGTAACGACCCTAAAACCTTTAAATACTGTAAGTTAGGCTGTTGCCGGGAGTCGCGGGGTAAATAACGATGCAGGACCACTAGTAAAATGACGCCAGCCGCAGCTGCGAACAAATAAACAAATTGCCAGCGCATAACACTGCCTAACAAACCGCTAACTGAGCGCGATAATAAAATCCCCGTTAGCAACCCACTTAGCACATTGCCCAACACTTTACCTTGATGCAAAGCCGGTGCTAAAGAAGCTGCATAAGGGATGATAATTTGTGGCGCGACTGAAGTAACACCTACTAGCAACGACGCAATACCAAAAACAACGATTGATGGCGACCAGAAAGCTACTAATAAAACAATGATCGATAAAACCAGCATTGCTTGGATCAAATGATAACGATTAAACAAATCGCCTAGTGGTACGATCAACAATAAACCAAACGCGTAACCTAATTGCGTCAACATCGCAACTATCCCCACGGTTGCTTTCGAAACATGGAAACTAGCTGCGATCAACCCCTCAATTGGCTGAATATAATTGAGATTCGCCACAATAACACCAGCAGCAATTGCCATTAATAGAACTGTTTTACCAGACAATGTTTTTTCTGAATTCAAATCAATACCTTCTCTGCAATCAAAATTTTTAACTCACTAAAATTCCGATCATACCGAAAAGGGGTTTTCAATGCGCATAATTAACCAATGAAATAATCGCTTGCTCAACACGACGCTACAACCTCCATTTTAAAAAACTGTCGCTAAATCGTTCTGCTTAGCTGGCATAATTTAGCAACAATGCTTAGTATAACTCAAAAACAGATTGCACTACAATATTAGTACAGCAATAGTTTCATGAAAATCACGATAATAATAATTCAAATCCACCACGCCGCACCTAACGTTTTGGCTGATTTAAATTGCACAATCTTTTCGCTTGCCAAATAAATCAGTTGCCGCTATGCTAATGATGAAAAATTAGCATAGGAGGTCACCGCAATGACAGTGAGCAAAAGCAATGCAAAAGTTGGTATGATCGTCACCGTTAAAGCCACCGAAGATATGCAAGCCCCATTTAAAGGTCGCATCGAAAAAGTCTACGAAAACGCCGCTTTACTGACGATCACCGATTATGATGCCCGTGATGAACTAAACGTTAAAGCCTTACATGATAAAATCGTCGTGAGTTTGAAACAATTGAAAAAAGTGAGTTAAAAAAGAAAATCGACAGTACAGCGAAATTATTCGTTGTACTGCCGATTTTTACTTTTTCTGTATCGTTTGCCGGTAACTGATCCAAGCAGCAAACAGACCAATGATCGCCAAAACAGCGATCAACCAGTAGTCCGTTAAGGCGCCTTGGGCTGTGCTAATGCGCAAATTAATGTGCTGCAACTGATAGACTCCGATGATTGCAGCAAAAATATTGGTACCTAACGAACCCGCGTATTGCTGCGTCATGTTGAAAGTAGCGTTGATATCCGCCTTTTGTTTTGGTTGGACTTGTACGCTGGCATGACTGATCGTATTGCCAAACGCTAAGTTGAAGCCTAACCGCAACAGGAAGTAAAAACCGATCAATAATGCGACGGTCAACTGCTGATCATAAATAATAAATAGTGCTGCACCAATCAGAAAAATGACGTGACCAACTACGATCGGTAATGGCGTCTGCAATCGATCCATCCAGCGACCAGCAAGTGGCGCCACCACCACACCTAATAGTGCGCCAGGCAATAAGATCATCCCGGCAACAAAGGCATTTTGACCAAGAATATATTGCGCCACCTGCGGAATGACAAACGACAAGCCAATATTGATGAATTGCAATAAAAAGTAGCCTAATAAATGCCAACTAACGATGGTATTTTTAAAAATTGAGAAATCCACTAAATGACGGCTAGAATGGCGATTATAAACGTAAAAGCCAACCATCAAAAGTACACTGATCAGTAGTAAGCCCCAGAAATTCCAGCTAAGAAAACCAACCTTAGCGGCCCGGTTAAAAGTATAATCAACCAAAAACAAAATTAAAGCCAACAAGCCAAAACCCCAGAAATCAAAGCGATCTTCCTTGGCAAAGGGTTGGAGCTTGAGATTAAAAATACCAAGAAAAAAGACGATTACGATCAACGGTAACAATAGCCAAAAAATTATCCGCCACGACCAAGTCGCCGTTAACAAACCACCATATGTCGGCCCTAACGCCGGTCCCAATGCAATCAGCATTGCCGCCATTCCGTTATAAGTGGCTAAGCGCCGTGGTGGTACCGACGTCAAAATAATGTGGAACATCAACGGAATCGATAACCCTGTAGAAAAAGCTTGAATCAAGCGTCCCAACAAAATAATTGGAAAACTTGGTGCCACCGCACTAAGTAAATCACCCAGTGTGAAGCACGTGATCGCAATCAAAAATAGCATTTTGACCGGATAGCGTTTGATCAAATGTGCCGAAGCAATCATCGTCAATGTTGTTAACAGCAAATAACCAGTCGTCAGCCACTGGATCGTGGCTAAATTAACCTGCATTTGCTTAGTCAATGTCGCAAAGGTCACATTTAATGACGTTTCAACTAAAGTACCCATAAAACTCAATAAACCCGTAGCGATAATACTTAAAACTGTCGCCCGGGAAAGACGCTGCTGCATTTGTCATCCCAGCTTTCAAAATAATTAATAATCCGTTAAAGCCTAACAGAAATATTTTAAAATAAAAAAAGTCACACTCATTCCAAGTGTGACGTCACTAACTTAAAACAAAACTCATTCACTTTAATGTAACTATTATAAAACTAAATCAATTCATCTTCAACTGGCCCAGCAGTCTTAGCGGGCATTTTCTTAGGCAAGACTTGATTCAAGAGGATTGCTAACAAGGCACTCACGGCAATTGGTGAACTCAACAAATATTGAATCAGCTGGGGTGCTTCCTTCGTTAGTTGGCTGGGGATCAAAATCAACGCCAGCGTCATAATAATCGGAATACCTAAGATGTACAGATCACGTTCAGCAAACTCTTGCTGCCGAATCACCTGCAAGCCACTTAACATAATGGTTGAACAAATAATTGCAAAAACCCCACCAATAACTGCTGCAGGAATTGCGGCTAAGAAAGCCGCTAATTTACCGATAAAGCTAAAACCGATAAACCAAATCCCCGCCGCAATAAAGGCTTTTTTACTGGCAACACCAGTGATCGAAACCACGCCGGCATTCGTCGAATAACCAGTTACCGGTGTGGCTCCAGCTAAAGCAGCAATCAAGCAACTGATCCCTTCACCGATAATACCGCGATTCCATTGCTTATCGGACATTGGTTTATGCAACACGGCACTCATGGCAAACCAAGTACCAGAAGTTTCCGTCAATAGTACCGCATAGATCACGACCATGGTTAAAATGGCTGACAATGAGAAATGAAAACCATAATTAGTGACCGCAAAATGTGGCCAGCTAAACCACTGGGCATCGATCACCGTTTTAAACGAAAAGCGGCCCATTGCCGCCGCAATCAGCGACCCACCAAGTAAGGCAATGATGATCGAACTCACTTTAAAAACACGTTCTAACCGCGGAAACCGCAGGCTGATTGCCACACATAAAACCAAAATAGCGGCGGTAAGTACGCCAAGCAAAACGTTTTGATTCAAGTTACCGCTAGCTTGAAAAATATTATCGTTTAGTGCTGAGGGAATCAGTGACAGACCGACTACGGTAATGATCGTACCCCCGACCAATGACGGCACTAATTTACGAATGATTTTTTGGAAAAAACCAGTTAAGCCGAATAGGATCACTAAAACAGCGCCAACTAATAACGAACCAAACACTGTTGCTAAGCCGTTACGACCACCACCATTAGCTAAGTAGATTCCAGCAATTGCCCCAATTGGCACAAATGATGGTCCTTGTGTCATCGGCATCTTCATGAAAAACTTTGTTTGTAAAATTGTTCCGATTCCGGCCGCAAAAAAAGTTGCTTGAATTAGACCCATTTTAGCATCCATACTCATTGCCAATAAACCAGCAATGATGAATGGTGGTACGTATACATCCATTGCCAACACATGCTGCAACCCTAATAATGCTGCAGTATGATTCTTCAATGGTTCATCAGGTCCGACAATTAAATTTTTTTCGCTTGCCAAAATAATTCCCTCCATTGTTCGTTTTCTACGCTATTAGAGCCTATAAAAAGTTTTATTATTCGTTTATCATCGGTAATAAGCGAATAAATAGGTTGAAAACAGTATATGACTATAGTTAGGAATATTCAAGAACAAATTTGCACTTAATGTTCGGTTATAGTATCAATTCTTTGCGCAACTAGTGCTTATTTAGTACACTTTTCTGAAAAATCTTGATTGATCGATTTACCAACCATTAATTGTTGCTGTCACCCCATAATCGGCCAGTATTGTCTGATAATGTAATAAATCGTCGCTTTGCAATTGACTAACATTCTTTAGAGCATAATCACGTTGGAGATCATGGTATTTTTTTAACCCAAATTGATGAAATGGCAATAATTCTACAGCAGTCACACCGATATGCTGAAACAGCTCACCAAATTTATGTGCATCGGCTGCTGTATAGTTGAAATGTGGAATAACCGGAATGCGTACCGTTAAAGGTTGCCGCGCGGCAAGTGCCGTCTGTAAGTTTTTGAGGATCAACTCATTACCGCCACCAGTACCGCGTCGATGTTGCTCGCTATTCCAATGTTTGCAATCAAAATACATAAAATCCATTTGCTGCATAAATTCTTGAAATACGGCTGGGGCCGCATAACCAGTTGTCTCGCAGATCACACTGATCCCCGCTGCATGGATTGCTTTAGCCAACTCAATGGCAAACGGCGCCTGAAACAAAACTTCACCACCAGAAAAAGTAACCCCACCACCAGATTCAGCATAAAAATCGCGATCCTGTAAGATCACTGCCATAATCTCAGCCACCGTTTTGTATTCGCCAATCATGGTTGGTGCTTGCTTTTGTTCATCATACATGGACTCCGGCTTTCCAGATTGTGACTCTGGATTAGCACACCATTGACAACGTAGCGGACAACCTTTAAAAAAGATAACCGTGCGAATACCTGGACCATCATTTAAGCTAAACTTTTGGATATTAAAAATTAAACCTTTACTAGGAGCAGCCTTTTGTGTTGTTTTCATCATTACGCACCTCCGTTTTCGCTTATATCATAGCATCAAAATATTCTAACGTAAATATTTATATTTCTTACGAAACTTTTTTAAATGCAAATTTATGCTAAAATAAAGTGAATAAGTTTTGATCAGGAGGTCAATATGTCAAAACGCAGTGAACAATTATTGGAGCTCGTTAACCAGAATAAAAAAATTGAAGTTAATCGTTTAGCCGAGTTATTACAAGTTTCTAAAGTCACAATTCGCAAAGATTTGACTGATTTAGAACAACGTGGGTTATTACGTCGCCGCCACGGTTACGCTATTATTAACAATCCGAATAATTTAAGCTTCCGTCTAGCCCAAAACTACGATACTAAAATCAAGATTGCGCGTACCGCCGCTGCACAGGTCGCCGAAAATGAAACGATCATGATCGAGTCTGGCTCAACCTGTGCTTTATTAGCTGAGCAATTAGGGCAACAAAAAAAACACGTCACCATCATTACCAACTCCTATTTCATTGCCAACTTTGTTGAAAAATTCGATAGTATTGAAACGATTTTACTCGGTGGCAAATACCAGCCTAGCGCCGAAGTCGTTGTTGGACCACTAGCTAAAATGTTACTGCCCAATTTTCACGTTAAACAATTATTCATCGGCACCGATGGTTTTGCCGCTGACACCGGCTTTTTCGGCAATGATTTAATGCGCGCTGAGATCGTTCAAGCTATGGCCCAACAAGCTGATCGAACGATTATTCTAACCGATTCTAGTAAGTTCAAAACGTTAGGCGTCGTTAAACAATTGCCACTTTCCGCAATTGCTGCAGTCATCACAGACCCACAAATTCCCACTGCTACCGTTAACTTACTTAAACAACAAAAAATTAAATTACACCTGGTTTAATTTAAAACACGCTAAGGCCGCTTCCAGATTTTTTTCAGGTTTGGTGATTAAGCGTACAAAGATAAAATTAGTTGGGTGCCGGTGCGTAACCGATAATTTCGATAATTTAAAATTGAATCGTATCTACCAGCAAAAACACTGATGAAAAGTGAATCATTTTTCATCGGTGTTTTTTGTATTATAACTAAAGTCGCTACTACGCAAAAAAATAATTTTAAATTCAACTGTAGGCCTGATGGAGTAACATCTAGCGTATTCCGTGGCTTTTTAGCCAGTCTTGAGAGTGAATCCTGCTCACACGCCACTCTTTTTTATTTTGCATTTTAATTATAATCATGTTATTTTTGTTTCGTTAGAAGATATTTAAGCTTCGTTCGATAGGAGAAACTAAAATGCAAGTTGCTGAAAAAACAGTTGAAAGACACTTTGGTCGCTTAAGTCCGCGGATGGCCCGCTACCGGGAAACGATCCTTGATGCTAAGCCCTACGTTGATGCAGAACGCGCTATTCTCACCACCCAAGCCTACAAAGCACATCAGCATGAACAAGTCGATGTTTTACGCGCAGAAACACTAGTCAATATTTTAGAACACATGTCGATCTATATTGAACCTGATACTTTACTAGCCGGCAACCAAGCACGGCAAAATCGCTGGGCACCGATTTATCCTGAATATTCAATGAATTGGGTGATCGCTGAACTAGATCAGTTTGAAAAACGGCCCGGCGATGTTTTTTACATCACTGAGGAAACCAAGCAACAATTACGTGAAATTGCGCCCTTCTGGCAAAACAACACGCTTGAAGATCGTGGTTACGCAGCCTTTCCACCAGAAAGTCGCTTATTCTACGATTTAGGGATCATCGGTGCAGACGGCAACATCACTTCCGGTGATGGCCACATCGCCGTCGATTACAAGAACGTCATCAATAAAGGGCTAGAATGGTATGAACAGCGTGTTAAAACCGCAATGGCGCAGCTAGAATTGACGGACATCAACGATCAGAAAAAGCTTTACTTCTATCAAGCCAGTTTAAAAGTGATCACTGCTGTCAAAGATTTTGCTCAACGATATGCTACTTTGGCTCGGCAACAGGCACAAAAAATTACCGATACTAAACGTAAAAATGAACGACTTAAATTAGCACAGATTTTAGAGAAAGTTCCTTACGAACCTGCAACGACTTTTTACGAAGCAATACAATCAGTTTGGCTCGTTCACTTAGTACTACAGATTGAGTCAAATGGTCATTCCGTTTCCTATGGTCGTTTGGATCAATACCTGTATCCTTTTTATCAGCACGATATTGAAAGCGGCATCATTACTGCTGACCAAGCAACTGAATTATTGACCAATCTCTGTCTAAAAACGCTGACCATCAATAAAATTCGTTCCTGGGCGCACACTGAGTTTTCCGCCGGTAGCCCACTTTATCAAAATATCACGATTGGTGGTCAAACACCGGACGGAAAAGATGCCGTCAATCCACTTTCTTACTTAATTTTGCGGGCAATCGCACAAGCACATTTACCACAGCCTAATTTGACCGTACGGTATCATAAAGGGCTTAGCGATAAATTTATGCTTGAATGTGTTGCAGTGATCAAACAAGGCCTAGGCATGCCTGCCTTTAACAATGACGAAATCATCATTCCTTCATTCATCCGTCGTGGCGTCAAGAAAGAAGATGCCTATAACTATAGCGCGATTGGTTGTGTTGAAACGGCGGTTCCTGGCAAATGGGGTTATCGTTGCACCGGTATGAGCTTCATTAATTTCCCACGGACGCTATTGATCGTCATGAATAATGGCGTTGATCCAGAATCCGGTAAACGCGTATTACCTGGCTATGGTAACTTTACAGCTATGCAAAGTTATGCCGAGCTCACCGCTGCCTGGAACAAATCATTACGCGAGATCACTCGTCAAAGCGTCATCATTGAAAATAGTTGCGATCTCGCTTTAGAGCAAGGCTATCCTGATATCCTGTGTTCAACGTTGACTGATGATTGTATTGGTCGTGGTAAAACAATCAAGGAAGGCGGCGCTGTTTACGACTTTATCAGTGGTTTACAAGTTGGGATTGCTAACTTAGCGGACTCCCTAGCTGCAATCAAGAAACTAGTTTTCGATGAACACAAAATCACCCCAACTGAATTATGGACCGCATTGCAAAATGATTTTGCTGGCACTGAAGGTGCACGAATTCAACAAATGTTGCTCAATGACGCACCAAAATATGGTAATGACGATGACTACGTTGATAATTTGATTGTTGCTGCTTACCAACCTTATATCGATGAAATTGCTAAATACAAAAATACGCGCTATGGACGCGGTCCAATTGGTGGTCTGCGCTACGCCGGCACCTCATCGATCTCCGCTAACGTTGGTCAAGGCCACAGCACCTTAGCCACACCTGATGGCCGCAACGCCCGGACACCTTTAGCTGAAGGTTGCTCACCCGAACACGCAATGGATATTGACGGCCCCACTGCTGTTCTCAAATCAGTTTCAAAATTATCAACCGGTGATATCACTGGCGGTGTACTATTAAATCAAAAAATGTCGCCACAAATCTTACGTAGCAAAGAAAGTTGCTTAAAGCTGATCGCACTATTGCGGACCTTCTTTAATCGACTACACGGCTACCATGTTCAATACAACATCGTGTCTCGAGATACTTTGATTGCCGCTCAGAAAAAGCCAGCCGATTACCGCGACTTGATTGTTCGTGTCGCTGGTTATTCCGCCTTTTTCGTTGGCTTATCTAAAGAAACCCAAGACGATATTATCGCTCGGACTGAACAACCATTATAGAGAAAGAAGCTGTTACTATGGAATTTCTGCTTGATACCATTCATTTAGCTGATATTGAAAGATACACCAAGTGCCTGCCGATAGCGGGGGTAACCTCTAACCCAACGATCGTTAAGAAAGAAGGCAAAATTGACTTTTTCCCACATATGCGAAAAATCCGCCAACTTATCGGACCAAAGGCCACGCTACATGTTCAAGTTGTTGGTCAAACACCTGAAGCAATGTTGGCCGATGCGCACACCATTTTAAAAAACATCGATGAATCCGTCTACATTAAAGTGCCAACTACCGAACTTGGTTTACAGGTCATTAAACAATTAAAGGCTGAAGGCCACCATGTGACTGCCACTGCAATCTACACTAAATTCCAAGGCTACTTGGCAATTGCCGCTGGCGCTGATTATATTGCCCCCTATTACAATCGGATGGAAAATATGAATTTAGATGCCGCTACTGCTGTAGCTGAATTTGCCAAACTAATTCAACAAAACAATGCTAATACTAAAATTTTAGCAGCTAGTTTTCACAATATCGGTCAAGTCAACACCGCATTCGAAAATGGTGCACAGGCAGCCACAATGGGCGTCGATATTATTCAAGCTGCGTTGCAAATGCCTGCTATTGATCAAGCCGTTAAAGCTTTCACCAGTGATTGGGAAAGCATTTATGGGCCACAACAAACTATTCATGATCTATAACTATAAAAAAGACGACCAGCGGCAGAAATACCGCGGTCGCCTTTTTCATTCAAAGTTGTTTTAGTCTTATTTTAAATTAAACTAACGCTTGTACACGCCGTTCGATCTCATCACGCACCTGACGAAAAACGGTTAAAATTTCCGCTTCACTGCCTTGCACCTGTGCTGGATCAGGTAGCGGCCAATGTTGCTTTTTAACTGTCGGTGGCGTAACGGGACAACGATCGCGCGCATCACCACATAAGGTGACCACTAAATCGCTGCTGTTCAAATAGTCAATATCGATCAGTTTGGAATGATATTGGCTGATGTCGATCCCTTTTTCAGCCATCACTTGCACTGCGCGCGGATTGAGCCCATGAGTTTCGATCCCGGCGCTAGCGATTCGCCACTGCTGACCAAAATATTGTCGGGCAAAACCTTCCGCCATTTGACTGCGACAAGAATTGCCGGTACAGAGAAAATAAATTTGCGGCATAGCACTCAACTCCTTTTTGCTTTCATTATGCTATATTGGAAAAGAAAGCTCAATGAAAGGATGACAAAAATGACTTTACAAACAGAACTAATGCAACGTCTAGACGCTGCTGAAGATGAAATGATCACAATTCGGCGTCATTTGCACGCGCACCCAGAACTATCATTTCATGAAAAAGAAACCGCAGCTTATATTAAACAATTTTATCAGGGCCTTGACTGTCAGGTAAGTGATTGCGGTGATGGCTATGGTATCGTCGTTGATATTGCTGGGGGTTATCCAGGCCCAAAACTCGCTTTGCGCGCAGATTTTGACGCCTTGGCGGTTCAAGAAGCTAATCAGTTACCATTTAAATCACAAAACCCCGGCGTCATGCACGCTTGCGGACACGATGCCCATACAGCTTATTTAATGGTACTAGCCAAAAATTTAATTGCACTGAAGGCACAACTACATGGCTCATTACGCATTTTACATCAGCCAGCTGAAGAAGTGTCGCCCGGTGGCGCTAAAGGCATGATTGCTGCTGGCTGCTTGAGTGATGTCACTAATGTGATCGGCCTCCACGTGATGACTTCCATGCCCACCGGCACGATCGGTTACCATTTAGGTGAAAGTCAAACCGGCCGTTCTAACTTCACAGTTAAGTTTACCGGTAAAGGTGGTCACGCCTCAATGCCGCAATTAGCTAATGATGCAATCGTTGCTGGCAGTTACTTCGTCACCGCGCTACAAACGATCGTTGCGCGGCGGATCAATCCCTTCGATACTGCTAGCGTTACGATTGGCTCATTTGATGGCGCCGGCAGTTTCAACGCAATCAAAGAAAGTATCACCATCAAGGGTGACGTGCGCGTGATGCAAGAAAGTACGCGCCAACTAGTTCGGGCACAAGTGGGACAAATCATTCACGGCGTTGAAGCGATGTTTGGCGTGACCGCGCAACTCGACTATGACGACAACTACCCCGTCTTAGTCAACGAGCCAAAATTGACCCAGCATGTTGTCAGCGTTCTTGAGCAAGCTAATTTACCGGAGATCAGCACCGTTACCGATTACGGCCCGCAAGACCCTTCAGAGGACTTCGCTTATTATGCACAACAAGTCCCGAGCTGCTTTTTCTACGTCGGTTGCATGCCAGATGATCACGCCAATCATCCCCATCACAGCCCTGACTTCCTACTCAATGAAAAGAGCCTGCTGATTGCGGCCAAGGCAGCCGGTACGGTGGCACTAGATTATTTATCCGCCTAATTAATTACGGCCAGGCTAGAAAAGCGTTCATACTATGAACGCTTTTTTGATCTACTCTGGTTTGATACCAGCGCTTTAGCTGTGTTATTACAGCAATAATGCTATGATAGAGCTACAATTAGTCACTCATCGTTTAACCAAGGAGGCGCACTTTATGCCTAATAAACCAACGAGCTGGTTTAACCGACTTTTTCTGAATAACAAAGCAACGATTTACTTATTAAATATTTTACTCGGTTTACTCGTCATTTGGATCGCCAGCAAACTCACTTGGATACTAGAGCCGGTGGGGCAATTTCTAGCCATTGTTGCCCCGCCGATCATTGTCGCTGGTGTTCTGTACTATTTACTCGTTCCCCTCGTCAACTTATTGGAACGTCATTGGCACGTTAACCGTTCATTGACGATCGGCGTTTTATTCATCGTATTAGTTATTTTGATCAGTCTCGGCATGCGGCGATTTATTCCTGCCGTTCAGCAGCAGATCAGTAGTTTTGCCAGTGCCGCACCCCAATACTGGCGTGAGCTGACTAAAATCGTAACTAATATTGCCGATGAACAACACTGGCCCGATTTTATCGACATGAATCAAATTGGTAAAGATCTAACTGCTTTCTTCGGTGGCAAAAGCGGTAACTTAGTCGATGGTACTTTCTCCCAACTCGGCTCAATTCTCAGCACTGTCGGCAACGTTGTGATCACTATCGCAACGGCACCCTTTTTGCTATTTTTTATGTTGAAAGATGGCCCTAATTTTCCTAAGTACATCGCTAAATTATTACCGGAACGCTACCAAGCAACTTTATTGGATTTACTCAATGAGATCAGTACCAAAGTTGGCCAATACATTCAAGGCCAATTGACAGTTGCCTTTTTCGTCTCGATCATTTTTATGATCGGCTACAGCGTGATTGGGTTAAGATTTGCGCTGGTGCTTGGTTTATTAGCGGGACCATTGAATTTAATCCCTTATTTGGGTTCAACACTGGCGATGATTCCCGCCTTAATTTTAGGTGCGTTGACCTCATTACAAATGTTTATCGCCGTCATCGTCGTTTTTTTCATCGAATGGTTACTAGAAACACAAGTGATCTCACCACTAGTCATGGGCAGCAATATGGCGATGCACCCAGTGACAATCGCAATCGTTTTATTAACAGCCGGAAAATTATTTGGCTTAGTCGGCGTTATTCTAGGGATTCCCGGCTATGCGGTGCTAAAGATCATCATCAGTCGCTTGTTCAATTGGTATCGTAAGCGCTCAAGCTGGTATCATCCACACACTGACGACGAAGCTTAGTGTATCTTAAAAAAGTTGCAACTTAAATTAGTGCTTTTTCAGCCTTGCGCTAGAATGGGAAGTCAATGAGAATTTGCCTATATTTTGCTAAATCTACTCAGAATTTGTACATGAATTACCCTTCTGCTGTATAATTTGGTAATGTGATTACGTGTTAGCTAGGAAACCTGCCTTTGGGCTGTTAATACGTAGCCGTCCACTTTATTATATAAACAATTGGGGGCATTATTTATGGGACTGCGCGAACGCAAAAAAGCGCTCAAGCGTCAAGAGATCGTTACCGTCGCGATGGATCTATTCGATCAGAAGGGCTTCGATAAAGTAACTGTTGCCGAGATCGCCAAGCAAGCCGGTATCGCACCAAAAACGCTATTTACCTACTTCAAAAGTAAAGATGACATTATGTTTCATAACGAAACCATTCTGCTTAGCGGAATTCGTCATTTAATTCAGCAACAAACATCGATCGCAAATCTGTGGCCGGCCTTTCACCAATTCACTGAAGAATTGCCAACTGATGAGGCCACTCAAGGTGCGCTAGAAGCGATGCGCCAATTAATGGCCAACGTTATTCGCAATCCAGAGCTAGGCAATCGCCGCTTACAAATGTGGGCCACTTATGAAACGCAGATCCAAGCGGCCTTGATCGAGCAACGTCTAACTGATTCGTTAACGGCACAAGTGTTAGCCCATCAAATGATCTTAGTCTTGCAGATCATGTTCGCCGAAGAAGTTCCCGACGATTTCTGGCAGGCGCGCGTCACCCGAATTTTCAACGCCACCAGTCAAGTGGCTAGCTTGACCAATGAAGTCGATATGACACTCTAGCAGCCTAAAGCAATTGTAATTTAGACGCAAATTGCAATAGTAAGTTAGCCAGTGCCGATAAAGCACACAGACGAAAGGGCTCATGGGAGTTCCAGGTGGATCAGGATTAGGCGGCTCGGCCTTTGCGCGCACGTGCTAATTCCTTTCGAAATACTTCAGCTGGTGTACAGAACTTAAGTAAGCGGCGCGGGAGATGGTTGAGCCGAGATTCAGCTTGACGGACCAGACTGGGTGTAGCTAGATCGAGTGATTGCCCCTTAGGAAAGTAACGTCTGAGTATACGATTGTGGACCTCATTAGTGGCGCGTTCGGCCGAGCTATAAGGGTGGGCATAATAAGTCTCGGCAACACCCTCAAGCGCAGCCGTTAGCGTGGTGAACTCTGTTCCGTTATCCGCCGTAACTGTCCGCATAACGTCACCGAATTCAGCCGTAATATTTTGCATGGCATAAGCCACAGATTCAGCGTCTTTACCCTCGATCAAGCGGACAATCTCATAGCGCGTTTTACGTTCGGTAAACGTTAATAGGACACTCTCGCTACCAGCACGTTTGCCAATGACAGTATCGATCTCAAAATGACCAAACTCGTGGCGCGTTTCTACTCGCTTTGGCCGTTCTTCAATACTACGACCGAGTAGGCGCTGATGTTGGTGCGAGTGGTGTTGGGTCGTCCGGCGTTTTGTTTTTTCCAGCAGATCAAGGTTACGGATCTCCAATAGTTGCGCATCGATATAGTTGTACAAAGTCTTCGTACAGACCATTTTGGCCGGCTTAAATAACCGGTGCTTACGGGCATAACCAACAGCAGCGTCCGGCGACCAGCCCTCATGGCAGAACTTATCATCAAAGTAGGCTAAGAAGGCCGTCACTTGGCTAAATTTTAATGGACGTCCACAGTTTTGCCGCTTTATTTCATAGCGATTCTGAGCGGCTTCAGGGCTGTAAATTTCAAAGTAGTGTTTCTGATTATTAACGCGTTTAACTTGCGTGACTCGACCACGCTTGAGCTCATTATTGACGGTCTGGTGGCAGACGCCTAATCGAATCGCTATTTGCCGTGCTGAGCATCCTTCAATGTGCCAAGCGGCGATTTGACCGCGTTCGATTTCCGATAAATGGTGACCTTTTGGGCGTGGTGTGATAGACTGTTCTTGCATCAAGACGAAAACTTCTTTCATTGTTTGTTGTAGGAACTTCAATGATACCTGAATTTTTCGTCTTGGTGTCTTTTTTTTACCATTTTGGCTTGGTGGCTAACTTAATTATAAAACGCGCGATTGTAATTTAGAGAGACCATGCCATAATAAATTATGGTCCCAAATTGCAAGAACAAATTAGCCACACGATAAATCCTATTAAATCAGTATTTTCATTAATATTCATATTTTATGGACTTAACTTAACCGGCGGAAGCAGCGGAGAAAAGCTCTTTGGGTGTTTGATAGCCAGTTTGCCGGCGCGGTAAATTGTTTAGCTTTGACTCAACTGCTTGGATATCATGAGGACCCAAAATATCCATGGATAGACCCTTGGGTACATCGCGGCGGATCATTCGATTATGCGCTTCGTTAGTCCCACGCTCAGAGGAACGATATGGATGGGCATAATAAAGGTCAGCGACACCGGTAAGTACAGCGCCAACTTCCGAGAACTCAGCGCCATTATCGGCAGTAACTGACTTCATGATTGATCCGTATTCTTGACAGATCTTGGCCAGCTCATAGTTGACTGAATCGGCATCACGACCATCGATCAAACGTAGAATTTGGCAGCGGGATTGACGCTCGATCAGCGTTAAGATCACACTCTCTTGACCGTTGCGCTTGCCCACCACGGTGTCCAATTCGAAATGGCCGAACTCTTGGCGCTGGTCGATACTTTTAGGCCGTTCATCAATACTCCGTCCGGCCAGACGCTTGTGCTTGATCGAGTGATGATGTTTAGCACGGTGGCGCGTTTTTTCGAGTAGATCAAGATTACGGACTTCAAGTAACTGGGCATCAATATAGTGGTATAGCGTCTTGGTCGAGACCATCTCCTCAGGTTGATATAAGCCTTCAAGTTGGGCCCGTCCTACTGCTGCATCAGGCGACCAACCATCTTGACGCAAATGAGTCGTAAAATAGTCGATAAAATCAGCGACACCGACGAGTTTCAAAGGTCGATGACAGTGGGCTCGATTAGCTTCGTACTTAGCTTGTGCTGTTTCTGGTGAGTATACAGCGTAATATTGGCGTTGACCATTCACTTTTTTTACTTGGTCGATCTCGCCGCGGCACAATTCATTATTGATTGTTTGATGACAAACATTAAGCGCTCTGGCAATTGCACGATTGGAATAGCCTTGGCTGTGCAGCGTAGCAATTCTGCCTCGTTCAAACGAAGTTAGGTGCTGACCTTTTTTTCTGACTGTGGTATTCTGTTCTTGCATCAAGACAATAACCTCTTTCATTGTTTGTGTAGGAACATCAATGATAACAGAGATTTGTCTGGGTGTTTTTTATTTTATCAATTAGCTAAAAGTATTTGGCTAACTTGATTATAAAACGCGCGGGCTAACTTGATTATAAAACGCGCGAGTTTTTTTCACATTCTAAAAGCAGAAGTTTATGATCAAAAACAGTTCGATACCTTGGCGGAATTAACCCAAGCCGTAGCGAACTGGATTCAATATTATAATTTCACGAGAATCAAAACAAAACTGGGTGGTAAGAGCCCGGTTAAATACCGTGTTCTTACCACCCAGAAAGTTGCTTAAAGTTTCGTCCAATATTTGGGGTTCACTTCATCAGTGCTTTTTTGTTGGTGGCTACTATTCAATTTTAAGTTTACAAACCGTCAAGGCTGTGGTTCATACCTACTTATACTAGACAAATAATCAATATCCAACCACTACTAGGTAGCATTGTGCCACCGCTGATAGCGAGCTTAGGTGAAAAACCGCTAGGTTCAAATCGCCATGTACCAGACTAGAGTCCATATCTACTTAACCAATTGTTTCCACAAAATCATTTAGTCAGACTTTGACCAAAACCGTGACTTAACTTATACTTCAGTTATGCGAAAAAGAGACGAAAAAAAATACACCCAAATCATTGATAGTGTCACCGAATTAATTTTGGAAGTCGGACTAAGTGGCGTTACCATCGCCAAAATTGCGACCAAAGCTAACTTATATCCATCAACTATTTATATTTATTTCGCCGATAAAGAAGATCTGCTCCGGCAGGTTTTTCGGTATCAACGCCACAATTTACAACAATATTTAGGCGAAAAGATCGGCTTAGTGTCAACGCCACAGCAACAAGTGCAAATCTACATGCGTGCGCTTTACCAATTTGCCCAAGATCAACCACGTCAACTAGCCACCTTGCAGCAATTTCTTGATTCACCATTACTTGATCAGTTGGCGATTCCACCGGTGGAACAAAATCTAATTTTTCCCGAACTACAGGCCGTGATCGAACAAGGCCAGGCAGCTGGTATTTTCCGCCCAATACCAGCCACACTAGCAATTTTATTGATCAATGGCGATGTGTTACAATACGCGCATGCGGTGCGCAAGCAACTGGTTGATCCCGTGGTTCAGCCCTTGGAGCAACTGCTGGAACTGACTGCAGCTTGGTTAAATAAAGCTAAATAGTTAGCCGGAAAGCTGCATCCCTTGCGTTAGCATGGTACAATTTTAGGTATACCTTATGCAGTAGCGGTGAGATAAGCGCACCAGTAAAATTTTCTGCGCTATTTTTGTTATTTTAACCCGCTATCAGCACGAAAATGGCTTAAGAAACGACCATTAAAAGTGAAATAGAGGAGCTTTTTCATGAGTAAACAAGATAAACCAACTAGCCGAGTTGCGCGCCATGCTGAAAAGCGAACGCGTACTCAGCGCAACACTACGAAACCAACTAATGCGCAGCCACGTAGTTCAAAACCGATCAGCACCGTTAACACACCCCACCAATCCTTTATCACGCGCCACCGTTGGTCTTTGATCGCAATCGTTGTACTGATCGTTGCCTTCGGCGTTTATGCTGAGTTCTCTAGTATCGCCAATGATAATCAAACAGCACAACCGACAACAACGGCAGTATCTTCCAGTGAATCTAGTAGTACAACTGCCCGCTCCAGCAAAGCAAAAAGTAGTACCGCGAAAAAAAGTAGTAGCACAACCGATGAGGCCAGCACCGCTAGCAATAGTGAAGCAGACAGTAATTCGTCTAGCGACACTGATAGTAGTGAATCCAGCAGTTCAGCAGCAGCCGGTGATGGACAAACATTCTCATCAACTAGTGAGGCCGTTGCTTGGGGTCGTGCCAACGCTTCTTCCTGGATGGCTGAAGGCTACAGCAACTTTAACGTTATTCCTAATGGCAATGGCGGTTATACAATTGAATACACTAAATAAGTGGTTGACCGCTTATTTTTTTAGATAATAAATTGTACACAATTATAATTTGTGTTATGATAAGGCTATCAAAATAATCAATGAGGTGAATTAGATGAACGTAACAATGCACGGTGATCCTTTAACAACTGTTGGTGAAGCACCAGAAGTCGGCGCACAATTACCTGATTTTAAATTACACAATAACGCGGGCCAAACGTTGACGACCGCTGATTTTAAAGGTCAGACGACTTTGATCAGTGTGATCCCTAACATTAATACCAGTGTCTGCAGTGTCCAAACCAAACACTTCAATGCTGATGCGGATAAGGTTCCAAATATTCGCTTCGTGACTATTTCTACGAACACAACCGCTGAGCAAGCCGATTGGTGTGCTGCTGAAGGCGTCACTAAAATGGAAATGCTCTCAGATATTGATGAAGAATTTGGCCGCGCAATGGGCGTTTTTGTTCCCGAAGCAGGCATCAATACGCGTTCAATCTTCATCGTTGATGCTGACGGTAAGATCCGCTACCGTGAACTGATCCATGAACAAACTAATGAACCTGACTACAGTGCTGCACTCGATTTCTTAGCAACATTGTAAGCAATTAAAATGAGACGATAACCTTAATCGGCTACCGTCTCATTTTTTAATACGTATTTTCAGTGTAATAAACCGTGTCTAACCCGAATGTGTTATATAGCTGACTATTTTTACCATCGAAAGTTGGGTTCAGCGCGTTTAAGCGGGTTTCTTCATTGTCGATCTGCTTAGCTGGCAGTTGTAATTCGCGCCGCAATGCATTCGATGTTTTAGTCAATGCCGCCGTCGTTGCGATCTGATATGAACTACCGTTGATCCACGCATCGCTACCTTGTAATTGTTTGGAAGAAATATTGGTCGCGTTTTGCCAATACTTTAGCCCACCGGTCACAATATACTTAAAGGGAACGTCGGTACGCACATTAGGCTCCAAGGCTTTCATCAACTTTTGGTAACGCGACAAGCCATTGGTAGAGATCAGTTTCTTCGTGACGGCACGGATCACAGCTTGTTGCCGCAATTGGCGACCATAATCACCTTTGGGGTCATCGTAACGCATCCGCGCGTAAGTCAGCGTCTCTTTACCGTTTAAATGATGGGTGCCCTTTTTGATCGTAATATTATTGAAGGTAAAGGTTAGATCGCTGGTAACGGTGACACCGCCGACCGCATTGACCATTGTTTCCAGGCCGCCCATATTCATAGTCAAATAATAATCGATCGGAATGCCGACCAGCTTACTGATCGACGCCTTAGCCATTTTCGAACCACCTAAATTATAGGCGGCATTTAATTTCTGCATATTGCGCTTGTTGTCGCCAACCATTTCAGCCAGTGTGTCCCGCGGAATACTGTGCAAAATCGTCTTGTGGGTCTGCGGATTAACGGTCGCCACCATCAGCGTATCGGAATTACCTTTATCGATCCGTCCGTCCGCGCCAGTATCAACACCTAGGATCAGCACCGAAAACGGGCGGCCTTTTTTGATCGCTGTGGACGGTGTTTGCCCATTAGTGGCATACATTTTATTAAAACTAGTCTCGGTCACATGATAGATATGGTAAACAAAAATACCACCACTAATTAAAATGATCGCCACCAGCGCTAGAATGGTCCAACGCACCCAATGGCGCTTCTTCCGTCCACTTCGTTGCATGAAAATACCGTCTTTCTTTCAGAATTACTCATTACAGCCTACCACAATTCAACCGTCAAACTCAAATCAAGGTCGGCGGTTACGAAAATAACGACCTAAACCAACGCTTAACAACATTAATCCACCGGCCGCCACCAACCAAAATAAATCACTATTGCGCAACAGCCAATAACCACCACTGACCAAAACAACGATATAAATGAGCACACTGCTTAAACGCATTTATTCACCACTTTTATGGTTCTGCAAATAACCCATTTGGTGTAATTGTTCCCGAATGGCTTTCATTGATTCAGCTGATGCCCGTTGGTGTGCGGCGTCTGGTTGAACCGTTTTAGGTGCCGCCGTTGCTTTAGGTGCCGGCTTGGCTGTCATGGTCGCTGCCACTGGATGCAGTTGCGTCGGTGTCAATTGATCCATCGTTCGATTAAGCGCGGCATCAACGAATACATTGCCGGCATTCGTCGCATGACCTTTCGTCCAACGATAATCGATCTGTCTAAACTCACGTAAAAGTTGCGCCAACTGCTGCCATAGTTCTTTGTTAGCCAGTGGTTGCCCGCCGCTACGTTGCCAACCACGCCGCTGCCAACCGGCTAACCAATTTTTCGTGATCGCGTTAAGCACGTAGCGCGAATCCGCGATCACCACCACTGGTAAATCAGTTCCCCACGTAGCTTTGATTTTCCGCAACGCTTCGACTAATGCAGTGATCTCCATTTTATTGTTAGTTGCGCCAAATTCACCGGCAGAGTCGCTGACTTGTTGGCCTTGGTATTCGATCAGGTAAGCCCAGGCGGCCTTGTCGCCGCTTTTAACGTGACCACCTTGAACATTACCGGTGTTCCGTGAACCGCCGTCTGTGTAGACCTGAAGTACATTTGCTGGCAACGGTGTATTGGCCGCCGCTGCGGTTGGCTTTTTTTGTGCTGCTTTAGCGGCAGTTGCGCCACCCTTTAGCCAAGCCTGTGCGGCTGCCTTATCAGTAAAGCCTTTATAGCGTGCGCCCGGGAAGCCTTCAACTAATTGCTTGGCTTCTGCCCACGTGGTATTAAAAACGCCGGTTTGCCGTCCCTTAGCGATCGCGTAATATTTTTTAGTTGCCATGGCATATAACCCTCCTCGTTAAGGTTGCTGATCAATGTGGATCAGCGATTGCTTTCGTTCATTCACCGCTTAAATCGTATCATCTAATAACCAATCAACAATATTAATGATCGGAATACCAGCCACTTGTGTAAATTCATAGTAGTTTTGCGTAATTATAATTTTACGATAGTTATCTTTAAGCTTCAATAAATTATCAGTTTCATGTGTATTATTGGGTAAAGCATAGGTCACCTGAACATATATGTAAACGGCGGTTATAAAATGTAGGAAAACGGCGGCGAGACATTGTCGGTTTTCCTACATTTTTTGATACCATTAATCACATCTTAATCGGGGAGGTTAATGATGTGAGACACGATATTAGAGAAGGAGTGAAACGTTACGTGGATAATGATATCGAACCAAATTATGCCGCTTTAAGCCGACAATATGACGTTGACTACCGTACTGTTAAGAAAGCCTATCAAGAAGTTAAGGACGGTGACGCTAAGCCACAGAAACCGAAAAAGCAACGACCCAGCCTACTTGATCCTTATCGTGGTGTGATCAAGGCCAAACTTGAACTGAACTGTTCGGCCATGGCCATTTTCAAGTTCATTCAGAAGAAAGGTTTTCAGGGTCAATATACGATCGTTAAAACTTACTGTGCGACGATCCGTAAGGAACGGACACATAAGGAGACAATCCGAGTTGAACATACTGCTGGTCTTTCAGCTCAAGTTGATTGGAAAGAGGAGATGACGCTTTATAACAAGGAAAACAAGCCCTATCATTTTAATATTTTTTTATATGTCTTGCCTTATTCAAAATTAAAATACTTAACTTTGATTTTCGAACGCAGCCAAGATACTTTGTTTAATTGCCTTGATGACGCTTTTTGGCACACCGGCGGCGTGCCAACTGAGATCTGGTTCGATAACATGAAACAAGTCGTTGACCATTCAAAATCCAACTTTGGTCACCCAGTTTTCAATGAACGTTTTCGCCAGTTTAGCCAAGATGCCGGCTATAAGCCCATTGCTTGTCGCGCCTTTAGGCCCCAAACCAAAGGTTCAGTTGAAGCATTAGCGCGGACAGTTGAGCGTTTACGCCCCTATAATTACGAGTTCTGTGATGGAGTTGAGTTGATCAACTTGGTTGATGATCTCTGTGATGAACTTAATCATGAAATCTCGCAGGCAACCAACGAGATCCCGCAAGATAAATGGTTGGCCGAAGAAAAAGAGTACCTACATCAGCTGCCAGATGACCTGCTTAAGCCCTTCTTCGAAGAAGACATTACCCGTGTCGTGTCGAAGGAATCAATGGTTATCTTCCGCAAATGTAAATACTCCGTGGATCCACAATATATCGGACGGACAGTCAATATCGAACTATCTGATGATGAACGTCACATCCAAATTTATTATAACGGAGAATTGATTCGCGCGCACGATATTACGACCCATCAATTTAATTATAACGAGAACGATCAAGTCAATATTCTGAGTTCTGATCTGCTTAAAGGACGTAGTGAGACAGATATCAAGGCCTACATTGCGGCGCATCTGAGCACCTATGACGAGGTGTGACATGCGACAAACAACCACTAAATTTCAAGAACTATTAAGTAATCTCGATGCTTTAGGGCTAAGTAAGATACATGCTTATCTGCCGGAATATATTGATCAAATCAACGGCCAACAACTGTCTTTTACCGATGCCATGCTTGAGCTGACGAATACAGAATTAGCTTGGACACAAAGCCAACAAGTCGAGCGAATCATCAAGCGAGCCCGCTTTCCTCAGGTGAAATCCCTGAGCGCCTTCGATTTTAATTTTCAACCCAGTATTAATAAACAAGCGATCTTAGGTTTTCAAGACTTAGCCTTTCTCGAACAACACAAGAATTTAATTTTCATTGGTAGTCCTGGTGTGGGTAAAACTCACCTAGCCATCGGGATCGGTATTGAAGCTTGTCATCAGGGGAAAAGGGCTTTGTTTATCAACTGTCACGAACTATTGGCGCATTTACGCGCAGCTGATGCCAAAGGGACGCTAGATCGTAATATTAGTCGTTACGCTCGCTATGACCTATTAATCATTGACGAGATCGGTTATTTACCGATTGATCATGATGAAGCCAATCTTTTATTTCAATTGATCAATGCGCGTTATGAGCAACATTCAACGATCATTACAAGCAATAGTGACCTTTCGAATTGGGTTGAAACCTTTCAAAATCCGACCGTTACTGCCGCTATTTTGGATCGATTAGTTCACCACGCCCATGTGATTAAAATTACCGGTAAATCTTATCGAATCAAGGGAGCTGATTGACCGCCACAAACCTACATTTTCTAACCGCCATAAACCTACATTTTTACGCCGCCCTTGACACATATAAAATGGCCGCGTTTTTACGCGCAATAAAATCAATTTCCTGCGCACCTAACTTGCCAACATCAATTGTATAGCCCCGTCGTTGCAGCTCAGTATAAACGATATTTTCTAATTGATTGCTAAAATTGCCTGCACGCCGATCAGTGGCAATGCGCCGTAATCCAGGATCGATCATGAAGTATTTCCCAGCAGTACGCAAATATTGCCGCCCGCGTAAATCATATTGTCGTGCCCGATAGAATAGAAAAGCATCAGCTAGTAGCTCAAGGTAGCGGCTGATCGTATGTGGACTAATCGCCAGTCCCTCCGCCTTTAACGTATTAGCAATTTTATTAGGTTGCACCAATTGACCCGTGTTATCGGCTAAAAAGCCAACCACTGCCTTTAACGACCCGATATCGCGAACGCTACCGCGCAGCGAAACATCATTTAAAAGAACCGTGTCATAAATTCCCTTTAATATCTGGTCCTTAACCGCTTCATTGGCTAATGTTACTGCTGGAAAGCCACCAAATTGCGCATATTCCTTGAATGCGCGATCAACCGTCCTTGACTCTGGATCGATATTCTTAGCGACGAGAAACTCACGAAACGAGAATGGATAAATGGGAATTTCAACATAACGTCCGCTTAACAAGGTTGCTAACTCACCGGATAACATTTTAGCATTAGAGCCAGTGATCACAATATCGCAATCAAAACTTACGCAAACGCCATTGATGACTCGTTGCCAACCAGTCACATTTTGTATTTCATCCAATAAAATATATTGCCGTTGATCATGCTGCAAACGCTGATCAAGAATATGACGCAACTGAGCTTCAGTTTGGACCAATTGCATCTCATAATCTTCAAAATTAATATAGATAATATTTGCGTCTGCTATTCCATGGGCCAATAAATAATCACGATAAAGCATTAACAAAACAGATTTACCAGCCCGACGAACACCGGTTATAATTTTGACTAGATCCATATCTTTTAAATCAATTAAATTCTTAAGATACTTTGGTCGCTGTATCATTATTGAGGAGAGTATAAAATAGTTTGTGTAAATGAATAAAAGTCCTGTTGAAAAGGGAATCCCTTCCCCGTATGATTAAATCATCCAAATCAAACCAAAACGGAGGGATTCCCCATGGATCAGTTTACCAAAAATCTAACCAAAACTCTATTGTCAAATGGCGATGTTAAAGAACTTTTTCGTCAACAACTCGAAACGGCTATTAATCACATCTTGCAAGCTGAACTAACTGCCTTACTTGGTTATGATCCTTATGATCGCAGTGGCTTTAATACTGGCAATTCTCGTAATGGCCAGTATTATCGTTTAATTGACTCTGAATATGGTAAGTTGAAAATTGCTGTGCCGCGTGACCGTAAAGGCCATTTTCATAACCACCTGCTTCCAGCCTATTCTCGTCGTCAGGACGCTTTAGAAACAACAATCATTCAGCTTTATTCCAAGGGCGTTACGACCCGTGAAATTACAGATTTGATTGAAAAAATGTATGGCGCTTATTATTCACCTACTACTGTTTCTAATATCACTGCTCAGGTAACAAAACAGATTGAAGCTTTTCATCAACGAACTATTAAGGCAAACTATGTTTGTCTTTTCTTAGATGCAACTTACTTACCTTTGCGCCGCGATTCAGTTCAAAGAGAAGCGGTCTATATTGCTTTAGGTATTACATCTGTCGGCATCAAAGAAGTTCTTGATTATCGAATCGCTCCAAGTGAAAATGCAGGAGTTTGGTCAGAAATGGCAGAAGATCTTAAAAAACGTGGATTAGAACAAGTCCAGTTGATCATTGCAGATGGAATGGTTGGTCTGCAGCCAGCATTATTGCACGCTTTCCCGAAAGCTAAATTTCAAAGATGCCTAGTACATGTTATGCGCAATATTGGTTCGCATGTGCGTTTAAAAGATCGTGAGGCGATCTTAAATGACTTTAAAGAGTTGCATTCAGCGACCGATGTAACTGCAGCACACAAGATCTTAAATGATTTTTATGGTGCATGGGGGAAATCGTATTCCAATCTGATCCAGCAACTTAAATCCATTGAAAATGAACTATTAGCTTTCCTGAGTTTTCCCCCGGCCATTCGACCAACAATTTATTCAACCAATATCTTAGAATCACTGAACAAAAGAATCAAACGCAAGACCAAACCAAAGGAATAATTTCCAAACGAAAAATCTTTAGACAATTTCATTGGAGTTCAAGTCATAAGCTATAACGAAAAGTACTTCAATCGTAGCCATCGCGGATTTGGTCAAGTCAAAGACACGTTAGAATCACTTTTCGATTAATACATTATTTTGCCAGGAGAAGGGATTTTCATTTACACAAACTTCTTGACACTCCCTTATTGAGCACCTCCACACCTTTGCATTATACTATATTTCATAGCACTTATTAATAAATATTGCAGTATACTGCAATATTTATGCTTTTCACTAAAAAGATACCTGACAATGCAAAAAGCAACTCCACCCCAGATAATCAAGGCAGAATTGCTTAAATTCAGACTAATGTATGGTTGAATTAGTGTTAAAACTTAGATCAGTTCAAATCCAGCCCCAGTTAAGGCGGCTTTGACCCCAGTTGCATCAGTGGTATCCACGTGTAACTCGATCAAACGGATATCCGCCCGATCAGTCACCATCAACGTTAAAATATTGTAGTTATGCTCGGCCAAGGCGTCACTGACTTTAGCCAGAAAGCCAGCCACGTTTTGCGTAACTTTGATCGTAACGGTGGTGCCACCTTGATCATAGCCGGCAATATTTAAGAAGGCATCAAAAATATCGTTGTTGGTGATAATACCGACTAATTGCCCGTTATCAACGACTGGTAACACACCGATCTTGTAGTGACGCATTTGGTAGATCGCATCTTCCAACACTGCATCCGCCGGGATCGTGCGGACGTCTTTTTCCATCACATCGGCCACGGTGGTTTTATTCAATAAATAATTCACTTCGTAAACTGATAAGCTGGTCGCCTTAGATGGTAAAGCAGCTTGAATGATGCCTTCCGTGACCAAACCGACTAACTGACCGTTGTCTAATACCGGCAAGCGGTGAATATCGTGATTTTTCATGAGATCGACTGCGTCGTTGATCCGCGTTTTTGGCCGCACTGTGATCAACTTTTTCGTCATAAAATCTGCTACGCTCATACTCCCTAACCCCCTAAATAAGCTTTCTGCACTTCATCATTAGCCAACAATTCTTGACCAGTGCCACTTAACAGCACGTTACCAGTTTGTAGCACGTAGCCACGGTCAGCAATCGATAAAGCCTTGGCCGCGTTTTGTTCGATCAGTAAAACGGTGGTACCTTGTTTTTGAATTGCCTGAATAATATCAAAAATTTCATTGATAAAAATAGGTGCCAAGCCCATTGACGGCTCGTCCAACAAAATTAATTTTGGCTTGGACATCAACGCCCGCCCCATGGCCAACATTTGTTGTTCACCACCGGATAACGTGGCCGCATCCTGATTGCGCCGCTCTTTTAAAACGGGAAAACGATCGAAGACCATATCGAAATCACTTTTGACTCCGTCACGATCTTTACGTAAAAAGGCACCCATCTGCAGGTTTTCCACCACCGTCAATCCTGGAAAAATATGGCGGCCTTCTGGAACTTGTGAAATACCAGCAGCGACGATTTTTTGCGATTTATATTTTTGAATTTCTTGGCCTTCATAAGTGATCGTACCACCAGAAGGCCGCAATAAGCCAGAAATTGTCTTTAATATTGTTGTTTTGCCGGCCCCATTCGCGCCGATCAAGGTGACGATCTCACCAGCGTTGACTTCAAAGTTGACCTTTTTAACGGCTTGGATCACGCCATAATTAACCGAAAGATCCGTTACTTTTAGTAATGCCATTAGTCGCCACCTCCTAAATAAGCGTTGATAACGCGCTGATTGCTTTGAATCTCTTGCGGCGTGCCTTCAGCGATCAGCTTGCCGTATTCCAATACATAGATGCGTTCGGCCAAATTCATGACCAACGACATATCGTGCTCGATCAACAAAACGGTAATGTGGAATTCAGACTGAATTTGTTGGATCAAGCGAGTCAGATCGGCGGTTTCTTCTGGATTCATCCCCGCTGCCGGCTCGTCCAAAAATAAAATCTTCGGCTTTGTCGCCAATGCGCGGACAATTTCCAACCGCCGTTGCGCCCCGTAAGGTAAGTTACGCGCCAACGTGTCCAACTGATTTTCCATTTTAAAAATGCTTAACAGTTCGACGACTTGCTCGTGTAACGCGGCTTCTTTTTTATAGAAGCTAGGCAAACGGAAAATACTTTCCAGAAAGCCTTCCTTGTTCTTGTCGGTCATGGCGATCAAAACATTTTCTTCAACCGTTAGATCCTTGAACAAGCGGATATTCTGAAAGGTTCGCGCCATACCGGCTGCCGCGATTTTATAGGGTTTCTGCTTATTTAACACTTGTAAACCAGCATCGGTTTGTAGGCTGACCGTGCCTTCGGAAGGCACGATCACGCCAGTCAATAAGTTAAACAAAGTCGTTTTACCGGCGCCATTTGGTCCGATCAAGGCCACTAGTTCGTTATTGTCCAAATGCATGGTCACGTTAGAAACGGCGGTCAAGCCACCAAAGTTTTTGGTTAGATCTTTAACATCCAATAATGGCATGACTAGGCATCCCCTTTCGCTTTTTTATGCGTAAATAAACGGCGAACGGAAAATTCCCAAGTGCCTAATAAGCCAGATGGTTTGAATACCATGATCAGGATCAAGGCTAATGAATACAAGACCATCCGCAAGGTCCCAAAGTTTTGCAATACCATGTCCAGTAACCCTAAAACAAAGGCGGCCACAAAGGTCCCGGTAATACTACCGATCCCACCAAGAACGACGATGATCAAAATGTTGATCGATTCCATGATCCCGAAGTCGGATGGATTAATGGTCTGAATATAGTTGGCGTGCAAGGCCCCACCGATACTGGCGATGGCCGCCCCTAAAACGAAGGCGATGATCTTGTATTTAGTCGTGTTGATACCGATCGATTCAGCGGCAATCTCGTCTTCACGCACTGACATCACCGCCCGGCCATTACGACTATGGACAAAGTTAACGATGATCAATGTGGTGATCACGACTAAAACATAGACCGTGCCCCAGTTGGCTAACATCGGAATGTTGTACAAACCAGCCGGGCCGTTGGTAATTTTCAAGTTGTTTAAAATGATGCGGATGATCTCGGCAACTCCCATCGTCGCGATGGCTAAATAGTCACCGTTCAAACGCAAGGTGGGAATCCCGACAACCAGCGCAACTAAGCCGGAAACAATGATCCCAACGAGTAAACCTAATAGTAGGCCACCAACATTCGGAATCGCCGAAGTGACCAGCGCCGAGCTGTACGCACCTAAGGCCATAAAGCCGGCGTGGCCTAACGAAAACTGACCAGAAAAACCAATCACTAAATTCAAGCTAGTCGCTAAAATAATGTTGATGCCGATCAAAACTAACGTTGTCTCACCGAATTGATCGATCACGCCGACCATTTCCAAAGCATAGATCAAGACGTAGCCCAGAACCGAAATGGCTAGCCAAATGGCGTTGTATTTTAAATTCTTTTTCATCGCAGCCACCTACACTTTCTCTTTAATGTTCTTGCCCAGGATTCCTGCTGGCCGAACCAATAAGATAATGATCAAAACAACGTACACAACGGCATCCTTAAAGGCAGAGAAACCTAACGCTTGCGTTGCTGTTTCCAAAATACCGATGACGAAGCCACCTAGCGCGGCCCCAGGAATCAAGCCGATCCCACCTAAAACGGCGGCCACGAAGGCTTTGATACCTGGTGTCATCCCCATCAACGGATCGATCGAGTTGTAATACAAGCCGATCATGACCCCAGCAGCACCAGCTAACGCGGAGCCTAAGGCAAAGGTAAATGAGATCGTCCGATCAATGTTGATACCGATCAATTGGGCCGCGTCTGGATCAACACTGACGGCACGCATTGCTTTACCCATTTTTGTCCGGCGAATGATCAATTGTAATAGAATCATTAACACGATGGAAACGACTAAGATCAGAATCTGAATATTAGAAACCTTGGCGCCGAAAAAGTTATAACTTTTAACGTGCATCGCTTGGGGAAAATTACGGACATTGGAACTAAATAAGTAGGACATCCCATTTTCCAACAAGAACGACACACCGATGGCGGTGATCAACGCGGCGATCCGCGGTGAATTACGTAACGGACGATAGGCTAAATATTCAATGATCACGCCAGCTAAAGCGCAGAACACCATGGCTGACAACAACGCAGGCCAGAAACTAAAATGCCATTGATTGATCACATAATAGCCCCAGAACGCGCCTAACATATAAATATCGCCGTGAGCGAAGTTGATCAACTTGATGATCCCGTAAACCATGGTGTAGCCTAACGCTAATAACGCGTAGATACTACCCAATGATAAACCGTTCACCAGTTGTTGTAAGACTGTATGCACAGGCAAGTCCCTCCTTAAAATATGGCAGAGTGTTCTGTAAGGCGCCCAGCTTTTGAGCATTAGCCTAGCCAGACAATAAGCAGCACGTAAGTGATGCGTTTGGCTGGCGTAGCTAAGCGGAAAAAGTTGCCTTACAGAACACGTTTCAGCAATCAGTTCCAAGAACATAGTCAGTAACTACTACATCCATCAAAAACCTACCAGATCACAACTCTGCCGAATAATTGCCGCTCATATAATTATGAGCTAAAAATGAATTTACTAGTAATCTAATTACTAAATATCCTTTAAGCTAAGAAACGCCGAAAACCATGCCTTTCAGCATTAGATTTCAGCGATCCATAGCACTACGATTAAACTGTTGATGATGCTAAATGAAGTTCAAAACATAAATTATAGTGAGTGGCTATTTAACGGCAGTGGCACTAACTTCTTCACCGTTATCAACCTTGGAAATGATAACTTGTTTTTGTGGGTTATGTTTCTTATCCATGGTGATCGTACCAGTAACACCCTTGAAGTCCTTCAAGTTAGCTAAACCAGTGGCGATCTTCGTGGAATCAGCCGACTTTTGATCTTCGATCGCTTGCTTGATCATGTAAGTGGCATCATATGCCAAAGCATCAAATGTACCCGCTTGTTCATTGTAAGTCTTCTTGTAAAGCGCCATGTAAGCCTTGGCCTTAGCATTGTCGTTAGCCTTAGCATCGAAATGGGTCGTGTAGTAAATGTTGCTGGCGTTCTTCTTGCCGGCGATCTTAACTAACTTCGGATCAGCGAAACCATCAGCCCCTAAGATTGGTGCTGTGATCCCCATTTGCCGTGCTTGTTTTACGATCAAACCAGCTTCGGAGTAATAACCAGGAACGAAGATAGCGTCGAAGTTTTTAGACTTTAGCTTAGTTAACAAAGCTTGGAAATCTTTGTCGCCAGCTTGGTAATATTGAGTTTCGACAACTTGACCTTTAAATTCGTTCTTGAAAGCTTTAGTTAAACCTTGACCATAATCAGTTGATTTATCGGCTAAAATGGCGACTTTCTTCAACTTCATATTGTTGTAAACATACTTAGCTAAAGCTTTACCTTGATAACTATCTTCGAAGCAAGAACGGAAGATATATGGTTGAACTTTACCATTCTTTTGCACCGTCAAACTATCTTGCGTCCCACCAGGCGTAATGAACGGCACCTTGGCTTTAGTTTGGTTTGGTAAGGCAGCTAAATCGGCGCCAGAAGTGATCGGGCCAACGGTTGCGACAACTTTACTTTGTGTCGTTAAGTTAGAAGCGACGGAAGCAACTTGTGAGTTATCACTCTTGTTGTCCTTTCCAACTAACTCCAGTTTCATCTTCTTGTTGCCGACTTTAACGCCGCCATCTTTGTTGATCTGCTTTATAGCCAAGCGAGTCCCCCGTTGCATCGCTTGACCATATGCAGCAGCGTTACCAGAAAGTTCAAAGTTACCACCAATTTTGATCGTGTTCCCTGATTGTTGGTTGCCGCCGCCTGCAGCACTTCCGCTGCCACTACACCCGGCTAATAATAAGCCAGTTGCCGCGACGGCGCCCAGCATGGCAAAAAATTTCTTACCTTTCATCATATCTCCATCTCCTATTATGCATAAATTAAAATTCTAATTTGTTTTTAATAAATTAACATAATTTCGGTATATAGTCAACGCAATTTCTCATAATATTCACAAATCATCTAATAAGATCGCCTATATTAAGGCGTTTAATTTATTTTAACTATTTTTAAGTCTAATTAAATTCACATTTATCATTCATGAATCTCCGTTGCAAGGCTGACCTATTTACAAAATCGAGTAGGAGGTAATTGTAAGTTACCGTCCTCTCACACCACCGTACGTACGGTTCCGTATACGGCGGTTCAATAATTTAAGCACTCTGAATTTGCTGGAGCGTCTGACTCAAGTTAATGAGTCCACGACGTTCCAGCTCTTTGTTAGTTAGGGTACGGCACAGCGTTTTACTATGCGCTGTCCGCCAGTACCCTTTACGCGTGTTAGCGGATAGCTTAGCTTCATCTTTCGTAAATCCTAATCCGCTCAAGTTGTTCTCTCTAGTTTTGGCTTTCTTCCATTGTTTCCAAATGTACTGGCGAATACGTGACCGCAGCCACGCATCTAATTCCGTGATGAACCGCTTCATTCTACCCAAGCTGTAATACTGCAACCAACCGCGCATCTTTTGACGAATCTCTGCCATTATTTGGTCTTCGGATACACCACGATTACGCTTAGTCAGCCGCCTCAATGCTTGTTTAACTCGCTGCTTCGCTGACCACACCGGATAGGGAAAAGCCCTGCCTTTAGTGTGGCCCAACGTAAACCCTAAGAACTTCATTCTGTTGGTGGCGACCACTTGTGTCTTTTCCTGATTGAGCGTGAGTTTTAACTCATGCTCGAGAAAACGAGTCACACTAGCGAGGACTCGTTGGCCCGCGCGTGGACTTTTAACAAAGATATTGCAGTCATCGGCGTAACGGACAAATTCATGACCGCGCCTAGCTAGTTCTTGGTCGAATTCGTTGAGATAAATATTCGCTAACAGTGGCGAGATCGGCCCGCCTTGCGGTGTGCCTTTCTCACTGCGTTCAAACAATTGCCCATTCATGGTGCCACTAGTCAGAAAACGGCGAATGAGCCGTAGTATCCAGCGGTCACTAATTCGCTGCTTGAGAAACTTCATAAGCATGTCATGATTAACCGTATCGAAGTAGGCCTTCAAATCCAGATCAACCACATAGTGATCACCCGCATTATCTAGCTGAACGACCTGTTGAACTGCGTCATGTGCACTGCGTTGGGGTCGAAAACCAAAACTATTGTTGGCGAAGATCTGTTCATATATCGGCGAAAGGACCTGGGCCACGGCCTGCTGGACTAGCCGGTCGATCACGGTCGGAATGCCAAGCTTACGCGTTCCACCGTTGGGCTTTGGAATTGAGACTTGCTTGACTGGTGCCGGTTTATAAGTCCCATTGGCCAATTCTGCGAGTAATTCTTCGCGATGTACTTTCAGGTACGGTTTCAATTCATCAACGGTCATACCGTCAACTCCGGCCGCCCCTTTGTTCCTGACCACACGTTGATAAGCCAAATTCAGGTTGTTGCGGGCCAAAACTAATGCTTGAAACTGAGTGCCACTCATCTTTTCTCCTTCACCGGAGGCGATACTACGCGCCCCAGTTTGTCTTTGGTCTTCCAGACCTATCATCCGCTGGCGGTCAGCTTGTTCTGTTTTCTGCGATTTTCGCATCGTCTTCACTTCCAGTCGCAATATGAGTTATTATTGTTTGGTCCTTCATGGTTACCCACTACTATGACCTCGGCTGACTCCTGTACACTTAACCAGCCATTTCTGACTTGCTTTGAACTCATATTTCCTTGTCATTTGGGTATTCCCTAAGAAAATTAGGATTGTGTGTACAGGTCTCCCCGGGTAAGAACGTCAACTTTCGTACCATGTCACCGTCAGCTTTACTGTCGTAACTTCGGGTAGTATCGGACTTCAGTGTGTTTGGCCACCTTATCCAGTTACTTCCGGCCTTATAGCTGCTTCTTGTTCATCGGTGCAGTACTTTGCTCATCAGGCTTCCTTCAGTCTTCACCTCACGATAAAGGCCTTGCCTTTGGCTAGCGGTTCCGACTACTACGGCCCGCAGTGGACTTTCACCACCTAGTTGACGCCCATGCCGGGCGCACCAAAAAAACAAGCAGCGATAAACGTTGCTTGCACTATTCAAACTATAATTGTAATGTCAAAAGCGTCCGTACCCCTGCATAGGCCATAAATAGAACCACTAGCCAGCCAGTATATAATAGCCACCGCGGATGATGATAATCACCGATGATTTTCTTTCTAGTTGCAGCGACCAATAAAATAGCTAGTGCGATCGGTAAAATCAGACCATTCAATGCACCAACAAAAACCAACACTCTAGCCGGATTACCGATAAAATAAAAAATTGCGGTTGAACAAATAATAAAGGCCACGATCAACCATGAACGGAAACGTAAATATTTATTTTCCGCACCTTGATTAACCGTATAGTCCAAAAATGAAATCGAGGTGAAGGTGGAGCCTAAGGTCGACGTCATTCCTGCAGCCAATAGTAATAACCCAAAAAATTTATAACCAAATTGTCCCGCCGCATCTTTGAAGATTGAAGCCGCAGGATTAGCTGGATCAAGGGTGTGCCCCTCTAAAACAACCGCTAAACCAGCGAGAAAAAGCATGATTCGAATCACTGAAGCCACACCAATTCCTGTCAAGGCACCTTCATTTACATATTTGATCTTATCCTGTCCCTGCACGCCACCTTCAAGCAAGCGATGACCACCTGAGAAAGAAATATAGCCACCTACCGTTCCACCAACGATGGTTACAATAGAATAAAAGTTAATATGAGTCGGCATAAATGCATGGGTCACCGCCGCTTGATAGGGCACAGTCGTTACCGCAAGAATATAAATCAAAATAGCAACCTTGATAATCGCTAAAAATTGGACCGAGCGATCAACAACACGCATTGCATCCTTGACTAAGAAAATAATGATTGCGACTGCGGCTGCAATCAACGCCCCATTTTCTGGTGAAATACCAAAAAGTACATTCAAGCCTAGACCGGCGCCACCAACGTTGCCAATATTAAAGAAAAAACCGCCGATGACGATCAATACAGTCAGCAAGTAACCTAAACCAGGGAAAACTTCATTCGCCAACACTTGCGCTCGCTTACCGGAAACAATAATAATCCGCCAAATATTTAACTGCACGATCACATCAACTACAATACAGATCAAGATGGCGAAACCAAAATTAGCCCCCATCTTACCAGTAAAGGTAGCCGTTTGCGTCAAAAAACCCGGACCAACTGCAGCCATAGCCATCATAAAGGCCGCCCCCATGGCGACACTTAAAGGCGATTGTTGCTTTTGTTTTTCTTTCATTCAATTCGCTCCCCACTCATCTATGCATCTACTTATAGCGCAGTCACTTCAATGTCAGCTGCCAATAAAGCCGCATGAATTTTCTGCACAAACGCAACTGCTTTGGCACCATCACCGTGTACACAAACCGTATCCGGCTTCAACGCCACTTGCTGACCATCAATCGCCGTTACACTTTGTGTTTGAATCATTTTGACCGTACGATCGACCGCGGTTTGCTCATCCGTTATCAGTGCGTTGGGTTGTGAGCGTGGAACCAGACTACCATCTGCTAAATAATTGCGATCAGCAAACACTTCCTGTGCGTAAGGTAGCTCAACGTCTTGCGCTGCCTTGATCAATTGGCTATTCGCCAAACCGACCAAAATCAAGGTTGGATCGACGGCCTTAATCCCTAAACAAATGCCCCGCGCGAGTTCATAATCTTGTGCTGCCATATTATATAGTGCACCATGTGGTTTAACATGATGTAATTTACCATTTTTGCTAAAAGCCGCTAAAGCACCTACTTGATATTGAACATCAGCTTGTGCTTGCGCCGGTGTGATCTGCATCTTGCGCCGCCCAAAACCAACCAGATCCGGCAAGCCAGGATGGGCGCCAAGCGCCACCTGATTTTTTTCAGCCAATGCGACCGTTGCTGCCATAACCGTTGGATCACCAGCATGAAAACCACAAGCAATATTGGCCGAGGTAACGTACGGTAAAACTTCTGCATCTAAGCCTAAAGTATAACGACCAAAACTTTCGCCAAGATCACAATTTAAATCAATTTTCACTATTTTACGCTTCTTTCTACTAAACGATTAATGTCATTATTAACCAAATACACCTAATGAAAGCCGGCTATTTCAATAATGATCCACCTAAAAGTCAAAAACGCTAACTTCTTGATCAGTATCGTAAATCAAGTCCCGATCTAGTGCGCCGCTACAAAATCATCAATAAAAGTAATATTAACGTTATCGGCCAAATAATCTGGCGCAGCTAATAACTCAGTTAAAAAGTCTAAATTGGTCTGGATTCCGCTGATCACCGTTTCGTCGATTGCTGCGCGCATTTTAGCGATGGCAGTTGTCCGATCGGCAGCATACACAATTATCTTGGCGATCAGCGCGTCGTAATCTGGTGGCACAGCATAACCCTGATATAATGCAGTATCGACTCGCACACCATTACCACCAGGCAAATGCAACCCAGTGATCACACCAGGAGTTTGTGCATTAACACGACATTCTACTGCATGACCATTGATTGCTGGCGTAACAGTTGGTAATGCTTGATCCGACGCAATCTTTAATTGCCAGGCAACAATATCTTCTTTGGTGATCAGTTCAGTGATCGGATGCTCAACTTGAACCCGTGTATTCATCTCCATAAAATAAAACTGACCGGGACCAGCGTACAGAAATTCAATTGTTCCAGCACCAACGTAATGAATCGCTTTTGCTGCAGTGACCGAAGTTGCTAACATCTGTTTGCGTGTCGCGGCATCCAGCACATCACTAGGTGCCTCTTCAACCATTTTTTGATGATTCTGTTGTAGAGAACAGTCACGTTCACCTAATGTCAGTACGTTGCCATAAGTATCACCCATGATCTGCACTTCAATATGTCGGGGGTGTGCAATAAACTTTTCAAGATACATTTCACCATTGGCAAAAGATTTTTCTGCTTCGCTTTGTGCCAACTGAAACTCATGACCAAATTGCTTTGCCGCCATGACAACACGCATTCCCTTACCACCGCCGCCAGCTGCAGCTTTTAGCATAACTGGATAACCAATATCAGCAGCCACCTTGGCACCGACTTTTTGATTGGTAAATCCTTGTCGACCACCAGGAATAACTGGAACACCAGCAGCTTGCATTAGCTCACGTGCCGCTGCCTTATCACCCATTTGCGCAATTACTTTGGCCGAGGGACCAATAAAAACTAATCCCTGTTCCTCGCAACGCTGAGCAAATTCAGCATTTTCCGATAAAAAACCATATCCGGGATGAACTGCATCAGCCGCCATCGTTGTCGCCGCAGCAACAATATTGTCGATGTTCAAATAACTTTTTTGTGGGTCAGCTGGGCCAACACAAATCGCCTCATCAGCTAGCTGCACGTGTAGCGCTTTCTTATCAGCTGTTGAATAAATCGCCACAGTAGCAATATTAAGTTCACGACAAGCACGAATAATACGGACTGCAATCTCACCGCGATTAGCAATCAATACTTTTTTCACAGTCTCACGCTCCCAACTAATCTAATTCAAACAAAGGATCGTCAAAGCCCACTCGTTGTTCATTACCAATCAATACTTGCGTGACCTTGCCTGCTTGTTCCGCCTTCACTTCATGCATCATTTTCATCGCTTCAATAACACCAACCGTTTGCCCGACGGTAACTACATCACCTACTTTTACAAATGGGGGCTCATCTGGCGCTGCTGAAGTATAGAAAACCCCAACTAAGGGAGCTTTCAGTACTTTTTTGCTTTGCGTTGTCGCTGCTACTGGTCGCACATCAACTGATGAAGTTGCTGCAGGCAAATTAGACTTTTTAGCTAATTTCAAAGTTGTTTGTCCATCTTGATAAACAAAATCAGTTAAATTGCTGGCTGCCATGTGATCCATTAAAGCCTTGATCTCTGCCAAATCCAATACGATCATTCCTCTCTAAACTTCTATCTTGTCGCAATCATTATTTAAATAAACGTGCAATTCGTGTAGCAGCTAAGCGTGGGCTTAAATCTCGCTCGCTTAGCTGCTGAACTTGTCGTTCTAAATCGGCCAATTTCTCTTGTTGCGCTTTAAGCAGTTGTTGGGCCGCAGTAATTGAAATCAGCTTAAAGTTAACGGTCATCCCTGGTCGGGCTTGTGCAATCAGCGGTAGATCAACGCTAGCAATTACTGCAATCACTGGATAACCACCAGTTGTTTGTCGATCCGCCAGCAAAATAATCGGCGCGCCATCTTGCGGTACCTGAATACCACCAAAAAAAGTGCCTTCCGACAATAAATTACCAGTCTGTGCCACTTTTAAAGGTGCACCGGACAAGCGATAGCCCATTCGATCAGCTGCATCGCTGATGGTAAATGTCATTTTTGCAAAAACACGCTGCGTCTGCTGATCAAATTGGTCAAACTGTGGTCCGGGAGTCACGCGAATTGAAACCTGCGTTTGTGAATAAGTCGTACTTGGTAAGTGACGACTACCATAATTAGGCACATAAGCCGCATGGCGCACCACTGGTAAAACATCCCCCGTTTGTAAGGCACGACCACGAAAACCGCCGAGTCGATAACGCGTACTCGTCGCCCTGCTACCCATCACCATAGGTACTTGAAAACCACCAACGACTGCTAAATAACTGCGTGTACCATTTATTAACTGCTTGATGGCCAGTTGTTGGCCAGATAAAATCAAACGTGCTTGATAGAACGGAAATGGCTGACCATCTAACGTCGCTATACCAGTAGCACCAGTCAAAGCAACAATACAATCTTGATTAAATTGCAGCGTTGGTCCCACACTGGTTATTTCTAAAACAGCAGCATCTGTCGAATTATTCACCAGTAAATTGGCTAAACGAAACATCCACGGATCCATTACACCTGAGACACCAAAACCACTCGCTTGTTGACTGGTGCGTCCAGCATCTTGAACCGTCGTGAACAATCCACCATCCAGAACTGTTATTGACATTACTTACTCACCTATCCTTGCGTGATCTGAATTCGATAGTCATCTGGTGCCGCAGCAATCTGATCAAAGCTAGCCCGATCAATTTTATCAAAATGGATATAGTCCCCTGCTTGATAAAATAGTGGCTGCTCACGTTGTGGATCAAATAACTTGATTGGTGTACGCCCAATCAGCTGCCAGCCACCTGGAGAAACAACTGGGTACATTCCTGTCTGCTGACCAGCGATACCAACTGAACCAGCCGCAATTTTTGTGCGGGGCGTCGCCAAACGTGACATCGCTAAATGTGGATCTAGACCGCCTAAATACGCAAATCCAGGTAGAAAGCCTAACATATAAATTAGATAATTAGGTTGCGTATGACGCTGAATCAAATCGGCAACACTTAAATGCGCATGTTCAGCGACTCGTTGCAAGTCGGGACCAAGTTCCGGCGTATAACAAACGGGAATATGAATTATTCGTGTCTGTCCCACTTGTTTTAAATCTAAGTTATCAATAGTCCTTGTAACTAAAGTTTTAAGCTGGTCTAGGCTGGTTACTAAGGGTTGGTAAAAAATAGTCAATGTCCGAAAGGCCGGTAATAAAGCCGTAACTTCTGGACATTCTTTCAATTTGGTTGCCAGCCGACTAATGATTAAGTTGATCTGCGGATCAATTTTATTAGCAAAAGTCACATTCAATGCTTGATCACTAGCTGGAATTAAATCATAAGGTAACAAACAACAAAGCCTCCTCAAATGACTAAACCATTTACTATAAATTAGATTATAATTAAAATTGTCTTTATAATCAAATCTATTTTTAATTTTAAAGCTATTAATCAGCTGTACCAGTTAGCATATGATAGATTTTATAACATTTGGAGCAACTAAAAAAGCGGCTGGCAAACATTGCCAGTCGCTTAGAAAATTGGTATGACTTAACGATCCAAAATCTCATCCTGAATAATTCCGGCTGCTTTCATAAACATATGGGTTACCACCGGCCCTACAAATTTGAAACCGCGTTTTTTCATATCTTGCGCCACCTTACTTGCTAGCGGCGAATGATTATCCACTTCATCACGATCAACATAAGTGATCAGTAGGGGCACGTTATCGACAAATTGCCACAAATAATTAGCAAAACTACCAAACTCGCGCTGAACCCCGATAATTGCCCGAGCATTAGTGATGGTTGCCTTAATTTTGCGCGGATTGCGGATCATATCTGAGTCAGCCGCGATTCGCTCAATATCCGCTTCACTAAATCCAGCAACTACATTGATCACCATCCCCGCAAAATCGCGCCGATAAATCGGCAATTTACTTGCCGCAGCTTGCCAACTCAAGCCAACCTGAAACACGCCAACCGTCAATAATTCGAATAAAATATGGTCATCATGGGTCACCGTTCCAAAATAAGCTGAATATTCATGTGCCCCATTACCCGTCCACTCAGTTTGATCGTTCTTATGCATCCTCGATACTTCCTATTCCACAATTAAGGTTAATTATCAGCCAAGTACGCTAATAATTTTGATGTTACAGTCGGTGTCCATTCTTGTGGCAAAATGCTTGCCGCAAGAAACATGGCCCTATTCCACAATTAAGGTTAATTATTAGCTAAGTACGCTAATAATTTTGATGCTACAGTCGGTGTCCATTCTTGTGGCAAAATGCTTGCCGCAAGAAACATGGCCCTATTCCACAATTAAGGTTAATTAATAAATTCAACTATCTCTGCTCAAGCTACTTTGTGCTACGAAAAAATAGCAAATCGAGTAGGAGGTAATTGTAAGTTACCGTCCTCTCACACCACCGTACGTACGGTTCCGTATACGGCGGTTCAATAATTTAAGCACTCTGAATTTGCTGGAGCGTCTGACTCAAGTTAATGAGTCCACGACGTTCCAGCTCTTTGTTAGTTAGGGTACGGCACAGCGTTTTACTATGCGCTGTCCGCCAGTACCCTTTACGCGTGTTAGCGGATAGCTTAGCTTCATCTTTCGTAAATCCTAATCCGCTCAAGTTGTTCTCTCTAGTTTTGGCTTTCTTCCATTGTTTCCAAATGTACTGGCGAATACGTGACCGCAGCCACGCATCTAATTCCGTGATGAACCGCTTCATTCTACCCAAGCTGTAATACTGCAACCAACCGCGCATCTTTTGACGAATCTCTGCCATTATTTGGTCTTCGGATACACCACGATTACGCTTAGTCAGCCGCCTCAATGCTTGTTTAACTCGCTGCTTCGCTGACCACACCGGATAGGGAAAAGCCCTGCCTTTAGTGTGGCCCAACGTAAACCCTAAGAACTTCATTCTGTTGGTGGCGACCACTTGTGTCTTTTCCTGATTGAGCGTGAGTTTTAACTCATGCTCGAGAAAACGAGTCACACTAGCGAGGACTCGTTGGCCCGCGCGTGGACTTTTAACAAAGATATTGCAGTCATCGGCGTAACGGACAAATTCATGACCGCGCCTAGCTAGTTCTTGGTCGAATTCGTTGAGATAAATATTCGCTAACAGTGGCGAGATCGGCCCGCCTTGCGGTGTGCCTTTCTCACTGCGTTCAAACAATTGCCCATTCATGGTGCCACTAGTCAGAAAACGGCGAATGAGCCGTAGTATCCAGCGGTCACTAATTCGCTGCTTGAGAAACTTCATAAGCATGTCATGATTAACCGTATCGAAGTAGGCCTTCAAATCCAGATCAACCACATAGTGATCACCCGCATTATCTAGCTGAACGACCTGTTGAACTGCGTCATGTGCACTGCGTTGGGGTCGAAAACCAAAACTATTGTTGGCGAAGATCTGTTCATATATCGGCGAAAGGACCTGGGCCACGGCCTGCTGGACTAGCCGGTCGATCACGGTCGGAATGCCAAGCTTACGCGTTCCACCGTTGGGCTTTGGAATTGAGACTTGCTTGACTGGTGCCGGTTTATAAGTCCCATTGGCCAATTCTGCGAGTAATTCTTCGCGATGTACTTTCAGGTACGGTTTCAATTCATCAACGGTCATACCGTCAACTCCGGCCGCCCCTTTGTTCCTGACCACACGTTGATAAGCCAAATTCAGGTTGTTGCGGGCCAAAACTAATGCTTGAAACTGAGTGCCACTCATCTTTTCTCCTTCACCGGAGGCGATACTACGCGCCCCAGTTTGTCTTTGGTCTTCCAGACCTATCATCCGCTGGCGGTCAGCTTGTTCTGTTTTCTGCGATTTTCGCATCGTCTTCACTTCCAGTCGCAATATGAGTTATTATTGTTTGGTCCTTCATGGTTACCCACTACTATGACCTCGGCTGACTCCTGTACACTTAACCAGCCATTTCTGACTTGCTTTGAACTCATATTTCCTTGTCATTTGGGTATTCCCTAAGAAAATTAGGATTGTGTGTACAGGTCTCCCCGGGTAAGAACGTCAACTTTCGTACCATGTCACCGTCAGCTTTACTGTCGTAACTTCGGGTAGTATCGGACTTCAGTGTGTTTGGCCACCTTATCCAGTTACTTCCGGCCTTATAGCTGCTTCTTGTTCATCGGTGCAGTACTTTGCTCATCAGGCTTCCTTCAGTCTTCACCTCACGATAAAGGCCTTGCCTTTGGCTAGCGGTTCCGACTACTACGGCCCGCAGTGGACTTTCACCACCTAGTTGACGCCCATGCCGGGCGCACCAAAAAACCGCAGACCTTGATGCAGCCTGCGGATCGATACTAGCGGAAGACAACTTCCGAGACCAATTTTCAGTGATCCGACACGATCACTATAGCTTTCGTGATAACCTGATCCCGCGATCAGCGCCGTTACACTACCTTTCACGTAGCACGATACGATTCGTTATCCTATTTGCTTGACTAACTTAGCACAGCGCTGATTGTTTTTCTACGCAATTCTCACGCTGGCGTCTCTACGGTAATGACTGACTCGTCATTCCTAATTAGTCTCCTCGTCTTCCTTAATTTAAATATAGCAGGTTATAGCTATATTTGCAAGCGATTACACTCACTTAGCCTTGATCAGTTTTTCGCGTGCTAGGATCAAAGCGTTTTTCAAAGAATCCAAGCACCAAATCAGCAATGATCGCCATTAAAGCGGTTGGTAAGGCCCCCGCTAAAATAATTGCACCACCATTAGTCGCATTAGTCCCACGGATAATAATATCACCTAAACCGCCGGAGCCAACAAATGAACCAATGGCAGTGATCCCAATTGCAAGCACTAACGCATTACGTAAACCAGCCATAATCACCGATAGTGACAGGGGTAACTCGATCATACGCAACACTTGAAAACGAGTCATGCCCATCCCTTTACCAGCATCTAATACATCACGATTAACATTAACCATGCCGGTGTAGGTATTTTTAATGATCGGCAACAAGGCATAGAAGAATACCGTCACAATAACGGTATTTACACCTAAGCCTAAGCCCAGCATAATGATCGACAACATCGCCAAGGAAGGAATCGTTTGGATCACGTTAGCAATGCCGATCACCCAGTTACTCAGTTTTCGGTAGCGAGCAATAAAAATACCAATGGGAATACCGACAATCGCCGCTAACAAGACACCATAAATTGAGATCAAGAAATGACGATCAAACTGTTCCAGCACGTACATGCCGTTGTGGGCGAAATAATAGAAAAGTTGTTCTACAATATTCATGCTTTGCATCAATCGTCACTCCCTTCAAAATAATGGTGCTGTTGCAAAAATTGTTTAGCGACTACTGATGGCTCCTGCAAGTTATTATCAACCTTATAATTCAAACTCTGCATGGTTTTCAACGGAATTTTACCGTCTAACCGATGTAAAATTGATTTCAATTGTGGATGCCGTTTAAGTGCTGAATCATTCACAACTACACTGGCATTGTATGGTGGAAAATAATTCAAATTATCTTTTAACAATTTTAAATTATAACTACCAATCCGACCATCAGTTGAATAACCTAATACAGCGTCCATTTTGCCGCTAGCCAAGGCGTTATAGACCAAACCAATTTGCATTGGATATACACGACCAAAGCTAAAGCCATAGCGTTTCTGGAAGTCAGCATAGCCGTCGCCTTGACGGTTCATCCAGATTTGATCGATCCCTACCCGCATACTAGGGGCAATTTTTTTCAAATCACTGACTGTATTCAAATTGTGCGCCTTAGCATATTTCTGCGTCACCATAAATTGATAGGTGTCAGCAAAACCATAGCTTGGAAAATAAGTCATGTGGTATTTATCTTTGAACGCTTTACGAACTAGCTGATCGACTTTTTCAGGGTCAGTTTCACCAGATTTATTCAATATCGTTTGAAAATCAGTCCCATTGTAACGAATCGCGGTCAGATCAGCATCACCACGCTTTTGGGCCTGAAAGCTGACTGTCCCTGAACCTAGATTACTGATCACCGTGGTATTCAAATTAGAATAATGTTCGATCATCTGCTGCAACATTGCCGCCATGATCTGTTGTTCAGTCGTATTTTGCGCCGCTATTTTAACCGTATCATCGCTGCTACTGTTTAAACCAGGAAAGCCACAACCAGATAGCACCGTAACCAACGACAGAAAGAGTAGCGTCAATTTAAAAAGCTTAGATTTACGCATTATTTTCCCTCCTGTTTTGTTCGTGGCGTGAGTAACAATTCCAGCCGACCAAGCAAGAAATCAACGATCAACGCTAAAATAATAACAGGAATCGAACCACCCAAAATTAAATCAGGACGATACAGATTCAAACCATTAAAGATAAAGTCACCTAAACCGCCGGCGCCAATATATGAGGCCAACGCTGTCCAAGCAATCACATAAGTTGCTGACAAACGCACACCGGCCATGATCACTGGCGCGGCCATTCTTAATTCGACTTGTAAAATCGACTGTAGGTTACTCATCCCCATCCCTTTAGCCGCATCACGTAAAGTTGGATCAACGTTTTCCATGCCTAAATAAGTATTACGCAAAATCGGCAATAGTGAGTAAATGAACAACGCTACGATTGCTGGCAACGCACCGATCCCGAATAACGGGATCATCATCGCTAATAGTGCCATTGCCGGCACCGTTTGGAGCACGCTGGCTAAGCCAATCGTGAAGCCAGCAATTTTTTTATACCGGGTTAAGAGTACACCTAATGGAATCGCCACGATTACGCCTAAAAAGAGAGCAATCGCTGAGATATAAATATGCTGCCAAGTTTTAAAAAGCAACTGGCCACCAAATTCTTGGAAGAATGCGATCACGCTTGATCACCTACCTCGGTATCATCCGACTTTTCTGGTTTGTCTGATTCACCCCAAAGGGCATCATAAACCATATCTACCAGCGTCGCCCGAGTCACGATGCCAACCAAATGATGATCATGATCGATCACCGGCACGTTTTTAAAACCGCGCTTCAAGATCCGCTCAACCGTATCACGAATAACTGAATCTTCCTTAACGTAGAAAATATTTTTATCCATAATATCGCCGATTTTTTTACCAGTTCCGTAAAACTGGTTGATCTGCTCAATACCCACAAAGCCGCGTAAAACGCCAGCATCATCAGTTACCAACAAAGTATCAACACGCTTGGTATGCATTTCACCTAGCGCTTCCTTTAAGGTCTGTGATTCACGCGCAGAAACGGCCTTAGTAGCTACTTGACCAACGGTTGTAATACTTGGCCGAGCTTGAATCAGTCGTTCTTGGCCAATCAAGCTTTCAACGAATTCATTTGCCGGGTGCCGCAAAATATTATCCGGCGTATCCACTTGCACCTGTTTACCATGAGACATGATCACGATTCGTGTCGCCAAAGTCAGCGCTTCATCCATATCATGGGTCACAAAAATAAACGTTTTGCCTAAGCGCTCCTGTAAATCTTTAACTAGATCCTGTAATGATTCACGGGTAATTGGATCCAGCGCACCAAAAGGTTCATCCATTAAAATAATATCCTGATCCGCTGCTAACGCCCGAACAACACCGATCCGCTGCTGTTGTCCACCAGATAATTCAGCTGGATAACGATCTAAATAGTCCTCTGGTAATTCGACTAATTTGATCATTTCCTTAGCCTTTTCATTACGCTTTTCTTCGGACCATTTAAGCAATCTAGGTACCAACGTAATGTTATCGCGAATCGTCATATGTGGCATCAGACCAATATTTTGAATCACATAACCGATTTTACGCCGTAATTTTACTGGATCCATTTTAGAAATATCTTCACCATTGATTTCAATCGTTCCTGAGGTTTGATGAAGCATCCGATTGATCATACGCATAGTTGTTGTTTTGCCTGAACCGGATGTTCCGATAAAACAAATAAACTCGCCCTTTTCAATTTCTAAGTTAAAGTCGTCAACTGCCTTAGTGCCGCCATAAATCTTATTCAGATGCGACATTTTTAATAGTACCATTTGCTCATCACCTTCTTTGAAAATCTACAAACTGTCTCTTATATGGTAAACATACTTTTTAAGTAATTGCAAAAAAGTATGTCGCTGCATACCTATTTTGTGCGTCCAACTGATCTGTGCATTATCATTCAGAATTAGCACTAACCCCCGCAGCTATACCAAAACGGCCACAATTCTACCTTATTCCGAATATTTAAAATCACATCTGGCATCACTATTCGTATATAACCATTATCCCAGAACTAAAATCCAATTACAAATTAGCACTCTAAGATTTCGAGTGCTAATTACTGGAATTTTGACCATCTTTGACTATAATAGAATTTGTAAGGTAATCAAAGACCTACAAATACAAAACAAAAACTATTGGAGGCTTTCGTTATGGCAAATGATTTAATGAATCGGCACAATGACTTAATGGATTTTGGTGCAGGTCGCTTCTTCAATCGGTTAGCGCATAGCTTCTTCGACGACGATTTTTCCGACTTGACCTTTAATGACGCAATGCGGACAGACATCAAAGAAAGTGATCAAGCCTATACCGCAACCATCGATTTACCGGGCGTCGACAAAAAAGATCTTAAAATTGATTATCAAAATAATATTCTCACCGTTAGTGCTAAAAATGAACAAAATACCGATGAACGCGATGAAAATGATCAATTAGTCCATCGTGAACGGCGTTATGGTCAATTCTCACGGCAATACCAGTTGCCTAACGTTGACCAAGCTAAGATCACAGCTAAATACAACGATGGTGTATTAACGATCACGCTACCAAAATCTGCTGAAGCTACAAAACATCAGATTGAAATTCAGTAATCTGGCTCTCTCTTAATGAATAAACATTTTTGTAACAGCTTTTCTAAGCACCCGCTAAGTTAACGGGTGCTTTTTTTATGAAAAGAATTAAAAAAGATAGCCACCACTATCGTTATGTAGTTCATAATTCTCGCGCGGCACTAATACTTGCTAACAGTGCACCCGACGCGGTCAACATTAGGCTAAGCCAATGGATCTCCTCAACATTACGTGGCAAACAACTGATAAATAAACCTGCAAAAATAATTGCCAACCAAAAGTCAAACCGCTTTAGAAATCGCATTTTGCTACCTCCTCACATAAACTTAGTTCCTCTGCCGGTCCATTGAAACCGTCTCTGTTTGAGCTGCTTTATTTAGCTTAACTAAAAATTAAGAAAATAGAATCGCGCTTATTAACGATTTTCATCTACGACTTTAGTGGGACACGTTAATTCTTCCGTTTAATCTAGCCGCAATGTACTGTAAATGCGCGCTAATTTAGATAAGTAGCGCAAAACCGTAGAATCCGCTAAACTAAGACTAAATACAACCTAATTTATTGGAGGAATTTGCATGGGATTATTAATTGATTGGCTGATCATCGTCGTGGTCGGCTTTATCGCCGCAATTTTCGTTGCGGCCGAGTTCTCTGTGCTTAAAGTCCGGCCATCCTACTTAAAAGGCTTAATTAGTGACGGTAACCGTACTGCTAAAGTCACCTTAAACTTGCTGGAAAAGCTGAATGATACATTATCTACAACCCAAGTTGCAATCACCTTTACCGGGATCTTAATGGGGGCAATTGGGGAAAGCACACTGTCAGAAACGATCATTTTATTATTCGCCCAATTCGGTGTGACATTGCCAGAAAATTGGCTACTATCCACTGCTAGTGTGATCATCCTAACTTATTTAGAAGTTGTACTAACCGAATTGGTGCCTAAATCAATGGCAATCGACCGCCCCAATAAAATCGCGCTATTGATTACTCGTCCAGTAAGCGGCTTTCAAAAAATTGCCTTTCCACTGGTTTGGTTCATGAACTTATCGGCCGCAATCGTCCTTAAATTATTAGGCTACACCGTCGCGACTGAAAGCGAAGATATTTTCACCCAAGCAGAAATTCTCGGAATCACACGTGAAGCCGTTCGTGGCGGCACCATTGATCCCGATGATGCCACCTTTATCTCGCGCGGCTTTGATTTCAATGATCGTGCTGCTAAAGATGTGATGGTCGACCGAACATCAGCCAGCTTTATTAGCGATCAAGATGACGTCGCAACGGCTTACCAACATTACCTAGAAACCGGCTTGACCCGTTTTCCAGTAATGGTTGAACAAAATCGGGACCAAGTCCGTGGTTACGTTTACGCCTATGACTTAGCTAAACAAAATGCCGTTGACGCCACCGTCTCTGTCCAAGAACTGATTCGCCCAATTGCCCGTGTCCCCGAAAATATGTTGATCAACGAAATTTACCGCATGATGGTTCGCACTAAATCACCGTTTGCGTTGGTAACCGATGAATACGGTGGTACCGCTGGGATCATCACCGATGAAGACATCAATGAAGAACTATTAGGTGATATTCAGGATGAAAACGATCGCGATAAGGATTACGTACAAAAACAGGCGGACGGCAGCTACCGCGTCAATGGTAAAATTACATTAAGTGATTTTGAGGTTGCTTTTAAAACTAGAATGCCCACCTTTGAATCAAGCAATGCGGTGACCTTGTCCGGTTATTTACTAGAAAAACAACCGACGATCACTTTGCATGAACAATTGGTCGTAGAACCATTCACTCTGACCGTCGCTGAAGTTGGTGATAATCAGCACATCACTTGGGTCAACGTTTTACGCACGCCAGAAGCAAATGACGAATAATGCAAACACCGCTAATAAACGAAAAGGTCGGTTATCCATATGAAAAAATATGCTTATCTGTTCCTCGGTACGATCACTTTTGCCCTTGGTACATTGGGAATCGTTCTTCCTTTATTACCGACAACGGTATTTTATCTGTTAACTGGTTTCTTTTGGTATCGTAGCTCACCAAAATTGAACGCCAAATTGATCAAGCTGCCGGCTTATCAAAGGTACGTGACCCCTTTTCTAGAAAAACGAATGTCGCCACGCAGTAAATGGCGGATGTTTGGCATGATGGGGCTCGTTTTTCTTATCTCAGCACTACTTATCGAACATCATCTGATCCGTATTTTACTTGGTGTTATCTATTTCAGCTTAGTCGTCGGCTTAAGCTGGTACTTGAAAAAACGCCCGACAACAAAATCCGAAAAGTGATCAATCTTATTTTTAATTTATAATAGTTGCCTGCGGGTAACTATTTTTTTACACGATTAAAATCTGCTTAAAATTAACGACCTGAGTTAAACCTAATCCGAAATTGATCATCAGCGCGATCTTCATAGTATCACGATATTCTCAACTGTTATACCGGCACCAATCAGTTAGCAAAATGGGCTACAGTACGATATTCCTAAACAAAAAAAGCACCCCACAAAAATGTGCGGATGCTTTTCAACTTTTAATTATTAATAACGTACTGGCGCTAAACCACTATGTTGTGCTTTACGCTGTTGTTTTTTACGCAATTGCTGTACTTGTACTTCGGCATCGTGTTCCAAACCAGCCCGTGTCCGCTTGGTAGCGTAAACGGTTTGATCGGCACGAACCATCTGTACGATCGAGCCCAGTAGTAATACACAAACAAAGATCAACGGTAAACCAGCCAGTGTACAGATCGTCTGCACGGTTTTAAAACCACCGACAACGACGATCCCCATGGAAAAGAGAATGAACACGCCGACCCAGATCATCCGGTTAAAGCGACTAGGGTCTTGGCCTGCTTTTAATTTCAAGCTGGTCAATGAGGAGACGATAAATGCCGATGAAGAAATCGTTGTGGCTAAGAAAATGAAGCAGGATAATGCATAGAATATCAAAACGGCAACTTTAAATGGCAAAGTACTCAAAACACGAGCAATAACTGCCGCTTGACCTTGCGTATTCAATATTTGAACTAGATTAACGATCCCACTATGCTGCAGGTATAATGAATAACCACCTAAAATAGCGTAAAAACTCATACAACCTAAAGCACCGAACAATAACATACCGACAATGATTTGGCGAATCGTCCGCCCTTTAGAAATGCGCGCGATGAACAAACCAGTAAATGGCATGTATGACAACCACCAACCCCAATAGAAAATCGTGTTGGCATTCGTCGTGACTGCCCCTTTACCTACCAAACCAGTACTTAATGGGATAAAGCGCGTGATCAAATGACCTAAATTACCAAGTTCTAATTGGCCTAATAACTTAGTTGGTCCCAACAATAAAACAAAGACCAAAAAGCCGACCGCGGTCCAAATATGCGCGGCACTTAAGCGGTCGATACCGCCTTCTAAGCCGGCAAAAACAGTCACCGCGAAGAGTACAAATAAAATCGCAAATAAGACTAATTTCAACATGAAGTTATCTGGTACCCCAGTAAAACTGTGAACCACGGTTGCTAAAATAGGAATTTCTAGACCAACTGATGAACCGATCCCACCCATAATGCCGACAACAACTAGGAAATCAACAAAAGTACGTAATACTTTTTTGTAGCCTTGTTGGCCATCAAGTAAGGTGATTGCCTCGCTTAAACGTTGGACCTGACGATGTTTATTGTACATGGCATAGCCGATCGCAATTGTCGCTGAAGCAAACATCATCCATGCCATTGGTCCCCAGTCAAACTGACCAAACATGCTGGCATCAAAGTAAGCCGCATGGGAAAATGGCTTCACATTAAACGCTGGATGAGCTACCGCCCGTAATGGATCAACCATACTTAACATTAAAATACTAGCATCGATCGCCGTGGCAAAAACCATACTACCCCATTGAAAATTATTGTACTTTGGTTTGTCAGTTGCTTTGCCAAGACGGATATTGCCAAAATGACTGCTAGCTAAATAAACAAAAAAAGCGAAGTTCAAGAGATACACACCGAAGAAAAGCCAACCCATGTTAGTCGTAATACCAGTCATTAATGACGCCAACCAGTGCTGCAGTGAATGCCCACCAAGTAATAACGCCGCCGACATCAACACGAAAAGACTCACGGTTGGAACAAAAACGGTTCGATCAATTTGTTTTGCTTTTAAAATTATAAACCTGCACCTGAAAACACGTCCACAACCGACGTGCCCTAGAGGAAAATTACTGATTCGTCCTGGTGCCATTGGTAAAAAATTGACCAATAACTATGGCTTCATTAATGTGGTTAAATGGCACTTAGTCATTTAACCACGCGCTCCCAGTCCCCAGTCGTTAATTCCCGGATTCATCCTTGATCACCGGTACATATAGTGCCACGCGAGGTTGCCCCCGTTCTAGGTGAGTTTCAGTCGCAGTATTGCCTTCTTTCTATTTTTTGAAATTAAGATTACTCATTTAAAATGAGCGCAAGGAATTCGTGACCTTCTACAGAGTGTTAAAAAAAGCGTTCATGTTTTGAGCATTAGCTTAGCTTGGCGAATAATTCACGCAGTGGACTATTTGACAAGCGTAGCTAAGCGGAAAAACATGCTTTTTCAACACGTTTCCGTTAAAGCTGTTTGATAATACGCGCTGGATTACCGGCGATCACGACCTTATCTGGAAAAGATTTTGTCACTACAGAGCCAGCACCAACCACAACTTCGTTACCTAAAGTAACGCCTGGCAGTACTGTCACACGACCACCAAACCAGCAACTATTACCAATGGTGATCGGCTTGCCTAGCTCAACATCAGCATCACGCTGCGCCGCATCCAGTGGATGAACTGGCGTATACAAGCCAACATTCGGGCCAAAGTAGCAATGACTACCAATGGTGATCGGGCAAGTGTCCAAAAACGTCATATCGTAATTACCATAGAAATGATCGCCAATGTGAATGTTAAACCCATAATCAAACTTAAATTCACTTTCGACGAAAAAGTCATCCCCGGCATCCGCTAATAACGCCTTAAACCGCTGATTACGTTCTTCATTATCGACAATTTGGTTGATTTCTTTTAGCTGCTGACGAATTAGTTTCCGCCGTTCGATCAATTCTGGGTCGAACTGCTGATAAGCTTCGCCGGCAGTCATTTTTTCTCGCTCTGTTTTTTTCATCATATATACACCTTACCATACTTCCAACTAAATGTTTAGGTTAGCAGAAAAATGCCCAGTGATTGTAGCGGCTAACCTAACAAAAATAACCAATGTTATAGAAAAAGCCACCGTGCAAATAATACACTGTGGCCAAGCAACTATTTTATAAATATTGGCGGATAATATTTTCATAAGTTGCCAATACATTGAGATAATTAGCAACCGCCACCGACTCATTGATCTGATGCGCATCATGCCAATTACCAGCGCCTAGTAGTAACATCGGGCAATCATTAGCAGCAACATAAGCCGAGGCATCCGTTGCACCATGAATGATCAACTTTTGTGCTGGCGTCCCAAACGCCGCGGTCCGGGCAGCCTGAACTAAATTGACAAACGGTGAATCAGGGTCATTCGCAATCGCTTCAAACCGATCTCTAACCGTTAATTCAAGTTTTACTTGGGGACGCTGATTTAATTTGACGATGATCTGCTGTAATCGCTCAAGAACTTGCTGGGTATCGAACTCAGGGATCGGGCGAATATTACCTTGTAGATACGCCTGATCAGGAATACTATTGATCTGCTCGCCACCTTTGATCACCGTAATACTATGTACCAAAGCGCCTAATAGCTTACTTTTAGGCACATCAGTAAACGCCGTCCGCTCAGCATTAATAAAGTCATTTAAATGATAGATCGCGTTAATACCTTTATCCGGTAACGAACTGTGCGCGCTTTTTCCGTAAGCCGTCACCGTATAATTAAATTGCCCACTATGCGCGAACACAATATCGCCACTAGTTGGTTCACCAACCACCATGGCGGTCACATCATCGATCCGCCCTTGCTGCGTCAGCTCGACGGCACCACGCGCACCTAGTTCTTCACTGGCCGTACCGATAAAACGTAATCGGCCATTTAACTTCACGCCGCTTTCCTTGATTTCAATCATAGCGATCACCATCGCAGCCAAGCCAGATTTCATATCTGCAGCACCACGACCATAAATTGAATCAGCACTCAGTTGGCCACTAAACGGATCGAATTGCCAACTAGCGCGATTGCCTACTGCAACTGTATCTAAATGCCCAGCTAACGCCAACACTTTATCCGTCGTGCGCTCACCAATTTCAGCAATGATGCTACAACGCTCTGTCGCACCATTGAAGGGAATCAATTCCACAGATGTGATTCCATGTGCTTTAAAAAGTTGTTGCAAATAATTAGCAATCACTCGTTCATTACCATTAACTGAATTGATCTGGATCAATTGTTGCAAGATCTTAATTTTCTCTGCTCGTTCCATAGTAAACCTTCCTATTAAAAAAATACTTAGGCCGTGATTGAATGGTCATCAGCCCGCGTATGCGCACTTAAATTAGCGAAAAACTGCGTGATCACTTCGATGCCGCTGAGATAGTCAGCTTCCGTTACATTTTCATTTGGGGCATGGGCGCCAGAATTGGGATTACCGATACCGATTGCCGCGATCGGCGCATGTAAATAATGATTAAAATTATATGAAGGTCCTGTCCCAGCAGAAGTTGGCAATACTTCGACACTGTCGGTGCCGCCATAGACCGTTTGCGCCGTGGCAATCAATTCTTTGATCAGTGGTGCGTCCATGTCGGAACGATAAGCGGTAACGCCCATTGTGTAATCTACTTTAAGGTCGCCAAAACCGTTGTTGTACAGCTGAGTGGCGACTTTATCGGCAACATCAGCGGGGTCTTGACCAGGCACTAGCCGCATGTCAAACTTAGCCCCACCGTGCGCGGGCAAAACGGTTTTGACACTGGCGCCTTCGTAACCACCACTAATACCCTCGATATTAAAACTTGGGGCAAATAGATAAGCTTCCTTAATTTTTTCTTCATTGTCACCCTGTAAAAATGGGTACTGCAGCTGATACAGTTTGCTTAATTTGGCCGACGAAAAATACATTTTATGGGCTAAATTTTTAGCCCGTAATGTGGGTGCGGTGATATTATCATAAAAACCGGCTACACTAATTTTGCCGTGCTGATGCAAGCTAGAAATGCCATCGATCAAATGCCACAACGCACCATCAATAATGGCAGAATTAGATGAGTGTAGATTGCGACTGGCAGAGTCAGCAGAAATTTCAAAACAGCTGATACCTTTATTCCCACCGGTGATCCGCAACTGACCACGTTCATTTTTAGTCCCTGACTCCCAGATGATCAAGTCGCTTTGAAACAGTTCACTATGTTGTTTGAAATAATCATCTAAGCCTTGGCTGGCAATCTCCTCAGCCCCTTCGACCAAGAACTTGATATGCACTGGGGGCTGACCGTATTCGTCTAAATAATTTTTCAACGCCGTTAAACGAACAAACAGATCACCTTTACAGTCCGCGATTCCCCGTCCAAAAAATTTACCGTCTTGCTTAGTCAACGTCCACGGATCAGTCCGCCATAACGCAAGCGGCTCCGCTGGCTGAACATCATAATGATTATAAAATAGTACTGTTGTTGCATTAGCCGCCGGCGTCGCTGCAGGAAAATCAGCAAAGACCAGCGGAAATTTATGCTCGTCAAAAACACGGACCGCGCCAACTTAGCTTGATAAGTCGCAATATTTTGTTGTTTACCCATACAATGACCCCCTAAAAAATTACTTCAGCTTAATATCCCAAGCAGCGGTCTCAGCGCCTTTAAAGATCTTCTGGATGGCTTTTTTCGTTGCTTCTTGTTGGAAAGCTTGAACGACTTTTTTGTAAGTCTTGTTATTTTTATCTTCAGTTCTGGCGGCAATAATATTGATATACGGCTTCGATTTCTTATTGATTTGTTCCGTGTACAGTGCATCCTTATGGTTCAATTTAGCATCGGTCGCAACCCCACTATTGATCACCGCCGCGGAAACATCGCCTAAAGAATGCGCTGTTTGTGACGCATCAACTTCTTTGATTTTCAAATTCAGCTTATTTTGCGTAATATCATGAACCGTTGGTAACGTCTTATTTTTGATTTTGATCAAGCCAGCATTTTGTAAAAGGGTCAGCGCACGACCTTCATCAGTAACGTCATTGGCAATGATGATCGTGTCACCTTTTTTGATCTGGCTAACTTTGGTGTGTTTGCTGGAATATAATGCAAGTGGTGCGATCACGGTTTTGCCAATGGCACTTAATTTAGCCTTATGCGTTTTTTTCCAATCATCGAAAAAGTATTTTGTTTGGAAAGCATTTAAATCGACATCACCGTTGACTAAAGCAGTATTCGGCTGATTGTAATCGCTGAAAGTCACAAATTTTAATTTGATACCTTCCTTCGCCAAAGTTTTTTCTGCCGGATTCCATTGCCGGTGATCACTACCATTAATCCCAATTGTGACTGTTTTAGCAGCGTGTGCGGGTACGATTGCGCCACCAAATACGAAAATAAATGCTGCAACTGCTAAACCGATCAGTAAAACTAATCGTTTATGTTTAATCATGACTAATTCCTCCAATATTAACTAAATAATTGCTGAAACAAAAAAACCGTCCTCATAATTCTATTTTCAAGAATTAAAAGGACGGTTTTTACCGTGTTGCCACCTTAGCTTATGCCTTCTTCGCAAAAGACACCTCAGTAAGTTCTGCCACGGCTAATGACAAAACTCTGCACAGATAACGGATGCAACCCCGTTGACGGCTTAGAATTGACCCTTACCGACACTTTACTAAGGAGCCCATATTCGAAAACACGACTTCATTCGTTCACACCAACCACGAACTCGCTGCCAAGTTTTGTCTTCTACTCATCTCAAACATTTATCTAGACTTAAGTTGAAGCTATTATATTAATAAAATTTTAATTTGTCAAATTGATTAAAACTAATCACAGTCGCTTACCATAAGTAAAATTATTCAAACTGTGTTACTTGCTCAGCGGTATAACGAACGGATTTCACTTCATCTTTATCGTCTGGTGCTGGCTTACCGATTGCAATTGCCATTACTGGCACATAACGTTTTTCATCTAAGCCTAAAGCAGCAGCCGCTTTAGACGCATCGTAACCAGCGATTGGATTGGTTTCGTAACCATGGGCCCGCGCTACTAACATAAACTGCATCGCGGCTAATGCACTATCCACCGTTGCATCAGCTTTTAACATATCTGTTGACGCATTTTCATACAAAGGTAGGAAAGTTTTGAAAACTTCATCCCGCTTTTCAGCAGTGATCTGCTTATTTTCATATGCTTTGTTCCATAAATCACGATATGACTTGTAAGCCAACGTGTCACCAAAAATCATGACCATTGCAGAACTAGTGTCCAGTTGTGGCGTATTAAATTTCATGAAAAATGAACGTAACTTATCCTTACCCGCTGGTGTATCAACGACGACAAAGTGCCATGCTTGTAAATTGCAGGCAGAAGGTGCAGTAATCGCTTCATTGATCATCGTGGTCATCTCAGTATGATCAATTTTAACGCTAGGATCGAAATTACGAATCGACTGCCGATTCGCCATAATATCTTTAAAATCATTATTGACGTGTGTTTGCATTGTTGTTGCCATATTGACCGCTGATCCTTTCTATATCAGAAATTATACTGTAAACATTTTTAACACCGCTTACATTTATCAGTATAGGCGTTTCTTCGGCATAATTAAACCAAACGGTTGTTAAAAACTAGTCGTTCTGACAAAAGGCTAAATAATAACCAACTGCCGCCACGGTTTGGGCCGACTGAACAGTGCCATTTTTGACTAAGGTAACCAGCTCTGACAAGGGAACTAATTGACTATTAACAAATTCATCCGCATCAAAATGCGTGGCTACCCGTTCAGTTGCATCAATGTGAGCCAACACCAAGGTTACCCGCTCATCAGTAAAGCCCTCTGATGAAGCGACCGTGGTCAATACTTTTAAATCATGGGCCACGTAACCCGTTTCTTCACTTAATTCCCGTGGTGCTGCGGTCAACGCATCTTCGTTTTCATTTAGTAAACCGGCAGGCAAGGCAATGCTTTCCTGGTTAACCCCCGCCCGATATTCGCTATTTACAACCACTTGTTGATCTGCAGTTAAAGCCAAAATTGCCACCGCCGGGCGATGCAAAATAACATCACGCGTTACCACCATATGATCGGGCGTTTTGATCTGGCGCTGCACAAAGTCAAAAATATAACCATGATAACGCTGATTCTCCGTCTGTACTTTCCCAGGCCGCCCGGCATTTACAAAATTTAACATAATGATCAACCTTTCCCACTACATAAATTTGTCATCAAAAAAGCTGCCAGCATTTAAGCCTACGGCAGCCTTAATTTCTATTATAACGATTTAGCAGGAGCTTTTAAATGTTGTAAACCAACACCAGCAAAACCGCTTAACAATGACATCACTGGACAAAGCAAACTGAAGAAAACAAAGGGTAAGTACTCGATCGTTGGCACACCTAATGTGTTAGCCAGGAAAACACCACCAACACCCCACGGTACTAAGTAATTGATCACCGTACCGCCATCTTCCAGTACACGACCAAGCGCCTCATCACTTAACCCACCTTGGTTAAATGCCTGCTTAAACGCTCGTCCTGGTAAGATAATTGATAAAAATTGTTCACCAACAAATAAATTAACGCCAATACAAGCCACCAAACCGGCTAAGATCAATTTGCCACTATTATTTAAATGCTGTGCGATCGGCGTCATTACTGCTTCGATCAACCCAAATTTCACTAGCAAACCACCTAATGACAAAGTTAACACGATCAGAGCAACGGTTGGCATCATACTGACGATACCACCGCGGGATAATAATTTATCGACCCCCGCATTACCAGTATGGGCCACAAAGCCATCGGTGATAATCGTTGCCAAATGATTCAAACCTAAACGTGGCTGCTCAACCAACAATAAGCCAGTCGTCACAAAAACATTCAACAGCATCGTTGGTATCGCAGGAATTTTTAAGCCTGCGCAAGCAAAAACGAGAATAATTGGCAACAATGCCCAAATTGAAATCGAAAAATTATGATTTAAAATACTAACCGTACGCTGAATTTGACTCAAGCTAGCGCCATTGCTAGTACGGCCAAGGAAGCTAAAAATAACCAACGTAATACCACCGGCTGGTACGATCGACCAGTATAAATTACGCATATGAGTGAATAAATCAATATCAACGACGGCTGCCGCTAAATTATTGGTCTCTGATAATGGCGATAATTTATCGCCCATAATACCACCGGAAATAATCGCCCCTGCCACCATGGCTGGGTTCAAATTCATCGTCATCCCCATACCGAAAAAGGCCAAACCAACTGTCGACACAACTGTAAATGCACTCCCAACAGCCGCACCGACTAACGCACAAACAATAAAAACGGAAGGTAAGAACCAACGTACACTGATCAATTTAAAGCCAACAACCATTAACGTAGGAATGGTCCCAGCCGCGATCCAGGTACTGATCATAGCCCCAATCAAGATAAAAATAAAAATTGGAATGATTCCTTTTTCGATACCTTCAGCGATACCAACATTAACCGTTGCCCAATCAGAATGACGCCATTTTGCCCATACCATCACTAAACTCATTGCCAGCATAACGGGTACTTGCGGTGATAAGCCAAAACCGATCACACCGATCCCCATGACCGCTAACACAATGATCAAAACAATTAATGCTTCAGTAAAACCTAATTTTTTCATTTTATTCTGCATATTCATGCGCTCCTCGTATTCACTATTATGGTGCCTTAATGCTAAGATCAAGCTGCTTTACAACTGATCAACTTTATCATCAAATAGACCCTTAACAGCTGCGATAACGTGCTTTACCCCCACAATGTTGTTGCATCTCATTTCCCCCGATTCTAAAAAAGTATAAAAAAAGTCCCTGCTGCAAAATTGCAACAGGGACGACAAACGCCGTGGTACCACCCAAATTGAGTATAAAACTCCACTCTACAAGCGCGTATCGACGCTTGATGCCGTTTGAACCCAGAACGGTATTTGGTCAATTTACCCTGATCGGTTCGCAGCAACCACCGACTTCCTGACACCCAGATAAATCAACTACTTCTTGTCCTGCTTTGTTCACTTGATATAAATTAATTGTAATCCTATCACGCTTCCCAACTATCGTCAATAGTATTCTACCAGTCCCATCCCAACAAGATCAAAATGCAGACATCTTTGGACCATTATTAGCGGTGTGTTCAACCTGAATGGTGGCACCACTTATTTCCTATGAAAATTGGGCTATCCACTATGTTAGGTCATCTCACTGTAGACATAGTTTTCATTGTGTAAAATTTATAATCATTATTATCTAGAAGTGGTTTTAATTTAGCCCGATATGTTTTATAATGAAAGCGTAGTCGAATTTATTTCACTACATAAAATTTCGTAGGAGGCTGATTTATTTTATGAAAGTAATCGTCGTCGGTTCATCACATGGTGGCTATGAGGCGGTACGTGAAGTTCTAGCAAATGACCCAACAGCCGAGATCCAATGGTACGAAAAAGGTGATTTTCTATCTTTCCTTTCTTGTGGTATGCAGCTTTATTTGGAAGGTGTTGTTAAGGACGTTAATTCCGTTCGCTACGCGACACCTGAAAAGATGCGGGCACAAGGTGTAGCCGTTTATACGCGTGAAGAGATCACTGCGATCGATCCTCAAGCACACACCGTTCATGTTCAAAATCATAACAATGGTACAGAACGTGACGAGAAATACGATAAATTAATTCTTAGCGCTGGTGCAGTACCAGCAGAAATTCCCGTTCCAGGTAAAGATCTAGCTAATATCTATGCTATGCGTGGGCGCGATTGGGCCATCAAGCTCAAAGCCAAAACGGTTGATCCAACTGTGAAAAACGTTGTTGTGATCGGTTCTGGCTATATTGGCGTCGAAGCTGCTGAAGTTTTTGCTAAAGCTGGCAAGCACGTCACGATCATTGATTTGTTACCACGTTTACTCAGTTTATACTTAGATGCTGAATTTACGGACATTTTGACGAAAGAAATGGCGACCCATAATATTTATCCAGCAGCAGGCCAAGCGGTACAGCGCTTTGCTGGTGAAAATGGTCAGGTGACACAAGTCATCACGGATCAAGCAACTTATCCAGCTGATTTAGTTATTGAAGCTGCTGGTATCAAACCTAACACCGCTTGGCTCAAGGATACCCTTGAACTTGACGAAAAAGGGCTGATCAAGATTGATCAGTATTTACGTACGAGCCAACCTGACATTTTTGCTGTTGGTGATGCGACCTTAGTTCGTTTTGCGCCAACTGATGGATCCGCACGCATTGCTCTAGCAACTAATGCGCGGCGGCAAGGTCGCTACGCTGCCAAAAACTTAGTCGACGCAAAATATCCGGTACCCGCTGTTTCTGGCTCCTCTGCATTATCCGTCTTTGACTATAAGTTTGCGTCAACGGGGATCAAAGAAGGAACTGCCCACAATTACGGTCTCGAAACAAAATCCGTCTTTGTAACCGATACTTATCGGCCACCATTTGTGCCCGAAACTGCTGGTAACACAGAAGTTTTATTCAAATTAACTTACGCACCAGAAAATGGCCGTGTCCTGGGTGCACAAATCATGTCGAAAGCAGATGTTACAGCTAATATCAACGCTATTTCTTTAGCCATTCAAGGTAAAATGACGATCAATGACCTTGCCTACGCTGATTTCTTCTTCCAGCCTGGCTTCGATCGTCCATGGAATATCATCAATGTTGCGGCTCAAAAAGCGCAACGCCAAAAGTAATCAAGTCTATTCGGTATTTGTCTTGTGCAAATAAGCTGACGTATTAAAAGATTGTGGTAGAGGATTTTTCTTTACCGCAATCTTTTTGTTATCTGCATAGTATTAAAACCACCCTGTCGAACATTAATCCGCTGCACCTATTTTATTTTTACAACAAAAGTTACTGCATTTTTGTTAATTATTGCTATAGTATAAATAGAAATGGAGGGATTATTTTGGTTCAATTAACTAAATTAACCGATACATTTACTTTAAATAATGGTACAAAAATTCCAATCGTTGGTTTTGGAACTTGGCAAACGCCAGATGGTGATGTCGCCAAAGAATCCGTTAAGGCAGCAATTGCGGCAGGTTATCGCCACATCGATACCGCCTTTGCCTACGGTAACGAAACCAGTGTGGGTGCCGGCATTCGCGAAAGTGGCGTTAAGCGCGATGAATTATGGGTCACATCCAAATTGACTGGTGAAGATCATGGCTACAAGAATACACAGAAAGCAATTGATACTTCATTAAATAATCTTGGCTTAGACTACTTAGACCTGTATTTGATTCACTGGCCTAATCCAATCGCCTTCCGTGATGAATGGATCGAAGCTAATGCTGGTTCGTGGCGGGCAATGGAAGAAGCTCAAGCCGCTGGCAAATTACGAGCGATTGGCGTTTCTAATTTTCGGCCTAAACATTTAGAGGAATTACTTAAAACCGCAACGGTCACCCCGCAAGTCAATCAGATCTTCTTAAATCCAAGCGATTTACAATCGGAAGTTGTAGCCTATAACAACGATCACAATATTTTATCCGAAGCTTATAGTCCCTTAGGTACCGGTAAGATTTTCAGTGTACCTGAACTAAAAACTATTGCAGAAAAATATCACAAGACCGTTGCTCAAGTCGTTTTACGTTGGTCATTACAACATGGCTTTTTACCATTACCAAAGTCAGTTCATGCCGAACGTATTCAAGAAAATACCCAGTTATTTGACTTCGAATTAAACGCTGCTGATATGACTGCAATCGACCAACTACATGGGGTTGCTGGTGTTGCTACTAATCCCGATACAATTACTTGGTAACTTTAAAATCGCCTTAACCGGCGATTTTTTATTATCGTGCCAACAATCCAATTTGGTACTTACAAAATAGTTATACAAATCACATGCAACGTGCTACAATAATGACGTACATTCAGGAAACGTTATCAGCAAGCGTTTCTAATTTTACATACTAAAGGAGCTGGATGTGATGAACAAATTAGGTCGTAAAATTGTAACGTTAGCGGCTGCAGTCTTAATGGGCGGCTCAGTTGCAACGTTTTCTACTGTCGGTGCTGCTAAAGCTGCCACCGATGATAATCAGGTAGTCTTGAAACAATTGGATACTGCACCTCATGGTAAGCAAGCTTTCGCCGTAACAACTGTTGCGATGAAAGGTGACAAGATCGTCGCTGCTTATATTGATGAATTTCAATTTGTTAAAAAGGGTACTAAAGGCATGACCCCAGTACCTAACAGTACTAAAGGCTTTGCTAAAGGTGTTAAAAACAAGCAAATGCTGATTTCTAAAGCAACTAATGATGAAGCTTATAGTGGTTTGATGAAGAAAGAAGCTAAATCAACCCAAGGTCGGTTACAATCATTAGACGCTATTGAAAAATACACCGTCGGTAAAACTGCAGCACAACTGAACACAGCCTTAGCTAAAAACAAGAAGATGCAAAAGAAAGTTATTTCTGGTGCAACTTTAGCTGATACTAACGGCTACGTTAAATCAATCGCACAAACTGCAACTAAAGGTTATGCAACCAAAGGGATCGATGTCACTGACGACAACATCACTTTGAAACAAGTTGAAGCAGCACCTCATGGAACTGATTCATTTGCTGTAACTACTGTTGCAATGAGCGGTGATAAAGTTGCTGCTGCCAACATTGATGAATTCCAATTCGTTGCTAAAAAAGGCTTCAAAGGTGTACCAAACAGCAATTCTGACTTCGGCAAAGCTTATCCTAAAGGCAAAGTGTTAATTTCAAAACAAGTTAATGATAAAGCCTATAGTGCTTTGATGAAGAAGATTGGTAAAGCTAAACAAGATCGGATGACTTCAGTTAATGCCATCACGAAGTACGCTTCTGGTAAAACTGCTGATCAATTGAAGAATGACTTAAATGCACATTCCAAGATGACTGATGTTGTTTCTGGTGCAACACTTGAAGATACCAACGGTTACGTTCAATCAATCGTTGATGCCATCAACAAATAAATTTAACCACGAAAATCTCGCGACTCGTTCGCGGGATTTTTTTGTACTGTCCAATTAATTTCCTTAAATTAATTTGTTACACTTTTCTTAAGGATATAAAGCTTTCCAAGATAGCGCTAAAAGCTGTAGAATAGTAACAAGAGCAAAAATAAATCGCTGGGGGGAATTTTTCCGTGGATATTGAAAAATCTTTGGACTATCAAAAACGGTTTTTTACTAATTTTGCGGCGGCTTGGCAAGACCACTCTGATCTTGATCTCTACCGTGGAATTGATGCAACCGCCGATGCACTAAGGCTTGACCTCTCCGAAGTTCCAGGTTACATTTTGGCATACGATAAGCAAGCGCAATCTGAATTGCGTGCTTATCTCCAAAAGGGGCTCGTTGAATGGTTACAAACGTATATCCCATTTTTCGAAGTCAGTGCTGACGGTATTGTCATGTTCGGTGATTGGTATCACCGGCGGCAGTTTGGCGTGCTCGATGTTTGGACGCGGCAGATCATGCAATATTCCGATGCTGAGCGCCAAATCTTACCTGATCTAGAAACTTATGCAGCTGATCCAGAAAATTACTTAAAAAAACGCTTAGCTAACTTACATGATGAAGCTTATAGTGAAGCTGATCACTTACAAAGTCGTTTGGAACAAGCACAAGCAGCAGTTGCTGCAGAACCTGATGCGCTGACCCGCAGCAGTCGTGAACGTAGTGGTGGTGGTTTCAAAGGCTTGATGAAGAATTTCATCGATCAACCCGAAGACGAAGCGGCCCCACAAAGCAGTCAAACTGACTCCAGTGAAGTTGCTAGCTTACAATCACAGCTCAAGGCAGCTCGGGCAGAAGCACAAGCGCGTTACGACGAAGAAAAGCGCCAGATCCAAGTCGAAGCGGCAGTTACTAACTATGAATATCAAGCAATCATCAGCCAATATAGTTCATTGCAACAATTCGAAAATTCACTACAGCATATTGCTGATAGCTATATGGCTAGCCTAGCAGCCGATCCACAATTAGCAGCTCAAAAGGAGAGTGACGACGACAATGCTTAATTTCAAACAACCACAATTACGCGATGTCATCGAAGCTCCTGCTGATATTGAGCAAGTCCGAACTGATCTCGCCCGCCTGTACCAACAAAAGCGCCAATTATATACGGATAAAGCCCACTGGGTCCATAATGATGATGCCCTTTTTGAATTTGGTGCTAGCTACACCCGCCTGTTCATGGATAAATTATGGGAAGCTTTTAACGATGATGAACTGATCGGTGACTCAGCCCTATTAGATCATTTATGGTTACAAGTCGTACAGCAAGAACACGGAACAGCAGTCAATGTGAACTACGCTGACGAATCCGGCGATAATCACTTACTTTTTTCAATCGATCAAGCTTTGCATATGCAGGCGCATTTGACCGCGCATGAGTTGCCTGTTTTAGCCGATATTAATAATGAAGCACAAGGTTACATGATCAACGAGAAAATGTTCCCCGCCTTACTGCAAATGATCAAGTTATTATACGTTGCTGACTTACATTTCTTGTCGCCAAAAGAGACCGTTTTGCAGCCAGTTAATAACTTACATTTTGGTGTGAAGTTCCCTGATGCGAAAATTTTCACGGCCACACTTAAGGTTAGCAATAATGTAGCCACACCGGTTAAGATCAATGTTGAGATTGGTCATTACGATGTTCGGAGCTTCAACGTGGTCGATGAAACTGGCAATGATGTAACTACTATTGGTAAGCCCCACGTTTCTGCTGGTGGTACTTTCAGCTGGGAAGCACAGCATCTACCAGAATTGACGAACCAAACCCTGACGTTGACAGTTGAAGCAGTTGCGATTGATACGTTACCTTGCCTAGATAACTTATTTGTGATCGCATCTGGCAACAATATTTTGATGCGGACTGGTGCACAAGTCGGTAGTTTCCAATTAGAGTTGCCTAACGAACAAGAATTAGGCATCACGGTCGATTCACAAGATGAAACCTTAACGCTACACTATCCTGATGCTGACACCCAAATTTATGAATTATCTAAAACTTACCCATTCTTTGGTAAATGGTTAGAGGAAACATTGAAAACAGCAGTCAACGTTTAAGATGAGCCTATCTCAGCAAATGAAGCCCTAAGCTTTAGGGCTTTTTTGTTACTAAATTCATTATAATTATTGTGAAATGGAGATGTTCTAATGAAACTTGCAATGTTAGATCAGCACCCTTTTCTGATCGATAGTCCCACTACTGGACGCGCGATCACCAATCAACCATCGATTCTAGCGGCTTTAAAAGCAACCCAGGACCACTGGCAACTGGGACCGACACAATCATTTACAACAACACAATTGGCGGCGCCGATTCAAAACACTAATCAAATCTTTGCAATCGGCATGAATTTCCTCGACCATTCCAAAGAGATTCACTTAGAGTTACCGAAAGTGCCGAGTATTTTCACAAAATTCAGTAGTGCGTTAGCAGCACCGCAAACAACCGTCACAATTCCTGGTGCACAAACAGATTGGGAAACTGAATTAGTCGTTGTGATCGGTAAAGCTGGCCGCGATATCTCTATCGATCAAGCAACTGACCATATTGCTGGTTATATGGTCGGTGAAGATTTATCTGAACGGACAGTCCAATTTGCTAACACACCGCCGCAATTTTCTTTAGGTAAATCTTTTGCCAACTTTGCCCCAATCGGGCCTTGGTTAACGACACCAGATGAAATTGCCTCCCTAGATCAAGCGGTGATCACGACCAAAGTTAACGGTGAAATCATGCAGCAAGCACCTCTGAGCCAACTGATTTTTACCGTACCACAGTTGATCAGCTATCTTTCCGGCATTGTCGAACTACAGCCAGGTAATTTAATTTTCACTGGTACGCCAAGCGGAACTGGCGTTGGTCATGAACCACAAATTTTCTTAAAGGCCGGCGATCAAGTGACCGGTGAAATTACTGGCTTGGGCCAATTAAACTTAACGATGAAATAAAAAAATGGTCTACGATGTTAAAATCGCGGACCATTTTTTATTAGTTTATTTATCACCGTAACCTTGGGGGTGACTTTGTTTCCATGCCCAAGCGGTGCGAATAATATCTTCAACGTCATCGTACTGTGGCTGCCAGCCTAACACTTTACGGGCTTTTTGACTGTCCGCAACTAATGAATCAGGATCACCGCCGCGGCGTGGCGCAATTTTAGCTGGAATCGCCTTGCCAGTTACTTTACGTGCGGCTTCTAGCATTTGTTTGTTGGAGAAACCAGTAGAAGAACCAAGGTTGAACGCTTGGCTCGGGTTGCCGGCTTGTAAGTATTCTAATGCTAACATATGCGCATCGGCCAAATCTAAGACGTGAACGTAATCGCGTACGTTAGTGCCATCTGGCGTCTTATAATCATCGCCAAAGATCTGCAATTCGTCCCGTTGCCCCGCCGCAACTTGTAAAATAATCGGAATCAAGTGTGTTTCCGGATGATGATCTTCACCGATACTACCATCAGCCTTAGCGCCTGCTGCATTAAAGTAACGTAAAGCGACAAACTTGATGCCATAGGCTTCATCAGCCCACCGGATCATCCGCTCCATGGCTAACTTACTTTCACCATAAGGATTGATTGGTTCTTGCTTATCGCTTTCAGCAATCAATTCATTTTCCGGTTCGCCATAAGTTGCCGCAGTTGAAGAGAAGACCATGTACTTAACGCCTTGTTCCTTCATCACTTCCAGCAAAACGATCATCCCGTAAATATTATTGTCAAAATATTTCAAAGGATCAGTCATCGATTCACCAACCAATGAGAAAGCATCCATATGAATCACACCATCAATTTTTTCCTTTTCAAAAACGCTAGTCAAAAAAGCCTTATCGCGGGTATCACCTTGATAAAAGCGCGCCTTTTCATGAATGGCTGCTTTGTGACCCGTTGATAAATTATCAACAACGACCACATCCTGCCCCTTTTCGATCAACCGATCAACCATATGCGAGCCAATGTACCCAGCACCGCCTGCTACTAAAATTGCCATACTTGTCCTCCTCTATCTCACATAGAAATGTCTAGCTTACATGCCTTCAGCTAAGATTTATTTTTAAAACTGAATCACACATCAAAAGCATTATCGAACCTATTGTAGCACAAGTTGGCGCAGCAAAAATTAAATCGTGACAACCTCAGTATCATCTTGATATTTAGCCCGTTGTTTAGCGGATAATTCATTGGTAATCAAATAACGCGCATCGTGTAAACGGGCGAAAGGATAAAAGGCGCGATGCTCCAGTTTACTTCGATCGGCTAAAACAATTCGTTCTTGCGCTTGTGCCATCGCAATGCCTTGACTGCGCCCTTCTTCAGTTACGATATCCATTAACTGTCCATCGGCGATGCCGTCAGCACTGACCAACGCCCGATCGAAGTTTAACCGTTGCAATGTATCTTCGGTAATACCGCCAATAAACACACCAGAACGTTGCCGCAAATTGCCACCGATCAACGTAACGTCATAGCGCGGATGGCGTTTTAATAGTAAGTTAAAAACCGTCAAACTATTGGTAATAACCCGTAAATAATCTTGCTCAAAATAATCACTTAGCAACGCGATCGTCGTGCCACTGCCCAGATAAATTGTTTCACCAGATAAAACGTAGCGTGCGGCCGCCTTAGCAATTTGCCGTTTTTGTGGCAAATTCAGATCTTGTTTTTGTGCCACTGATAAATCATTGAACGCTAGCGCTTGTACACTTTGTACACCGCCACGAACCTTAGAAATTTTCCCCGCGCTGGCCAACTGATCTAAATCACGCCGCACCGTCATATCCGATACTGATAACACCGCAGCTAGCTCGGCGATTGTTGTGAAACGCTGTGAGTTAACTACCGCCAAAATCTTTTCCTGCCGCTGACTAATTAACATAAATTCACCCCCGCTTTATCGCACAAATATGATATATAAGTAAACGTTGTTCATTACTCTAAGTTTAACTTAGCATTTCTATTTAGTGCAAGATAAACCTATTTCATCAGATACCTGATTATTCCCTTATCCAAAAATAATTACTTATATTTTTAAGCATAAATCAGCCGCAATAGCATCAGTATAAATTAAATACCTGAATTATTCACCATAAGTTCTCCAAGTACAGTGTCACCCCGGTATCATGGGCGGTACTGTGTTTTTTATTTTTCACCTTTTTAGTGCAGAAAAAGAACCTCCGATTTGGTATAGTTGATTCACCACAAGTCAGCTATCCACCAAAAGAAAGAGGTCCTTCTCATGGCAACTTTACCGGAAAAACGAGTTAATTTCAATCCTAAATTACATATTTCGCACACTGGTGGTGAACTTTCCACTGATGCTGGGCTAGTGTTGGTCAAAGAATTAATGGCGCAACTCAATTTCACGACCTTAGCGTATCAATTAATCCATTTTGATGACCAGCGCCATTACGCTCGTTACAGCAACGTTAGTCTACTAGAACAGGTCGTGCTGCAGTTGATCGCCGGTTACCCGGCCGATCTAGCTGCCACCAGTTTGCGCAATGACCCCACATTTAAATTACTATTGGCACAACCGCAATTGGCCTCACAACCGTCGTTATCCCGTTTTTGGCAACGCTGTGACGAGCAGACCATCACCTCATTACAAACGTTGAATCAAGCATTGCTTGACCAAGCGTGGACTGGCGCCAAGCAACAACAGCTAATTCTCGATATTGACTCGACCCATGCCGATACTCATGGTCATCAGGAAAAAGCCGCCTTTAACGCGCATTACGGTACCACGGGTTACCATCCGCTGGTCGCTTTTGACGGGCAAACGGGCCACTGTTTAAAGGCTCAATTGCGCCCAGGTAATGTTTATACCAGTACGGATATTGCCCCCTTTATCACACCACTACTACAGCACTATCATCAAGTCAAACCGAACGCTGATATCTTGGTCCGCGGGGATAGTGGCTTTGCGACTCCAGAATTATACGAAACTTGTGAAGCCAACGACACTTTTTACTTGATCCGCCTGAAAGCCAATCGGCGGCTGAACCAACTGGCTGAACGTTTTGTTCAGATCAGTGATGAGCAGAATTGGACTGAGACCGAGGTCCATTATTATCGCGCGTCTTATCAAGCCCGATCATGGCCTAAGCCGCGCCAGATCTATATTAAATCAACTCGACCAGCTGGTGAATTGTTATTTCAACATGAATACCTCGTGTCCAATTTAACGAGTTTTGTCGCCGAAGATGCGTTTCACGACTATCACCAACGGGGTCAAATGGAAAACTATATCAAGGAAGCCAAGGCTGGCTTTTACCTGGATAAAATGACTAGCTCGCAATTTATACCAAATTATGCCCGCATGATGCTCAGTGTCCTCGCTTATAATTTAGTCAGCTTGATGCGCCAATTGTTGCCTGCACAACATCAGCGATTACAGGTTACAACCTTGCGCTTATGGCTGTTTAAAGTAGCGGGTAAGCTGGTGACCAGCGGCCGGCAACTTTATCTAAAATTAAGCCGCCACCACGTCTATCAGGATTTGTTTTATCAACTGTTAGCTCGAATCCAAGCGCTACAGTGGGGCTAAACTGGTGCAATAAATCAAAAAAAGTCGGTTCGGCCAAGGGGCAAGTATGCTCAAAATTGAGGATCAAAAATTTATCCAGCCCCATAATTTGGTAGCCTTTAGCAAAAACAGTACATCTTGGTTTGACTACACCATAGCAGCACGAGAATTGGTCCAAAATTGTGCGGTATGCCGATATTAAACCTCGTATGAATAATTCGGGTAAATATAAATTTTATTAACTTTTCCAAGTCAAAAAAGTTCGCGCGTTTTATAATTAAGTTAGCCACCCAGCCAAAATGGTAAAAAAAAGACACCAAGACGAAAAATTCAGGTATCATTGAAGTTCCTACAACAAACAATGAAAGAAGTTTTCGTCTTGATGCAAGAACAGTCTATCACACCACGCCCAAAAGGTCACCATTTATCGGAAATCGAACGCGGTCAAATCGCCGCTTGGCACATTGAAGGATACTCAGCACGGCAAATAGCGATTCGATTAGGCGTCTGCCACCAGACCGTCAATAATGAGCTCAAGCGTGGTCGAGTCACGCAAGTTAAACGCGTTAATAATCAGAAACACTACTTTGAAATTTACAGCCCTGAAGCCGCTCAGAATCGCTATGAAATAAAGCGGCAAAACTGTGGACGTCCATTAAAATTTAGCCAAGTGACGGCCTTCTTAGCCTACTTTGATGATAAGTTCTGCCATGAGGGCTGGTCGCCGGACGCTGCTGTTGGTTATGCCCGTAAGCACCGGTTATTTAAGCCGGCCAAAATGGTCTGTACGAAGACTTTGTACAACTATATCGATGCACAACTGTTGGAGATCCGTAACCTTGATCTGCTGGAAAAAACAAAACGCCGGACGACCCAACACCACTCGCACCAACATCAGCGCCTACTCGGTCGTAGTATTGAAGAACGGCCAAAGCGAGTAGAAACGCGCCACGAGTTTGGTCATTTTGAGATCGATACTGTCATTGGCAAACGTGCTGGTAGCGAGAGTGTCCTATTAACGTTTACCGAACGTAAAACGCGCTATGAGATTGTCCGCTTGATCGAGGGTAAAGACGCTGAATCTGTGGCTTATGCCATGCAAAATATTACGGCTGAATTCGGTGACGTTATGCGGACAGTTACGGCGGATAACGGAACAGAGTTCACCACGCTAACGGCTGCGCTTGAGGGTGTTGCCGAGACTTATTATGCCCACCCTTATAGCTCGGCCGAACGCGCCACTAATGAGGTCCACAATCGTATACTCAGACGTTACTTTCCTAAGGGGCAATCACTCGATCTAGCTACACCCAGTCTGGTCCGTCAAGCTGAATCTCGGCTCAACCATCTCCCGCGCCGCTTACTTAAGTTCTGTACACCAGCTGAAGTATTTCGAAAGGAATTAGCACGTGCGCGCAAAGGCCGCGCCGCCTAATCCTGATCCACCTGGAACTCCCATGAGCCCTTTCGTCTGTGTGCTTTATCGGTACTGGCTAATTTACTATTGCAATTTGCGAAGTCAAAAAAGTTCCCAAATTGCAAGAACAAATTAGCCACGCAATAAATCCCGGCAAGACAGTATTTTCATTGATATTCATATTTTAAAGATTCAATCTTTAGCCAGCGGCAGCGGAGAAAAGCTCTTTTGGGGTTTGGTAACCTGACTGCCGGCGTGGTAAGTTGTTTAGCTTGGCTTCCACTGCTTGGATATCACTAGGGCCTAAAGTATCCATGGACAGGCCCTTAGGCACATCACGACGGATCATTCGATTATGCGCCTCATTTGTGCCTCGTTCTGAAGAGCGGTAAGGGTGGGCATAATAAAGGTCGGCAACCCCGTCAAGCACCGTCCCCGCCGCTGCGAATTCTGCCCCGTTGTCAGCGGTAACGGACTTCATGATGTGCCCGTATTCTTGGCAGATCTTAGCCAGTTCGTAGTTGACTGAATCGGCGTCACGGCCATCAATCAAACGCAGGATCTGACAGCGAGATTGGCGCTCGATCAGCGTTAGAATGACACTTTCTTGGCCATTACGTTTACCGACTACGGTATCCAACTCAAAGTGACCGAACTCTTGGCGCTGATCAATACTTTTAGGTCGCTCTTCGATACTTCGTCCGGCCAGACGCTTATGCTTGGGTGAATGGTGGTGTTTGGTGCGGCGCCGGTTTTTTTCGAGCAGATCAAGATTACGGACTTCAAGTAGTTGCGCATCGATATAGTGGTATAACGTCTTGGTCGAAACCATCTCCTCAGGTTGATATAAGCCTTCAAGTTTAGCACGGCCCACCGCGGCATCAGGCGACCAACCGTCTTGGTGCAAATGGGCCGTAAAGTAGTGGATAAAGTCAGCGACACCAGCGAGTTTCAAAGGTCGATGACAGGACATTCGGTTAGCTTCGTATTTGGCCTGTGCCGCTTCTGGCGAGTACTCGCGGTGATATTGCCGTTGACCGTTCACTTTTTTAACTTGGTCGATCTCACCACGGCGTAGTTCATTACTGATTGTTTGATGACAAACGCCGATAACTCTAGCAATTGCGCGGTTAGAGTATCCTTGGCTGTGTAGCGTGGCGATTCTGCCGCGCTCAAATGAAGTTAGGTGGTGACCTTTTTCTCGGACTGTGGTATTCTGTTCTTGCATCAAGACAATAACCTCTTTCATTTTTGTGTTGGAACATCAATGATAACAGAGATTTGTCTTGGTGTTTTTTATTTTTTCAATTAGCTGGATCTAATTGGCTAACTTGATTATAAAACGCGCGAGTCAAAAAAGTTAACAAATTATCAAAAACGCGGTATTCTGTGAGCATCGAAATGATAACGCTTTCTATCATTTCTCTTATCCTTTATAATAAAGAAAGTTACTGAGTCATATAAGCTTGTCGCTAACTGTAGTAATTTAAGGAGGAGATCATTTTGGCAGAAGAAAAATATATTTTAGCAATTGATGAGGGTACCACTAGTACACGAACGATCATTTTTGATCATCAAGGTAGTAAGGTGGCCGATTCGCAGCGTGAATTCCCCCAATATTTTCCTCAACCGGGTTGGGTCGAACATAATGCCAACGAAATTTGGAATGCAGTACTATCAACTATTGCTAATGCCTTTATCGAATCTAGCGTCAAACCAACCCAAATTGCCGGGATCGGGATCACGAATCAACGGGAAACAACGATCGTTTGGGACAAAAAAACTGGCTTACCAATTTATAACGCTATTGTCTGGCAATCGCGGCAAACCGCAGATATTGCCACCCAACTTGAGGAAGACGGCTATTCAGAATTAATTCATGATAAAACTGGTTTATTGATCGATGCCTACTTCTCAGCTACCAAGATCCGCTGGATTTTAGATCACGTCAAAGGTGCACAGGAACGTGCTGAAAAAGGTGAATTACTATTCGGCACTATCGATACTTGGATCGTTTGGAAACTTACTGGCGGCGATGTTCACGTCACTGACTATTCCAACGCTAGCCGGACCATGTTATTTAACATCCATGATCTGACTTGGGATGATGAGATTCTTAAAATTTTGAACATCCCTAAGGCCATGCTACCTGATGTACGGCCAAATTCAGAAGTTTATGGTAAAACCAAGGATTATCATTTCTATGGTAGCGAAGTGCCGATTTCCGGGATGGCTGGTGACCAACAAGCTGCCCTCTTTGGACAAATGGCTTTTGAACCGGGAATGGTCAAAAACACTTATGGGACTGGGTCATTTATCGTAATGAATACCGGCGAAAAGCCGCAAATGTCAACCCACAACTTACTGACAACCATTGGTTATGGGATCAACGGCAAAGTCTATTATGCCCTCGAAGGGAGTATTTTTGTAGCTGGCTCGGCAATTCAGTGGCTACGCGATGGTATGCGCTTGATCAGCACTGCACCAGAATCGGAAAAACTTGCACGGGCTTCAACCGACGATAATGAAGTTTACGTTGTTCCAGCCTTCACTGGATTAGGCGCTCCATATTGGGATTCAGATGCACGTGGTTCCGTCTTTGGCTTAACTCGGGGAACGACTCGGGAAGATTTCGTTAAGGCAACACTGCAAGCAGTGGCTTATCAAACACGAGATGTCGTCGACACGATGAAACTCGATTCTGGTATCGATATTCCACTATTAAAAGTCGATGGTGGTGCGGCTAAAAATGACATGCTGATGCAATTCCAAGCGGACATTTTAAATATCCCAATTCAGCGGGCCCACGACCTAGAAACGACTGCGTTAGGGGCAGCTTTCCTTGCCGGCTTAGCCGTTGGTTACTGGAAAGATCTTGATGCTATTAAAGCTGAATACGCTGCTGGCGAAACTTTCCAACCACAAATGGAAGCAGCACAACGGGACAATCTGTACAGTGGTTGGCAAGAAGCGGTTGCTGCAACGCAGACCTTCAAGCATAAATCACTAAAATAAGGCAAAGACACTCATTTTAATGCTACCGTCACATGACTAGAGGCTGTTTCATAAATCATATTTATGCCACAACCTCTTCCCTTTTCTCAAAAATTACTTTGTACTCAATTGATTTAAGTGTTGATTGAGTCGGATATTCACTCATCTTTTAACAAGGGAGGAATTGACATGGCCTTTTCTGCAATGACGCGCACAGAAAATATTGCACGTTTAAAAAACGAAATGTTAGATTTATTGATTATTGGTGGTGGCATCACCGGTGCTGGTGTCGCACTCCAGGCTAGCGCAACTGGCATCAAAACAGGATTGATTGAAATGCAGGATTTCAGCGAAGGCACTTCATCACGTTCAACTAAATTAGTCCACGGTGGTATTCGCTACCTAAAGACGTTTGACGTTGAAGTCGTTGCGGATACCGTTAAAGAACGGGCCATCGTACAACACATCGCCCCGCATATTCCACGGCCAGATCCAATGTTGATCCCAATTTATGACGAGCCTGGTGCAACTTTCACTATGTTTTCGCTTAAAGTCGCCATGGACCTGTACGATCGTTTAGCCGACGTAACCGACCCACGTTACACTAACTACACCCTATCACGTGATGAAGTTTTAGCGCGTGAACCACAATTAAAATCTGAAAATTTAGTTGGTGGTGGTGTTTACCTTGATTATATTAACAACGATTCCCGCTTAGTGATCGAAAACATCAAAAAGGCGCATGAAAATGGCGGCATCATGGCCAGCCACGTTCAAGCAATCAAGTTATTACACGACGAACAAGGCATGCTAAATGGTGCTCGGGTCAAGGACCTATTCACTGGCGAAGAGTTTGATATACACGCTCGGTTAGTGATCAATACAGCTGGGCCATGGTCTGATTTAGTTCGCAAACTAGATCAAGACACATCGATCACGCCACAAATGCGGCCAACTAAAGGGGTTCATTTAGTCGTGGACGGTGCGCGGTTACCGGTACCGCAACCAACTTATTTCGATACTGGCGATCAAGACGGCCGGATGGTATTTGTGGTTCCCCGGGCCAATAAAACGTATTTTGGTACTACCGATACCGATTATACAGCTGATTTCAAACACCCAACTGTCACTCGTGAAGATGTCGATTATTTATTGGCGATCATTAATAGTCGCTATCCAAATGTTAACTTGACGATTGATGACATCGAAGCTAGTTGGGCCGGCTTACGGCCACTGATTGCCACTAATGGTAGCTCCGATTACAACGGTGGTGATTCCGGAAAACTATCCGATCAGAGCTTTGATGCCGTTATCCAAGTTGTCAACGATTACGAGAATGGAAAAGCAACGCGCGCCGATGTCGAGCACGTATTAAACGACCTTGAAAGTGCCCTAAGTGAGCACAAAGTCAATCCATCCGCAGTTTCTCGTGGTAGTAATTTGACGGTTGCCACTAATGGATTGATCACGCTTGCTGGCGGTAAAATTACCGATTACCGGAAAATGGCCGCTGGTGCTTTAACCGTGATCAGTCGCCTACTGGCTAGTCGGTTTGATGAACATTTCACCCCAATCGATTCACAAAGCCTAGCTGTTTCTGGTGGTGAGTTGGATCCAACTAATGTAGACGACGCTCTTGCTGCCTTAGCTAAACAAGGTCAAGCAAAAGGTTTACCGGAAGCTGATGCACTTCACTTAGCCAATCTCTACGGGGCTAACGTGCCAAAAGTTTTTGCCTTAATGGATAAAATCATCATGGCTCCTGGTTTAAGCTTAGCCGAAACCTTAGGGCTGCACTACGCTATGGATGAAGAAATGGCCTTGACGCCAGTCGATTATTTACTGCGGCGGACCAACCACATTCTCTTCCAACGCGAAACCTTAGCCGACGTTAAAGCCGGCGTCGTTGACGAAATGGCGCGCCACTTAGGCTGGACCGATGCTGAAAAACAAGCGCAATTAGATCAATTAAATCAAACAATTGCTGAATCTGATTTAAGCTTGCTTAAAACTAAGAACTAACAACGCAATTCTTGTGACACAAAAATTATCCACTAGATGTGGAAGTAGAGGTGAATATTATGAAAGATAGTCTGACGCTGCAATTACTAGGTGAATTTATTGGTACTCTGGTCTTGGTATTACTCGGGGATGGTGTCGTTGCCGGTGTAAGTTTGAATAAATCAAAAGCTAAAGATGCTGGTTGGGTCGCCATCACACTTGGTTGGGGAATGGCCGTCACCCTCGGGGTCTATGCTTCTTCCTTTCTCAGTCCTGCCCACCTGAATCCTGCAGTTTCAATCGGTATGGCAGTTGCCGGCGATTTTCCATGGTCCTCCGTTCTACCTTATTCACTAGCACAAATTGCCGGTGGCTTTGTTGGTGCTGCATTAGTTTGGATCCACTACGGACCACACTGGCGGGCAACTAAAGACGAAGCAACGATCCTTGGTATTTTCTCCACTGGTCCAGCAATTCGTAGTTACGCTGCCAACTTTATCAGTGAAGTTATTGGTACGATCGTACTTGTTTTCAGCTTACTCGCCTTCACCCGCGGCAATTTTACAGCCGGCTTGAATCCACTCGTTGTTGGTGTCTTGATCATTGCCATTGGTTTATCACTTGGTGGGACCACTGGTTACGCAATCAACCCTGCCCGGGATCTCGGTCCGCGTTTGGCCCATGCTGTTTTACCGATTGCCAATAAAGGCGGTTCCGACTGGGCTTATAGTTGGGTCCCAATCGTCGGTCCAATGGTTGGTGGGATCATCGGTGCTGCATTATACTTGTTGATTCCATAGTTATGTTTCCCAAAGTTGTGACGATAAAAAGTCACAACTTTTTTATTACCACAATTCTGGCCAAGTCGATTATAAATCGGATACACAGAATTATATTTAGGTTGGCAAACTTTTTATAATGTGTTATAGTAAACATATGAGCAGATATTCATATAAAAAGTAGAGAGAGGCGTGATCATTTGACTATTACAGAAAAACAAACACCATTTGTTATTGGTGTTAATCTCAATCTTATTTATATTGTTGCTGAATTGGGTTTTGGGTTTTCAACAAATTCGATGGCTTTGATCGCAGACGCCAGTCATAATTTCAGTGATGTACTCGGCTTACTAGTTGCTTGGTTAGCAGTTTGGCTAAGTCAAAAAGCCCCTACAGCTAAGCGTACTTATGGCTACAAAAGCGCCTCAATTTTAGCAGCGTTATTCAATGCCGTCTTTTTATTGATTGCGATCGGCGGGATCATCACCGAAGCTATCCAACGCTTAAATCAGCCAGCAACTCCCCACGGCTGGACAGTAATTTCAGTTGCATTGCTTGGTGTTATTGTTAACGGTGTTACTACTTTTCTTTTTGTTCACGGTCAAAAAGAAGATTTGAATATTAAAGGTGCTTTTATGCATATGGCCGCAGATACCGGCGTTTCATTAGGTGTCGTGGTCACCGGTTTTATTATGTTAGCTACTGATTGGACTTGGCTAGATCCTGTAGTTAGTTTAGTGATCGCGGTTATTATTTTGATCGGCACTTGGGGATTATTGCGTGGCGCAATCAATCTTGCTTTGAATGGCGTACCTAATAACGTCGATTTGGCGGCCATCACAAAATGCATTGCTTCCCAACCTAGCGTTTCTAAAGTCCACGATCTTCATGTCTGGGCCATTGGCACCTCTGATAATGCGCTAAGTGTCCATTTAGTTCGGGATACTACTGAAAACAACGATTGCTTCTTAAACGATTTAGATCAGCAATTGCGAACTCATTATAATATTCAACACATTACGATCCAAGTAGAGTATGGTGACTGTCAACAATTAGGTAACGTCGAAAATTCAATTTGACTACACTTACGCTAAGTTAAGGCCAAAACCTTAATTTCAAAACAGTGCCACGTTTGATCACAAAATAAGTGCTCTCAAATAGTACATTCGCCAAGAAATAATTATTCTTAAATGAGGTAGTAAAATAACTTTCATGGTAAAATCAAGTTGATTGTTAGCCAAGAACTAACTATGAAGACAAAATTAACCTTAATTTGAGATGGGATGATACGATGCAAAACTTACAACGTAATATTTGGTTACGCGCATTAGCGTATTTTATTTTCGGTGTTATTATTTTAATTTTCCCACATCCGATTTTTCGGATCGGCGTTTACGCGATTTCACTTTATCTATTGATTTCAGGAATTCTTGATCTGGTCAACGGTCAGCGGGCACAACGTCAGAACAATGTTTATAATTTAAGTTTTTTCAGTGGTATTTTTAAAATTATCGCGGCCCTATTCGTGTTGATTTTTGCTCGGGGAATCGTTAGTATTTTACCGATTTTCCTCGGTATCCTCTTACTTGTTTACGGAATCTTCAAATTAGGCCAGACACTAAATCAACGTCAGTTTGTTAATGTGACGCCTTGGGGCGGGATTATTTACAGTATTTTGATCATTTTGGCGGGTGGCTTCCTACTATTCAATCCATTCCGCAGTGTATTATTGGGCTTCCAGGTTTTCGGTGCCTTCTTGATTTTGATGAGTGTCGGTGAGATCGTTGCTTGGTGGCAGGCACGACGACAATAAAAATAAAATGCGGCAACCACATGACGTAAAATCGTCAGTGGCTACCGCATTTTTTATTTGACCTGTTTTAATTTAATATGATGCCGTTCGCCTAATATTAACGGAACAGCTTCAATGCTAACATCACTAAATTCAAGTCCAAACCATTGGACTGGCGAAGCGGTATGGTTTTGCAACCAGATCCGCGCTCCAATAACCAGCTTTTCTAAATTTGAAATATTTGTTGCCGGCGACAGTAGTTCCTGTAACACCACAAAACGGAAATCGCCCACATGCCGATTAGGAATCGTCGTATAACGTTGTGGTTGATAATCAACTTTGCCTTCGCGCATCAGATCCTGAATGATCTGCCGAATATAGACGTTGATCCATTGATTACGCCGGAAGCCTAAATACAAGGTCACGTTGACCACGCTCTTAGTATCCATCATATCGACCTTGTATTTCAGGGTATACGGATCATCGGTGATCACCACCGTAACAAACCAGTAGACACGGGCACGTTTTGGTCGCTTATCCAAAATCGAGTACAGCATACTGCGCTTGATCATATGGCCGGGCTTCATTTTAGCCATATAAACTAAATTGGTGGCATACAACGGCACCGTTTCGTCCGCCGACAGCTCAACTAATTGGTTGCGATATGCCAATAACGAAACGTATTCGCGCTCCGATTCATGCCGATCACGAATCTTATTCCCATAATACCAAATCGCCATAACTGCCAAAATCAAACAAGTAATAATCACGGTCACATAGCCACCGTGGGCAAACTTAACGATACTGGCAGTGAAGAAAACAACTTCGACAGCACCAAAGAACAGTGAGATCAGCAATGCAGCCAAGCGATTGATTTTGTGCGCCAAATACGAATGCAACAACAGCGTCGTCATTAACATCGTTACTGTGATTGCCAAGCCATAAGCGGCTTCCATATGTTCTGAAGTTCTAAAATACAGCGTCACGGCTAACGTGACTAGACACAACAGCCAGTTGACGTTGCCGATATAGATCTGTCCACGTTCAGTACTTGGATATTTGATCAACATCCGTGGCAAAATCTTCAAGCGGATTGCCTCAGCAACTAACGTAAATGAGCCGGTAATCAAGGCCTGCGAAGCGATGATTGCTGCTAAAGTTGCCACGATGATCACGAATAACTTCGTATTAGCCGGAATTACTTCAAAAAACGGATTGGCAAATCCAGTTGCAGCCTGGCTATGATAATTACGGATCAACCATGCTCCTTGACCAAAGTAGCTCAATGTCAGCATCCCGTAAACAAACGGCCAGCTCGCGTAGATATTTTTCTTACCCACGTGACCCATATCTGAATACAGCGCCTCCGCCCCAGTTGTTGCTAGAAAAACACTACCTAGAATGAAGACACCAACTTTATTAGCTGGACTGAATAACGTTTTGATCGCATAAACTGGTGATAAAGCTTTTAATACCTCTAAATTAGGCACCATATTAACAAAACCGATCACACCGATCAAGGCGAACCACAGGAACATGATCGGTCCAAAAGCTTTACCGATCGTTGACGTCCCAAAGCGTTGAATCATAAACAATAGTAATAAAATAATGATCGTCGTCAGCACCACTACGTTTTGATCCTGACTAAAAACTAATTTACCGAACGCTTGCCCCTTTAACCCTTCAACGGCACTAGTTACTGTTACCGCTGGCGTCAAGGTCCCATCGGCCAACAATGCCGCACCACCGATCAATGCCGGAATCATCAACCAGCGGGCGTTTTTGTGAACCAACGCGTACAAGGCAAAAATACCGCCCTCACCATTGTTATCTGCACGCAATGCGATCAACACGTACTTCACCGTTGTAACTAACATCAAGGTCCAAAAAATCAATGAAATACTGCCGATCACATAATCAGGGGTCGCGTGTTGCAAGCCACCAGCATCGGCAACAATCGCATTCATAACGTATAACGGTGACGTCCCGATATCCCCGTAAACAATGCCTAAAGTTACGAGAATGCCAGCAATTGATAATTTATTACGTATACTCTTTTTTTGCATTTACCTTACCTGCTAATTTCTAAAAATTTCTACCGTGGCTTGATAATAACATTTTTTACCGAAGTTGTGTTTGAAAATTTATGCCAGCTTAGTTTTAATAACTAATTAACGGTAACCTGCTTTCCACCACTACAACATGATCCGAACACTTTCTCGATCCACTTAGCTTTTCACAAAATTCCACCATGGACTTCCGCCACATCGTGCACCATTAAAAAGGCACTAGGATCGATACTACGAATTCGTTTGATCACATGGGGATAATCTTGATTTTCTACCACTAGCATCAACATTTCGCGTGCATCACCGCTAAAACCGCCGGTCACTTGTAAAGCAGTCAGTCCGCGAGCCATATCATCGACCAGCAAAGCTTTAATTTCTGCTTCATACTCACTCATGACGTAAATCACTCGTTTGCGATCCAATCCGGTTTCAATATAGTTCATCAATAATGAAGTCACCACCAACGACAACAGTGCTAGTACAAACACTTCAAAATTGGCGGTAAACAAGTTACCAAGACAGATCAAGCCATCAATAACGAGTAAGCTGACCGCCGGTTTGATCTGGAAATATTTCTTCAAGATCATTGGCGGTACAGTCGTTCCACCACTGGAAGCATCCATTCGGTATAACAATGAAACACCCAGAGCAAAGACAACGCCCCCGACAATCACGGCCAATAAACGATCCTGTACTACCTTAACTTGCGGCGTTAATGCTAAACACAACGGTAAAGCAAAGCTACCAAACGCAATGCGGACCACCGTCGCTCGCTCCAAGAAAAAATACGCAATGATCAGTAATACCGTATTCAACACCAGCACCACAGTCGATACCGGCAAGCCAAAGGCCGCTTCAGCAAGAATCGCAATACCAGTGACACCACCTGCCGCTACAGCATGGGGTGCATAAAACAAATTAATACTCACGGCAATAATTTCCAGTGCAACGATCATCAAGAAAAATTGTCGCACCTGTACCCGGCTAATTTGTGGCATTATGCCACCTCATTTCTTCACTTTAACTTCTATTATGACAGAAATGCAAACTAATTGCAGAGTTGCCCCATTTTCATGACACTACACGAAAAAAAGCTGCGACTAAAAGTCGCAGCTTTTTGTGTTAATCATTTATTTAAAGCTTAGTACCAGCCATTTGCTTGCCAGAATGATTGAGCGGCAGTCCATGAACCATAACGTGAAGTGACGTAGTTGTTAGCCACTGCTTCTTGGTTAGCTGCTGAGTAATCGCCATTTAAGTATGACGAGCTTAATTGATATTTACCAATATATTGACCGTTGGTTGCAGTATAGCTACCACCGGATTCCTTATTAGCGATCCATGCTTTAGCAGCTTCATCTGAACTTGAACTTGAAGTTGTGGCAGTAGTTGAAGTCGTTGCTGCGGTCGATGTTGTTGCTGCTTGTGTTGAAGCAGCTTGTGTTGTTGTCGACTGAGTAGCAGCAGGTTGTGTTGTTTGCGTTGTCGTTTGAGTTGCTGCAGGCTGTGCTACTGCAGTTGTAGTCGTTGTTGTTTGAGTACTACCAGGAAGCGTATAAGTTTGCCCCGCATAAATTAAATGTGTGCTTGTGTTGATACCATTTGCTTGTTCAAATGCAGAGATCGAAACACCATTTGCGTTTGCCAATTTAGCGACTGTGTCACCAGATTGAGCAGTTACAGTAGCTGCGCTTGCCTGAGCAACGCCACCAACAAATAAACTAGCGGCACCAACAGTTGATAAAACTAACATCTTAATACGGTTACTTAATAAAATAAATATCACTCCTAAAATTTGGGTTTGTAAAATTTGTTTGTTAATAACGACGTTCACATGAATGTTGATTTAATTTAATCAACGAGGATGATTATAGCAACTCGCCATGACAAACAAATACCTAAACCATTACAGAACAGGATTTTCATGAAACATTGTCATATCGCTGTAATCTATTGCAATATAATTTTTTCAAAACGACCGTATGTTCTTGATATAATAGTCTTTTTTTAGATTACAAAAACGCCATTTTTTCACGATAAATAAAAAAATAATTCCATTTTTTAGATTAGAAAATGATTAAAACTGAGTTTTTTTGGTAAAATCGGCTTTTTTAGCCCATTTCCGCACAAAAATTCACAGACAAATAAAAAGAACTTCCACCTCTGGTTCAAGGTAAAAGTTCTTCAATTTATTTAAATACTAAGCAACATAGTTTGTATAGTCAATATTCAAGCGGCTAGCAATTGATTCAATTTCTTCCAGTGTCCGATCATCAATTTCAATGCCGTTCTTTTTACGATCAGCGTAGGCAGCCGCCTCTTTGTCACCATGTACATAGATCGTTTTGCCTGGAATTGCCGGCAATTCACGAATATCCTGCAAATAACGCGAGAAACGATCGATAATCTGCTCTTTATCGCCAAAAATAGCTGGATCAATCGCAGTAAAGCTTTGGCGAGGTCCCACTGATAAATCCTCCGGCGTGATCTCAGTTGAAATATTGCCCATTGATAATATAGAAGTGAAAACTTCAACGATAATTCCTAAGCCAAAACCTTTATGACTACCAGTATTTTCCGACACACCACCTAATGGCGCTAAACCAACCGTCGCATCAGGATCACGCAAAGCCTTAAAATCTTCAGTTTGTGTGTGGTCATACACTGGCTCATTGCCATTCTTGGCTACCCATAAAGCCGGAAGATCCTTTTCCAATTTATTGTACACTTCAATTTTTCCTTGCGGAACCGTGGTGGTCGCGGCATCAAAAATGAAGGTGTGCGGCTTAGCCGGCATGGCAAATGCAATCGGATTGGTCCCAACAAAAGCTTTAGTTGCATGCGTTGGCAACATTGCCGGCCGTGAATTGCACGATGACATTCCAATCAAGCCTTGCTGTGCGGCCATATCTGCATAATAGCCAGCAATCCCGTAATGCCCAGAATCACGGGTCGTCACGATACCAATGCCATGTTGTTTAGCCTTTTCGATTGCTAAATTCATACTATAGATTCCGTTTAATTGACCAAGACCAAACTTAGCGTCAACTACCGCACTAACATCGGTTTCTTTCACGATCTCTGGTTGGCTATGTACCCGAATTTTACCATTTTGAATAAAATGGTCATACATGACCAAGCGCTGTACACCGTGTGATTCTATCCCATGTAAATCCGTATAGATCAACATTTCAGCTACCTTATGACTTTGTGTTTCAGAAAACCCATAAGCTTGATAAATGTTGAATCCTGAATTATTCACCATAAGTTCTCCAAGTACAGTGTCACCCCGGTATCATGGGCGGTACTGTGTTTTTTATTTTTCACCTTTTTAGTGCAGAAAAAGAACCTCCGATTTGGTATAGTTGATTCACCACAAGTCAGCTATCCACCCAAAGAAAGAGGTCCTTCTCATGGCAATTTTACCGGAAAAACGAGTTAATTTCAATCCTAAATTACATATTTCGCACACTGGTGGTGAACTTTCCACTGATGCTGGGCTAGTGTTGGTCAAAGAATTAATGGCGCAACTCAATTTCACGACCTTAGCGTATCAATTAGTCCATTTTGATGACCAGCGCCATTACGCTCGTTACAGCAACTTTAGTCTACTAGAGCAGGTCGTGCTGCAGTTGATCGCCGGTTACCCGGCCGATCTAGCTGCCACCAGTTTGCGCAATGACCCCACATTTAAATTACTATTGGCACAACCGCAATTGGCCTCACAACCGTCATTATCCCGTTTTTGGCAACGCTGTGACGAGCAGACCATCACCTCATTACAAACGTTGAATCAAGCATTGCTTGACCAAGCGTGGACTGGCGCCAAGCAACAACAGCTGATCCTCGATATTGACTCGACTCACGCCGATACTCATGGTCATCAGGAAAAAACGGCCTTTAATGCGCATTACGGTACCACGGGTTACCATCCGCTGGTCGCTTTTGACGGGCAAACGGGCCACTGTTTAAAGGCTCAATTGCGCCCAGGTAATGTTTATACCAGTACGGATATTGCCCCCTTTATCACACCACTACTACAGCACTATCATCAAGTCAAACCGAACGCTGATATCTTGGTCCGCGGGGATAGTGGCTTTGCGACTCCAGAATTATACGAAACTTGTGAAGCCAACGACACTTTTTACTTGATCCGCCTGAAAGCCAATCGGCGGCTGAACCAACTGGCTGAACGTTTTGTTCAGATCAGTGATGAGCAGAATTGGACTGAGACCGAGGTCCATTATTATCGCGCGTCTTATCAAGCCCGATCATGGCCTAAGCCGCGCCAGATCTATATTAAATCAACTCGACCAGCTGGTGAATTGTTATTTCAACATGAATACCTTGTGTCCAATTTAACGAGTTTTGTCGCCGAAGATGCGTTTCAAGCCTATCATCAACGGGGCCAAATGGAAAATTATATCAAGGAAGCCAAGGCTGGCTTTTACCTGGATAAAATGACTAGCTCGCAATTTATACCAAATTATGCCCGCATGATGCTCAGTGTCCTCGCTTATAATTTAGTCAGCTTGATGCGCCAATTGTTGCCTGTACAACATCAGCGATTACAGGTTACAACCTTGCGCTTATGGCTGTTTAAAGTAGCGGGTAAGCTGGTGACCAGCGGCCGGCAACTTTATCTAAAATTAAGCCGCCACCACGTCTATCAGGATTTGTTTTATCAACTGTTAGCTCGAATCCAAGCGCTACAGTGGGGCTAAACTGGTGCAATAAATCAAAAAAAGTCGGTTCGGCCAAGGGGCAAGTATGCTCAAAATTGAGGATCAAAAATTTATCCAGCCCCATAATTTGGTAGCCTTTAGCAAAAACAGTACATCTTGGTTTGACTACACCATAGCAGCACGAGAATTGGTCCAAAATTGTGCGGTATGCCGATATTAAACCTCGTATGAATAATTCGGGTTGAATACTAATTGTTTAATTTTGTCGCTATCATATCTTTTTATCACACTATCCACCACACCATTAATTTGATTGTCGACTTATTTAAAAGTCAAACCATGCTTTAAATGGTAAGTATAATAGCGTTACTTGTCAATTCATTTTTTAATTAAATACTAACCTTTAATTAATTTTAGCACGATATTCATTGAATATTCGACTTGTTTTAATGAGAATATCAAACTTCAAAGCCAAGCTGATAACGAATATGGCTTTGACCATTTCCATTGGTGGTGACTTGCAATTGATCTGGTACCCGCTCTTGTAATTCCTTAACGTGGCTAATAATACCGATCATACGATGCTTACCTTCAACTGTTTCTAAAGTATCTAAAGCTGTTTCCAGCGCATCTTCATCTAACGAACCAAAGCCTTCATCAATAAATAAAGCCTCGATCTCGACACCACCGGATTCCTGCTGGATCACCTCACCTAGAGCTAATGCCAGCGTCAACGCGGCAATGAAACTTTCACCCCCAGACAAGGTATGCACACTGCGAATGGCACCACAATTATCATCGTAAACGTCAATTTCCAGGCCGGTATTGGTCCGGAAACTACCATTGGTCGCTCGTAATTGGAATTGATAACGATCTTGAGTCAGCTCACTGAGTCGCTGATTAGCGACACGCAACACTTCCCGCAGATAAGTTTGTAAGACAAACCGTTCCAAACTCAATTTTTGTGGTCCATCCCCGTTGGCAACTTCAGCTAATTGGGTCAATTCAGCTAGATCAGCCATTTGCTGCTTGATACCGGCAAGTTGCGTTGTGGCTTGTTGAATAACGTGTTGATCACGTTCACAGTATTCCTTTAATTGATAGTAGCTTTTTTCTTGCTCCCGCAATTTTGCTGTGGCCTGTGCTAACTGTTCTTGTAATGCTGCTAGGTCTGGTGGTGTTGTAATAGTTAATTGCGCTGCCAAACTTTGCTGACGCGTCGTCAACTGCAACCGTTGATTGTTAAAGGCTTGCAATCGCTGACGCTGCGCGTTTAATTGCGGTAATGTTGCTATTAATTGTTGTAGTTGGACCTCGGTTTTGCTTGCCGCTGCTAAGATCTGGGTCAACTCGGCTTGGCGCTGGGTCAATTGCTGGGTGACAGCAGCCAGTTGCTTGGTTTGTTCCGCTATCTGCGTTTGATTGACCAAACTAGCTTCACTTGCAGCTTGCTGTTGCTTGGTTGCTGCTGTGAGGGACTGCTCAAAAAGCGTCATTTTTTGCTGCAACTGCCTGAGTTGCTGTTGCAAAGCCGCTTGATCCGTAAAAGCTTCTGGTAATTGCTGTTGCTTATTTTGTTGTTGCGTTTTTAATTCTATCAGCTGCTGGGTTAATGCTTGACGTTGTTGCTGTTGCTGCTGTAAAGCCGCTTGATTAGCAGTTACGGCTGATTTTAACTTGGTTAATTGCGCCGCCGCCTGGTCCAATTGGCCTTGTTGCTGTTGTTTGGCAACCAATTGCTGGGCTAAGTCTTGTTGAGTTTGCGTTACGATCGCCGTTAGTTCAGTTAAATCAGTTGCGCTGGTGGTTGTCGCTTTAAGTAAAGTCGCAACGGCTGTTTGCCAAGCCGTTTGTTGTTGCTCAACATTTTCAGCGGCATTAGCGACTTGGCCTGCTAAGCGCGCTGCATTTGCCTGAGCTTGTTGCCAGGTTGTTTCCGCCGCTTGGTAGTCCTGCTCGCTGACCACCTGAGTTTGTGGCGGTGCCACGACTTGGTGTTCCACGGCGCCACAAACAGGGCAGGGTTGTCCTGGTAATAGCTCCTGCTGCAAACGGATAATTTGCGTCGCTGCCCAATCACTTTTAACTTGTAAAAAGTTTGCTTCAGCCGTGGCACTAGTCGTCTGCAAATCAGTTAACTTCACCTGCTGCTGGGCCAAATCTGTTTCCGCAATCTTTATTTGAGTGGCTTGCTGTTGCAAAGTCGTGATCTGTTGCTGTATTTGTTGCTGGGCCTGTTGTTGACTCGTCAATTCCGCTAGCTCTTGTGCCACTTTGCCGCCAGTTGCCATCAACTCATTCAGTCTAGTTTGTTCAGTGGTTAGTTGTTCTTGCTTCGTCCTGACTTGTTGTTCAACTTGTTGTGCCTGATCTGCAGCCGTAGTTGTCGCTTTAATTTTTTCGGTCAATTCAGTAACTTCCTGATAAAGCGGCAGTAAAGCTTGCCACTGATGCAATTGTGCTTGCCAGTTGGCCTGCTGCTCACTCATTGCTTGCAAATCATTCAGTCGCGTATTGGCTGCGGATAATTCAGCTTGATATTGCGGTTGTTGCTGCCGCAAAGTCGTTAAGCTCTGTTCTAACTCACGCTGCTGTTCCGTCAACTGCTGACATTGCTGCGCCAAAGGCTGAACCCCTTGCGCCCATTCCAACGCTTTAATTTGCTGTTGCAAAGCCGCCATCGCTGGTTCTTGGTCAGCTAAAGCCGCCAAAGCGACTTGATTAGCCTGCTGTTCTTGCAGCCATTTAGCTTGCTGCTGCGCTGCAGTTAAGGCAGCCTGTTGCTGCTGCTCGCTTTGCCGCGTTGCCTGCATTTGCTGTTCCGCCACAGTTACTTGGTGCGTTAGCTCTGGTAATTGTTGCTGTAAAGCGGCCAACACATCATTGGGATTTGCACTATCCGCCGCAGCCTGAAATTCTGGTAACCAAAAAGCCTGTTGTAAGATTACAGTCACTTGCTGATTAGCATTGGCAAAAGCTTTATCAGCTGTTCGCCGCTGGTCTTTTAACACTTGCGCCCAGCGCTCATAAATCTGTGTGCCAAAAAGATTCCGGAGCACTTTTTCTTTATCGTTGCTATCTGACATCAAGAATTTCCGGAACTCTCCTTGTGGCAATAAAACGATCTGGGCAAATTGATTGGCATCCAAATGAAGTAACGCTTGAATATAAGTTGCTACTTGACCTTTTTTAGTTAATTCCTGAATTTCTTTACCTTGTTGATAAACGGTCAGCGTTACTTTGGCTGGCTGATCACGATAACCGTCACCACGTTTTTTAGCTACTAATTGATCAGGTTGCCGAACGATTAGATACTCACGGTCGCGATGAGAAAACCGAAAACTAACTTGAGTCAAATCGGCTGCAGTCGCAAAATCAGAGCGCAGCATTTTGCCATCCCGCTCCTGACCGGAAGTCACTCCAAATAAGGCGTAGCATAAGCCATCAAAAATCGTTGTTTTCCCACTGCCAGTTTTACCGCTGATCAAGAATAACGGTGTTTCCTGAAATTTCGTGAAATCAATCGTCTCGTGGGCGTAGGGACCAAAATTGGTCATGATCAAACTTAAGGGCCGCATCCTACTCACCGTCCTTTTGTGCTGCTTTAAGTGCTGCCGCTGCTAATTTTTCTTGCTTAGTCGTCAAGGACTGCGTCGTCGTTTCTTGAAAAAAGTCCGCCAACAAAGCCATTGGTGATAAGGTTCGAATCTGTGGCGTTAAGGTTACAGTGACTTCGCGACCATTTTCGCGGGATAAGCTTAGTATATAGGGATAAATTTTACGCAGTTCCTGCATCACATTGGGAATAACTTTAGTATCCGTTAAATTGATCGCCAAATAATCATCCCGCTCAAGTTGGCCATAATAAGCTGGATCCGTGAGCTGCGCAAAGCTAGCGGTCACTTCGGCAACATCCCGCAGTGGCTTTAATGGTAGAAACTCAGCCTGAAATGGATCTGTATCGATCAACCAAACCCCTTTCTGCTGTTGTGCTTCCGAAACGGAAAACTTTAATGGTGAACCACTATATTTGATGCGCTCAGCATGCAGCGCCGTCTCATTGTGTAAATGGCCTAATGCTACATAATCAAAAGCTGCCAATGCATCCGTTGGTACTGCGTCTAGTCCACCAACGGTTACTTTAGTTTCCGAATCACTTTGTTGGCTACCCGCCGCAAAAAAATGGGCCACTAGGACATGTTTCTTGTCGGCTTTAAATTTTTCCTGCATCGCCGCAACGATTTTTGGCATCGCCTGCGCGATCGTCCGCAATTTATCGTCACCAAAGTATTGGCGTGCGGCAAAGGGCTCAAAATAAGGCAATAGGAAGAACTGTGTATCCGCGAGCTCAATTGGTGTAAATGCTTGTTCGAGCTTAGTATTCAAATAGAAATTGGTGGCCGTAAACCAGGGACTCCCCGTTTCCAAACGTGTCGCGCTATCATGATTACCGGAAATCGCCAGTAATGGCAGTTGTGCCGTCAAATTGATCTGTTGTAACATTTGATTGACTGTTGCCACAGCCTGTTCACTGGGCAGGGCACGATCATAAATATCACCCGCCAATACAACTGCATCCACTTTTTTTTGCTGGGCCAAGGCTAGAATCTGTTGAAAGGCATCTTCTTGTTCAGTCCATAGCTCATACCCATGCAATTTTTTGCCAATATGCCAATCAGCAGTATGTAAAAAACGCATTTGTGCACCCACTTTCTCTGCATTCGTTTTAATAATTAAACTATACCATGAAATCACGTTTCAAAGAACACATGTTTGGCTAAAAACTAATTCTACTATATAAAATAAATAGTGAGATCGCGACAAAAAATTCTGCCACAACCTCACTTTAATTACTTAATACGTATATTCATCGTAAACCAATTCGATTTGCTGCTTACGCGGTGCAAAATTGATGCTGCTGACCGGCTGCTCTAAAATCTTCGTATATTCATCTAATACATCCGTTGGCAGCGGCGTAAACATTTTTAACTCATTGACCAACTGACTAACACCAGTCATTTCCTGTAAGTCGATAAAAATTCGAACTTTTCCTAAAACGTCATTTAACAGGTCAGTTAAAACACTATTTGGTTTGCCATCCGTATCCGTCATGACAATTTGCTGAACATCAACCGGCATATGGTTGATGGTGACCATTTTTAGCACGTCAAATACCGTCATCATTTTTGCACCTCTTCCACAAAAGTGGTTAATTTTTGTATCAAAAATTCTTAATATTACGGACAGTGCGACTTAAACTTGCCAGTTCGCGGCATTAGTTTAATCACCATCGGAAAGTACGAGCTAACTAATTACTTTGCTTATATTATAGCTGCCTCACGTGAAATTAGCTACTGCAATCCGACTCGCCAGAGTAAAGTCTTGAACGCATAAGTCTGTTGTGCCGTAATCTCATCGTGTTGCGCAAACTTTTCAGTTAGCCATTGCTGGAATAGTCGCTGCTGATGTAGCGTTAATTCATCCGCCAATTCGGCTACCAACATTTCACGGGTCACTTGCTCAGTTAAATGGTAGGTAAATGTCTGCTGCCAAGGTTGATAACCGAGTTGGCGGACTGCCAGCACGTATTCAGAAAAGATGGTAGCGTCATTAGTTGGGTCCAGCACTGGCGGCAGATCTAGCAACTGCTGCAACTCAGTTGAAATACTATCCGTATGACGCACCGCCCGATTAAGAACCGCAAAATGACGTCCTAATTGACTGAATTTTTGCAACTCAGCCGGCGCCAGCGGCAACATACTGGCAAAAACAACGTCAGCTTGCGGCTGTGCCGGCAGTTGTGACCAAGCACTGTGTTGGAATTTCAAATTAGTCAGTCCAGCTTGCACAGCAGCTTGCCGCGCAAACTTCAACATTTGCTGCGAAATATCACTGATCGTCACTTGACGCGCCACACGCGCAAATGGCAAGGCAAACCGCCCCGCCCCGCCACCAACATCCAATACACTGACCCGCGGTAAAATATTTTGCTGCGTTAAATAGGCGGTTAGATCCGTTGTGATCGCTAACCGCGACTCATTTTGAGCGGCAACATAATCCGGCGCAAAATCATCCCAAAATGCTGCCGTTGCTTGATCGTCCGTCTCGTTCACCATGACTTTTCATCCCAACTACGTCCATCGATCTCACCTTGCGCTTGCGCGATCCGTTTTTCTTGCTCTAAAGCTAATTGACTTAACGCCTGAAAAAAAGCGCGCTCTTCATAGGCAGCACTATCTTGCGCCAATTGCTGGACCGTTTGATATAACCATGAATCCATTAGTCATCACCTCGCATTTGTTCGATCGTCCACCGTAACTCTTCCAGCTCATCCTGCTTAGCCGCTAGTTGCTGTTCGACCAGTGCTAACTGAGTTTTACGTTCACCAGTCGCATTGGTGATCATTTGTTGAAGTTGCTGGGCAAACCAGTGCTGCCGCTGAGTAAATGTGGCTGGCTGCGGCAACGTTAAGTATTGCTGATAGGCGATCAGTAGCGCCTGTTGTTGACTTTCCGTTTGATATCTAAACTGGTTGATCACAAATGGTGGCAACCAATGCAGCCCCGCTTTATTCGCTAGTGCTTGATAAGGCCGCAATAATTCAGCCAGCGTAAATTGTTCAGCCGCTCCTGACTGATAGTCACTAGCTTTGGTATCCGTCGTCACCACGATCCCCAGTTCTTTTCCAGCTAAGCCCTGTTCGTGGAGCACAAATTTACTAGTTAACACTTGATCCTGCCAAGCTTTCAATATTGCCGGTGCGCTATACCAATAAAGTGGAAATTGCCAAATAATTCGCTCAGCGGCACGTAATTTAACTTGCTCGGTGGCAACATTAAAATCTGTACTCAGCGGCTGCCAGTCGGCGGCCACTAATTCGGCCCCACGCCGTAAAAATTGTTGCGTCCCGGAACTGGCTAATTCTGGATGAGCCACAATAATTAAAGTTCGCATCCACTCACCTCATCTCTAGAATATTTACCCTAACTATAACAAAAAATCGCGCCATTAAGCGCGCTTTTGCCTGTTGCTAATCAATTTCTAAATCATGGTTGCACTGACCGTAAAGTCTAGTGCCAACTAAATCAAACCTGCTACAACGTAAGCACCAAAAGACTATCATTTATGACGCCAACGTTGGTAGCGGCGATATAAACTACTGATCACTAACCCGATAATCACCAGCAGTGCGGCGCTATAGCCAATTACCCCTAAGCGGGCGATCAAGTCGTTGGCTTCCCGGGCTTGAACCAACAATGAAGAGCCTATGATCACCGCCGCTAAAATAATGGCAATCACCAAACGATTGACAATATTTTCCAAGCGATCCAATAATGTATCCCGCTGCTTTAGCTCTAGGTTAACTTTAGCCCCACCGCGCTCAAACACGTCAAGCGCGCTAAGTAATTTCACCGGTAGCTGGGGCGCTGTTTTCGCGAATTGCCATAACTTAACTACACTAGCTTCCGTTTCTTGGCGCCAATCAAAGTGTTGCTGGAAATAATCGCGGGCAAAGTGACGGGCCACCGTTAGCATTGATAAATCAGGATCTAGCTGGGCAATTGTGCCTTCCAACACACCAAACGCCTTAAGTAGCAACGTCACTTCAGGTTTCATCTGTAATTGATTAGCGCGACATAGTTGAATGACTGCATACAACAAAGCCTCAAAATCAATTTCACCTAAGCCAGCGTTGAAATAAGGTTGCATAAACGCACCTAATTGCTGATAAAAGCTTTCCTCATCCACAGTGCCTGTTCGATTACAGATTGCCAGTAAGGCTTGGCCAATTTGGCGACTATCTTTGCCGGTGATCGCGATCACGACATTAGCTAAGCTCGTGATCATTGCTGGGGCTAGTTGGCCCATCATACCAAAATCCAGATAGACTAACCGGTATGGTGGTAAGGTTTCGGTTTGCGTAGCCGTAAAGTCAGCGCGCTGAAAAGCACGCTTAACCTTAGTTACTGGTGGCAACTCCTCAGTGGTCAATAGAATATTGCCTGGATGCGGATCGGCGTGAAAAAAGCCGTCCGTAAAGACCTGCTTTAAAAAGTTCTGCACCAATGTTTGGGCGAGATAATGCCGCTGCTCAGTTGGCATATCCGCTAAAAAACTAGTGATTCGCTTGCCGGGCATGGTTTGATTAACTAGCACCGTCCCTTGCGAAAGCGCAGTATCGACCTGGGGCACACGAATAATATCCCAGCCATTATTTAATTCGTAGAACCGCTGGCCGTTTTCCACTTCCAATGCGGTGTTTAATTCGTTAAACAAGGCCCGTTTGATTTCGCGAAACATCGCTTGCGGGTCGATCACACTGGCCTCCGGTACAAATTTCAGTAAGCTGATTGCTTTTTGAAATAGTGCTAGATCGGTAATAATATCAGCCCGAATGTGCGGATGTTGGACTTTAACCACCACCTGCTGGCCCGCCTTAGTGACTGCATGATGGGCTTGCCCCATCGACGCTGACGCAAACGCCTGTTGATCAAATTGCTGATACTGCTCGGTTAACTTTTTACCTGTTTGGGCTTCGATCGTCGCCTTAACCACCGTAAAATCATCAGCCGGCACTTGATCCTGCAATCCCTTGAGCACATGAGCAAATTCAGGTGTGATCAAATCGGTGCGGGTCGATAGCATTTGCCCAACCTTAATAAAAGTCGGCCCCAGCTCGGTAAAAGCCTGCCGTACCTGTTCCGGATGGGTTTGATGAGTAAAATTACGTAGTACATTATATTGACGTAGCACCTTAATAATTTGCCATAAGCGCGCTCGTTTACGTGGCTTCATCGCTAACACCGCCCTTTTGTCTCTATATTAGCATAAAAGACCAGTGAACAAATTAAAATAACTAATGAAAAAAGAAGATCAGCTTTTGCTGGTCTTCTTTAACAAGTTTGACGTAAGAAATGTCTTAATGTTTGATTGAATGCTGCCGGTACTTCAGCCATAATATCATGCCCACAATCCGCAATCGTCACTGCCTGAATCTTTGCATTAAGTGCGGCGGCCCACTTACCAAAGCCACTGGCAAAATATGGGCTTTGCTGTGCACTGATGAACAGTGTTGGTACCTGTTCAATCTGAACTTGTGCGCGCCAATCGGCTTGAAAATGAGTTTCCAGTAACATGTGAGCTTGTTGCCGCTTGAACGGTGCCTTAAGCTGCGCGCTGATCAGAGGCCGCATCACCTCAGGAACCAACCCATGCAAGGTTTCGTGTCCGCGTGCCTGCGTTAAATATTTTTGGTAATTACTGGCTGTCGCATCACAAAAACCAAACTGCCAATCAGCTGCATTAAGCATTTTAGGTGACTGATCCACGATCACTTGTGCTTGTGGCACTAACTGTGGAAAATCAGCCCGCAACGCCCACAAGACACTGGCCCCCATCGAATGCGCAACGATTACCGGACGCGTAACGTTCAAACTGGACCATAGATCGGCTAAATCACAGGCTAAAGTTGCTATGCTAGCAGCGTAACCACCGCTTGAACCACCCTGACCGCGATAATTAAAACGAATCGTTTGGTAACCGTTAGCCAGCAATGGCCTTAGTTGGGCGGTCCAAATTTCTAAATAACCACCAAAACCATTGAGAAAAATGATTGGCCGCCTTTGACCCTGAATATCAACAACTAGTTCTGTTCCATCGGCTAAATGATGTTTCATTAGTCACACCGCTCTTGAATAAAAGTCCACGGGTCATGAACCAATTGTGGTCCCTGATTAGATTTAACTAAAATTTCCGTGCTGCGCTGCATCCCGTATTCCTCTAGTGAAAAGCCATATTCATCAGCGACTACTTGAATATCAACGTGTTGGCTCATTTGCTTTAAAGTAGTGACTAGCTGCTTGGCCGTTGCTGGCGTCATTTTTTTGGGTGGCAACGTCATGATCACATCCACATCGCTAGCTGCACGAGCCATCGGTAAACCAGTAACTAATTCATATTGTAAACTACCACCGACACCCCACTGATAATCAGCTAAAAGCGGCGTGATCTGCCGTAAGGTTTGAAAAGCAGCTAAAGTTTGTCTAGTCGCAGCCAGTTGTGGTAAGTATTTTAGCGCCGCCTGTGGCGTAATTACTTGTTGCCATGCGCCTAGCGGCAGCCAAGCAGCGAAGCGTTGATTTTTCTGATAACCGCGAATACCAATCGGAATCTGTGTATCTTGCTGACCACGTCGGACAATGACGTATGGTGCTTGCGCCAACATATCCGTTACCCATTCTGGTAAGTCACCAGTGAAAATCAAGTCGGTTACCGTTTTTAATTTAAGCAGCGTATGTGGCGCTATCCGTTCCATTGTTCATCCATCAGCTGACGGACTTGATTAGTCGCCACCCGGCCGCTTTGTTTAGCAATTGAATTCGTATAGCGGAAACTCATATCTGCAGGTACGTCATCTAAGCTAGCTAAAGCTTCAGCAATAACCGCTTGAATCGTGGCAATAGCTTTAGGATCATCATCATAGCCCTTTACACCAGGAACTAATTGATACAGTGCGCCTAGTTTTTGATAATTTTTAATATCGTAAGCCATTGCGGGAACGTGCTTCGTTGCTTCTTCTAATTCTTCGATCGTCCGTTGTGTGATTCGTGCGGCGCTTGCTTTACTCATCGCTTGAATCGTAATCGCTAAATCATCCAATGCAATCAATCGATTAGATTGCAAACCATGTGCCAAAAAGCCACCGGAAACCGCATCGCCAGGAATAAAGGCAACGACTTTGTGTCCTGCTTGCCGTGCACGGGCATAAGCACTAACGCTAGAGGCTAATGCCATGTGGATCCCGATCAATTCTTCTTTATAACCGTATGCTTGGCTAGGAACATCAACGATCAACACTAATGGTGTCTTGTTTGCCTTGGCTTGATCCGCCTTGATCAAGTCATTGACTACTGACGCGACAGTATAGCCTTCAAGTAACCCAACTTCACCTTCACGTACACGCGGGAAACGATTTTGTGCATCAGGTACAATGGCAATATACTCACGGCCATCGGCTTGAGCATGCAATACTGTTGCAACCTCACTTTGAGCGTTTTTAATACCCGTTAATTGTTCAAACCATAAGCGGCCACGACTCTTGGTGCCAGCAACAGCACTTGATTTTGCCGCAGCCAAGTGATGTTCTGTTACCTTAACTTGGTGATAAAGGTCACGATAGCCGGCAATATCCAGTGGTTGACTAGGATCAAGTTGATCCAATAATGATAGATAAAAATCAACTTGCTGATCGCGGTGACTATCTTTTTTCTCGTCAATAGCCGCGATAATCGCTTGTTTAAATGCAGTCACGTCATCAGCTACAACTTCATCAATAATGCCTGTTGCTTGCCGTTCCGTGGTTCCCAAGGTATTCCAGATCAAATCTTTATCACTTGAGTCGAATTCCTGAACCCCAGCTTCTTGTTCGATTACTTCAGGGCCATTTAAACCAATACGCGCACGGTTGGTTCCAATAACATAAGACAACAGCGCGTTAGTGATCGACATGCCACCAAAAGAACCTACCCGGCCAGGAACTAAGCCGATCACGGGAACAAACTGTTTCAACGCAATGATCACATTTTGAATTTCGGAAATCGATAGTAAACCATAGTTAGCCTCTTGCAGCCGAACACCACCAGTATCTAAAATCAAAACCGGATAGATCGTATTGCCAGCCTGATTATCAGCTAAAGCATGTTCCAGCGCAGCAACAATTTTAGCCCCGCTGACTTCACCGATACCGCCGCCTTGAAATGCGCCTTCAATTGCAATGACTACAGCAGCTTTCCCAGCTAATTGGCCTTTCATAATAACGACCCCGTCATCGCTTTCTGGAACAATATTCTGGGGTTCCAAATGCGGTGAGATCATATCGGCAAATGGATCGATCAATTCACGCGTCGTACCTGCGTCCAATAACGCTAGTGCACGTTGCCGTGCATGTAATTCAACAAAACTATTGTTCATCATTCAACGCCTCCATTGCTTGAGTTAATCGCAAATTAACGACACCCGGTGTGGCCCCAAAATCATTGATTTCAAAGTCAGCCTGTAGTGGATAACGGGCAAAAAAGCGTTGTAAAACATGTTCCCACGTATCATGAAAGCCATCACTACCGGTAACAATATTTAATTCAGCATCTTTAGTTGTTGGCCGCATAATAACCTCCAAGTCCCCAGACGCAACCACACCTACATGGACAGGGTGGCTGATAGGTTCTGTGGCTTTAAATGTGAAATGTAATTTTTCCATGATGATTCATGCTCCTCTCGATAAATATTGATCCAAGTTAAAAATCTGATTGCCGCAAATAGATCTGCACTGCCACCAGGTGAAATATTCATTTTTAAAGTAAAACGATCTAACTCACGTAACCGAGAATTGGCCAGCACCGGCTGTTCATCGGCAACGATCTGTTGTGCTTGCTTTTGAAAATTACGTAACGTTGCCAAGTCAGCGCGATGAACAATGTTCGTATCATCAACAGTCGCATAAAGTTGCAACAGTACCCTTAACCAATCATCCTGACTATTTAAAGGCCATTGTAGCAAGGGGGCAATGTGCGGAAAAGCTTGTTGCGCTTCCGCCTTAGCACCGCCTAATCCATACTTCTGCTGAGCTTGTTCACCGTAGGACTTTTTTGGTGCAACCAATTTTTCATCAGGTAAACTAGCCAAGGCAGCCGCTCCAGTAAGAATATCTGCTAACGCAGCATCTGGTGTGATCGCGAGGCTACTGACTAATAACCCCAAGGTCCAAATAGCTCCTTTGTGTGTATTGACACCATTAGTCGTCTGATACATAGTTGCTTCAGCCTGCCGACCTAAAGCGCCAATCTTCGTTCGTAATGAACGATCGAGCGTTGCGCCACTCGACACCTGTACGATGCTTTCAAAATACGAAGATAAACTAGTGGCAGAACGTCTAAATAAAGTCACATCCATGTCCTGATGGGCACCATTTGAAACGGCGTCAACCAAACCTGGTTTAGGGGTAAAATTGGCCTCCCATTTTAATGCGGCAACAGCTAGTTCTGCAATACTGTTCATCATTTTATGACCAACTACGGAACTTCGCTGGCGGATTATAAAGTCCTTTTGACCACTTAACTAAATCAGCCATGTTTTGTGCTGCTAATAATGACCGCTTAGCATCATTCCGCCGAACACCTAAATCTTCTGGTAAAGCAACGATGCCGCGCGCACGGAGATCCTTTAATGTATCTGGATCACTACGTAACCCAATTGGTGTCACCCCAGCGATAGCTTCGATTGCCGCTTGCCGTTCAGCCATACTATCGGTTTTATATAGGTAAGCAATGCCTTCTTCGGTTACGATATGTGTGGTATCTTCGCTGTAGATCATAACTGGCACATTAGCTAGTTTGGCTTCTTTACGAACTTCTTCTGCATCCAAATGATCAACAAATACTGGCCGTTTATTGGCACCGTATGTCTCCACCATCTGGACAACTAGTTTTTGACCACGTGCCAAAGGATCATCCGCTGGCTTTAGACTTTGCCAGGCTGGTGTTGAATGACGACGACCAGTTGGGTTGCTCCCCATATTTGGTGCACCACCAAAACCAGATAAACGACCATTAGTAACCGTTGATGAGTTCCCAAATTGATCCAGTTGCAAAGTTGAGCCTACAAACATATCCAAGGCATACTGACCAGCCATTTGACCAAAAGCACGGTTAGAGCGCATGGTTCCATCTTTGCCGACAAAGAAAACGTCTGGGCGTGCGGCAATGTATTTTTCCATCCCCACTTCGCCACCAAAACTGTGGATCGATTGAACCCAGCCGCTTTCGATTGCGGGGATCAAAGTTGGTGTAGGGTTGACTTCCCAGTTAGGCACGATTTTCCCTTTCAAACCTAATTGTTCACCATAAGTGGGCAATAACAGTTCGATCGCAGCGGTATTAAACCCGACACCATGATTGACTGATTGCACGTTATGTTTCTCATAGATTCCGCGGATCGCCATCATCCCCATCAAAATTTGGATCTCAGTAATATTTTGTGGATCACGAGTAAATAGCGGTTCTAACTGATAAGGTTCGTCAGCCGGAATAACCACATCGACCCAGTCCCCAGGAATATCAACGCGCGGTAATTGATCCACAATCTCATTGGCTTGAACGATAACAATACCATCTTTAAAGGCAGCTGATTCAACGATCACTGGTGTTTCTTCAGTATTATACCCAGTGTAAAGGTTGCCTTGGTGATCCGCTTTATCAGCAGCGACTAAGACAACATTCGGAATTAAATCAACAAATAAACGCGCATAAAGTTCCAAATAAGTATGAATATCGCCGACCTTTAAACTACCATCAGCGATCATTTGTGAAACTCGGGTACTTTGTGGTCCAGCAAATGAAAAGTCCATCTTACTGGCAATACCGTCTTCAAAAATATCTAAATGTTCTGGTCGCGAAATACTGCTCATGATCATATGCAGATCATGAACTTTTTCTGGATCAACTGCCGCCAACGTTTTGGATAAAAAGCTGGCTTGCTTTTGATTGTCACCTTCCAGAACCACCTTGTCACCACTACTGATCAATGTTTCTAAAATTTGTGTTGCAGCTTCAGTCTTGGCAAACTTGCCATCAAGTAAATTAGCGACATTGGCTAATTTAGCGGCTTTAGCTTGGCGATGACTTGCCCAATTTCGTTCTGAATCACTCATAAATTAGAACCTCTTTCCCATTTTTCTAATAAGTAATGTATATCTGCCTTGGAAAACTGCGCCAAGTAGAGTTGGTGCTGCTCGTCGAATTTTTGTGCTAACACTTGTTTGAAAGGATGTCCCGGTGCAAAATTAATAATGACATCTGGCGCGTAGTTCGTTGCAACGGCCATCATCGACTCAAAATAAACTGGATGCACTAGATTATCACCTAGATCACGGCGCACAGGAATGATCTGCCTGGCGGCGTGCCCATTGTCATTAGCTAGATAAATACCGTGCGGACGATTAAAAGTGACCTTGGCTAAACTTTGTTGCAATTTTTCTGCAACATCGTGCATTAATGGCGAATGCGAGGGTACTGGCACGTTCAAGCGCAATGCCTTAGCCGCACCTTGGGCTTTGGCTAGTTCTAACACTTGATCGATTGCTACTAAATGACCGGATAAGGCAACTTGGTCCTCAGCATTTTGGTTTGAGACAAAAACGGGCTTTGCGGTAGTCGTGACTTGTGCCACTAACTGGGTAACCTCCGCACGCGTTAAACCCACAATAACGCCCATACCATAGCCTACAGGATAGGCTTGCTGCATCAATTCAGCGCGTTGCTTAACGATTTTGAATAAATCATCTAATGCTAAACAATCTAAAGCATAGGCGGCCGCAAAAACACCTAACGAATGCCCCGCCGCCAAGCGTGGCCGAAAGCCCATTTTTTGGATCATTTGCACTTGGGCAACTTGCAGCAACGTAATGCTAACTTGTAGTTGCACTGAATCCGCGTAGCCGGCCGTCGTATCTAGCAACGGTAAGTCTAGCAATGTTTCTACATGCTGACGCAATGCTGCTGGTACCTGCTTAAGCATCCCCGCGTATTGGCCACCTTGACCAGGAAAAATCCATAGCGCATCCATGTTTGTTCCTTCCTTCTGACGAAACAGTCTAATCAGTCTCACAAGCTTAATGTAACGCGAATTAATTCTGATGTATAATGAATTATATTAATAAATAATAACCATTAGTTATTAAAGTGGGGAATCCAAATGAATATTGCACAATTACAAGGCTTTGTTTTCGCTGCCCAAACTGACAGTATTACCCAAGCCGCTAAATTAGCCTATATCAGTCAACCAGCTATGACCAAATTAATTCATCAACTGGAAAAAGAACTAGGTGTACAACTTTTTGACCGTACTGGCCGCACCATTCAATTAAATGCTCAAGGTCAGCTCTTCTTCTCTTACGTCACCACTGTGCTTGACCAACTGCAAAAAGGCATCGATGCCGTCACGACTAAAACAACTAACAAACTAAAGCCAATTCGCCTTTTAGTCGAAGTTGCCTCGTCACTAATTCCCGAAATCATCCACATCATTCAACAACACTTTCCGGCAGCACCAGTTCAGCTCACTCAACGTATCAGTACGCTCAGCGAACCGCGCCAATTTGACTTTATTATCTCCAGCCGGCAACCACAGCTCGACCGTACCGCCATTCCGTTGCTAAATGAAGAAATTCTTGTTGGTAGCGCCCAGCAGCAGTTTAAATCGCAATACGTTACGCCAGCCGAGCTACAACGATTACCAGTGATTGGTTTGGGGCGGCACAATCCCCTACGTGATACAGTTGATAGTTACTTCGAAGCCTTAGACATTCATTTAAACTACCAGTATGAAGCCGACGATCCCGCGACAATTCGCGAATTATTATTAAGCGGCGCTGGCATTGGCTTCATTCCCGCAGTCACGTGGCAAAAGGTCGGCCGGCAATTGCACCTAGCGCGCATCATTTCGAATCCACCATTTCGCACCATTTACTTAACGGAAAATCAACAAACAGAATCCAACGTTGCACGAATTGTTGCCAACGCGCTAGTTGAACTATTTGTTGCCGAACGCAAACGTTCACTTAAAATTTAGCTTGCTTCTTTTGAGATTATTTGTTAGATTGAATGCGAAACGTACTGCCTAATCGGTCTCACAATTATCGAAAAGGTGGTATTTCTTATGAGCAAGTCAAAAAAGCTTGAAATAAACGTGGATATTGGCGATTATCTCAAGCTTTGTGCCTGTACAGCTGTTATGCTACAACCAATTTTAAGTTTAGCACTTACAGCGCACCCCGCAGCCGGAAGTCAATTCGGCATTGGACTCATCTATAACTTAGTAAAATTTACAGCACCAGCTTTTATATTTGGTATTTTATATACCACCACCCGCACCACGCTTAATGCCCAGCTAACCTATGGTAGTTATTTAAACAAGCAGTGGCACGCGTTATTTATTCCGACTATTTGGTGGACTTTCGCCTATTTATTACTAATGCCCAATGTGCAACAAGTCAATCAATTTCATGATCTACCTAGTTTCTTGTGGCATTTTATTAATGGGAATGCGGCGCCACATTTGTGGTATAACACCATGATGCTGCAATTCATTATTTTGATGCCACTTTTTTGGGCCATCGGTCATTGGTGCGGGACCAACAAAAAACGCGGCTGGATCACTTTAGGCGGCACGCTGCTCATCACCGCTGCCTGGTTGCTATTTTATGACACCGCGATTTTCCAGGGCCCACACGCCCAAAGTTGGTATTTATTTGATCGCTTATTTATCAGTTTCTTTATTTACGGTGTTGGCGGCGTACTTGCCTGGCAGTACCGGGCAAGCTTTAATCGTATGCTACAAAAATTTTGGCCGATTCTAGTCGTCATTTTCCTAGCTAGTTTCTACTGGACAAACTATGAATTACACCAATTCGGTACGCCAGTTGATCTAGCTAATGCCCCTTATTACAAACCATCCATGACGATCTATGATCTAGCAGCAATTGGCTTAATTGCCGCGTTGGCACTTTTTCAAATTCAACGCAAGTTACCTTTTACCGCCTTCGTCCACAAGTTTGCCGGTTTTGCCTATAAAGCTTATCTGTCCAATGTCTTCTGGTCACAACTCATCTGGCATTTATTTGGACAACAGCTCACCGGTCAAAGTATATTATTAGGCGTTATCCTGACCTATACTTGCACTTGGTGTCTATCATTTGCTTCTGCTTTTGGTCTGCACGCACTTTGGCAAAAGGTCAAAGCACTTAGTCGAAGTGACTCACGGCACTTGGCTGAATAGAGCTACGTTATATATTTAACTATTTAAAAAATCCGTTTAGAAATCAAATGATTTCTAAACGGATTTTCTTTTTTAAAACTGCTAACTTTTTATTAAACCTTACGAAAATAGCTATGCTGCAGACTAGGGAAAGTATAAATAAAGCGTTGAACCTGTTCATGGGTCAAGCGTAATTCAATGACCTCCAATAAACCATTGATCGTATCAACCGCTTCGTTACTATATTCCACCGCCCCGACCAAAATATTTTCCTGATCAAAAACCAAGGTCAGGCTGCCATCGGTTTCATTTTGCACTTGGCGGAACCAATCTTCAGCATATTCAAAAGTTTCGATCGTATATTGATCTGGCGATTTAGCCGCCTCAGTTGGGCTAATGCCAACCTGTGAGATCCGTGGTGAAGTAAAGACAGTTGTGGCAATACTAGGATAATTAATTGGCGCCGTTGTCTGTCCAGTAAATAATTGAGCTAAATATTGTGATTCAAAGATAGCAACTGGCGTGATCTTCGGCTGTGTTTTATCGACCACATCACCCGTTGCATAGACGCCAGCAACGTTGGTTTGCAAATGATCATCCACAACGATCCCATTTGCATTGGTCGCGATACCAATATTCTCTAGGCCACTGTCCGTCACATGAGGTTCACGGCCGGTGGCATCAAGAATATAGTCACTTTCCAAAGCAAATTGATTAGTCCCTTGCAGTAACAAACCAGATGTTGACTCTGTCACTGACTCGACTTGTTGATCATAGAAAAAGCGCACGCCGCGTTCACGTAAGCTGACAACTAATCGTTCAACGTAAGGTTGATAAAATTCGCGCAGTGGCTGATGACCTTTAACGATCACATTAACCTCAGCCCCGGCTGTATTAGCGATTGCCGCAAATTCCATTCCAACATAGCCAGCGCCAATGATCGTCACCCGTTCTGGCATCTGAGTCAATGCCATGAAATCGGTACTATCCCGCAGATAAGCTTGACCAGGAATATCCAAACGATGCGGCAACTGACCAAGGGCTAACACAATTTTCTCTGCATTATATTCGGTTGCCCCGACTGTGACGGTATCAGCAGCAGTGACGGTGGCATGGCCTTTGATCACTTGCACACCAGCTTTAACCAATTTTTGTTCGTTGCTTGCCGCTAGCCGACCAATCACTTCATGCTTATGCGCCATCAAATCAGGCCAGTTGATCTGGGGTACGCTATCAAACCCGCGCCCCTGCAACTGTTCAATATTACGCACCAATTCCACTGGCTTATCTAATGTAATTTTAGCGTTACACCCACGATTGCTGCAAACACCGCCAAATAAATCTTCTTCGACCACTGCAACTTTTAACCCCGCTTGACTCATGGGAATCGCACCGTTCCAGGCACCTTGACCACTACCAATAAATAGCACATCGAACATCATCTATAAGCCCCCTTAGACTCACTGACATTAAAGTTATTACAGAAATTACTTTTTGCGCTGCTCATCATCAATTTAACATTGAACCGCTATCTACGCCAAAGAATCTGCCTAACTGGACTAATCCCAGCTTGATTCGCCTAAACGAGCTCAAAAAATCATGCAAATTTTAGTCATAATTGGGTAAAAGCGCCTATTTTCAGTACATATTAAGCAATCTGATATTCTTCGGCCAATAATTGTTTAACATCAGTCAGACTACGTGTTCGTTGGGCGTGACCACTATCTTGTTTGGTATGACAAATCGCATAATCAGTAACGTTAAAAGCATCGATCATATCACAAACAGCAGCAGCATAATCACGATAGATCCAAATTAAATGCTGATGTTGCTGTTGATATTGTGTGGGTGCTTCTAATTCCTGGAAGCGATCAACTAAACTACCGAAATTGATCAAGCTACGTTTAAAATTAGTTTTGAGTTCCACTAATTCTCCAGTAGTTGCTTCGCGTGTATCCATGATATGCAAGTAACGGCCTTCATAATCGCGAAAACCTTGATCAAACATTTTTAACTTTGTGATCATATAAGTGACACACTGCAGATAACGCTTCTGGACATCAAATTCGTTCATTTTATTACGCCTCCATTTTATCGTTATGATTAAGAACAAATTAACATTGATCATAAATACTGGCAATAAATACGCATAAATGCCAATATCTTGGACATCGACAACTAATTGTATAATAATGGAATATAATTAATGACGAATAGAGGCTATCAGGTTATGCAGACAATGGTAATTAATCAATTCGGTTCCGCAAAGGCGTTGACCTTGACGGAACAACCACAACCAGAAATTTCTGCGCATCAAGTACTGGTTAAAGTGCATGCTTTTTCAATTGACCAATTGGATATTCAATTGCGTACAGGTCAACTGCTTGCACAAATTCCAGCAAATTTTCCCTTAACCTTAGGTTGGGATCTAGCAGGAACCATCGTTGCGGCTGGCAGTGCCGTCACTGATTTCTTAGTCGGTGACGCCGTACTTGCTCGTCTACCATTGACGACTCCCGGTGCAGCAGCTGAGTATGTTGCAGTCGATGCGGCCAACCTAGCTTATAAACCAGACAACGTTGCCTTTCGTACAGCGGCTGCGCTACCAACTGCCGGGTTAACTGCTTGGCAAACGATCGTAATGCATTTAGCGGTCGAAAATGAGCAACATGTTTTGATCAACGACTTCACCAGTTGTACTGGACAATTGGCCGCTCAACTAGCTGCGGGTATTGGTGCTGAAGTTACGGCCATCACTCCCGAAACCACTCAGGAATCTGATTTTAATTTAGTCGATGCAGCCACTGCTATGCAGCAGCAATACGACGTAATACTCGACTTAACGACCAAACCAATTACAACGAACTTACTTAGTGCAAATGGCCGCTATCTAGCGACACAGGAAGATTTTAATTTAGTCCCAGATGGTACTGAGTTACAGCATTTAGTCGATCTGCTAAGTCACAATAAATTACAAGTCCCACTGGGCCGTTGTCTCCCCTTCTCTGAACTTAGTATGATCACCGCACATCGTTTACTGGAAGCTGGTCATACGCAAGGCAAACTTGTGATCGAGATCATCGCCGACTAGCACATTTCACACTAGCCAAGTAGCATCAATGTGCTGGAAAATCAGCTGAGCAAGTGCTTTTTTAAGCATTCTAAAAAATGTTACCAAATTGTAAACAAAATTGGCGCCTAAATCGCTGATATTTCACTTGATAATCAGTACAATGAAGATAGTAATAAATGAAGGAGGCTGAGCATCGCTACAAGCACAGCTTTACCAATTTATAATTATCTGGGCCAACGACTACAGTTACAGCCCAACGTTCGTTATACGTTGATTATCAAGAATGGCTATATTTTGGCGTTGCGCGCCAGCGAAAAACAGTTGCGATTACCCAATTTAGTCGTTGCTTGACTCAAACGTGCTGCCGCAAATTGCTGGCGCACGTTTTTCATTTTTATATTTAACTAAAATCAAACCTTACTTAAGGGGGAATCCATATGACTTGGGGAATTATTTCAACGTGGCAAATGAGCCTGGATGGGGTCACTAAAGCCGCAGAGCAGCTGCGTGAAGGGCGGCCAAGCGGGGATGCGGTCCAAACAGCAATTGAAGATGTCGAGAGCAATCCAGCTTTTAATACGGTCGGCTACGGTGGTCTACCCAATGCTGAAGGTGCTGTAGAAATGGATGCTGCCTTTATGAACGGTGACACATTAAGTATTGGCGCCGTGGCTGCCTTACACGATATCGCACACCCGATCGCGGTCGCGCGTAATTTATCGCATGAACAACTAAATAACTTTTTAGCCGGCAGCGGTGCTGATGCTTATGCACAACGACACGGCTTCACGAATAAAAACATGCTGACCCCTGAAATGCAGGCTTTCTGGGGCAAGCAAGTACGTAAAAATGCTACCCGCCATGACGTGTTGAATACCCATGATACCGTTTCTGTGATCAGTCTTGATTACCGTGGGCGGCTGCACACGGGGACTTCAACAACGGGTATTTTTATGAAAGCTAAAGGCCGCGTCGGTGATGCGCCACTGCCTGGTGCTGGTTTTTATTGCGATAATAAGGTGGCTGGCGTGGTTACCACTGGATTAGGCGAGGATTTGATGAAGGGCATGCTGCCATTTAAGATCAATGAATTGATCCGCGCTGGTGCTACCCCACAAGAAGCCTGCGACCAAGCCGTTTATCCGTTTGTTGATGAACTTTATCATCGCAGTGGTCATATCGGTGCCGTATCCGTAGTTGCTTTGGACAAAGCTGGTAATTGGGGTGTAGCGACCAATACTGAATTCACTTTTGTCGTTGCTACTGACCAGCTAGAACCCACTGTTTTCACTGCTGAGCGTGGCTCCCACAATACAACAACGATCGATGAAGCAAGTCTTTAATGGCTATCTTCATGGTGCTGAACGCGTTTTATTGGCGCCAGCACCCCCTGAATTTCACTTAGAATTAAATTTCGGTGTTGGCCAGCAGCCAATACTGTACTTACCGACCGATAATCAACGCCGACAGATCAGTCGGCTCACGGTCACCAGACATCATTTACAGCTACACACGCCGCAGCAGCACCTACGTTGGCCAATTCCAGAATCACAACTACCTTGTTTAAGCATTGATTATAATTCAACTGGCTTTAGTTGGCACTATGAGACTGAGTCGGCGCAAGTAAACTTAGTTCGCTTGCCAGAGCAACGGTTGGTTATTTTAGGCAGTAAACGGCCGCTGGATTATCGCGTGGTGATCAGCGCAAAATAAAATCGTCAGTTATCAACGCCTTCATTAGGAAGTTGATAGCTGACGATTATTTATTTCTCATAAAACGCTAGAATCAATTGTTGTAGCTTTTCATTCTGCTCCGCAGTACCAAAAGTGATCCGCAACCAATCTGGCCGTAAACCAGTGCGTACGATAAAGCCGTTGTGCAGTAAGTAATCGGCTAATTTCAGCGCATGTGGTGCTTGGAAAAAGGTGAAATTAGCTTGTGAATGATAGAAAGTAAAGCCGTGCTGCTGCAAAAAGCATTCCCATTGCTGCCGCGCTTGGCGCACGCGGGTGACTGTCGCTTGTAAAAAGGCTTGATCGGCTAAGGCGGCCTGAGCGGCTAATTGGGCGATCGCACTTAAGTTATACGGTAAGCGCACCGACTGCAAGCTCGGCGCTAATTTAGGTGGCATCACGGCGTAACCGACGCGGAAGTTAGCTAGACCATACGCCTTTGAGAAAGTGCGCAAAACCATTAAATTATCGTACTGATCTAATAACGGTAACGCCGTATAGGTCGCTAGCTTGTCAACAAAGTCAATATAGGCTTCATCGATCAACACTAACACCGTCCGCGGCACTTGCGCCATAAATTTAGCGATCTCTGTTTGGGGTACAGCGGTCCCAGTTGGATTATTCGGGTTACACAACCAAATTAGTTTCGTTTTCGGCGTGATTGCGGCAGCCAGTGCGGTCAAATCAGCGATACCATCCGCTTGTACTGCCACATCGTGGACAATTGTATCTTCAATTTGCGCGTGTAATTTGTACTCGGAAAAAGTCGGCCCGAGTTCCAAAACTTCATCGCCAGTTTCCAAAAAAGTCCTGGAAACAAGTTCGATCACTTCGTCAAGGCCATTGCCAAATAACAGCCGTTCCGGCGCCACCTTAACGTAGTCGGCAACCGCTTGACGCAACGCTGCCGCATCGCCATCGGGATAATAGCGGCTGTTGCTAAAGTCCCAATTCTGTAAAGCTTGTTGGACTTTTGGTGAAGTGCCAAATGGATTTTCATTAGCCGATAATCGAACCACTGAAGCTAAGCCTAACTGCTTTTCTAGCTCCGGCAATGGCGTTTCTGGCACGTACGGTTGTAACTGACTGACCGTTTTTTTCAGCATCGCAGTTCCTCCTCTACTCACTTTTTTCGGATAATATCAATCTATAATTTATCGATCTCGCGGCGTTCTTGTGTTTTGCTCATTAGCCCTTCACGCTTAGCCAACTCGGTTTTGATATCATCGACACTGATCCCGCGGTCAGCCATTAAAACCAGCACGTGATAGACTAAATCACTGACTTCATACACAAATTCGTCATCGCTGGGATTTTTAGCGGCGACGATGACTTCGGTGGATTCTTCGCCGACTTTTTTCAAGATCTTATCCAAACCTTTAGTGAATAGATAATCGGTATACGAACCTTTTTCGGGATTACTTTTCCGTTGTAGGATCAATTGATAAAGTTCTTCGACTGTTTGCATAGTTATTGCCTTCTTTAAATTAAATTTCATTGCCTTCAATATCACGATAAAAACAACTATAGTGGCCGGTATGGCAGGCTGGCCCAGCTGGGGTAACGCTGATCAACAAGGTATCGGCGTCACAATCAACGCGGATCGCCACCACTTTTTGTGTATTGCCGCTGGTTTCACCTTTGTGCCATAACGCTTGGCGGCTGCGCGACCAAAACCAAGTTTCACCGCTGGCTAACGTTTTTTGCCAACTTTCCTCATTCATATACGCCACCATCAAAACTTGGCCGTTACTTGCGTCAGTGATGACAGTGGTCAGTAATTGTTGCGGTAATTTGCTAAAATCAAGTTGGATCATCGGACAGTCACCCCTTGTTCCCGCAAGCTTTGTTTAACTTGCGGAATGGTTAGCTCGCCGTAATGAAAAACTGAGGCGGCTAAAGCAGCATCAACGTCAGTTTCCGCAAAAAGGGTGTTGAAATCAGCTAATTTACCACAGCCGCCAGAAGCGACGATCGGCACATTGACCGCCGCAGTCAGTGCCTGATACAATTTCAAATCATAGCCGGATTTAGTGCCGTCGCGATCCATGCTGGTAACCAGTAACTCACCAGCACCTAAAGCGACCACTTTTTTAGCCCAACTGATTGCTTCTAGATCAGCAGCTTTACGACCGCCATTGACGTAAACCCGATATTCTTGGGTGGCTTCATCCCAGCGAACATCGATGGCCACCACGATACATTGACTGCCAAACTTTTCAGCGCCGGCTTGGATCAATTCCGGCTGCGTCACTGCAGCTGAATTCAAAGCAATCTTGTCGGCGCCGGCCTTTAACAAAGCTTGCATATCAGCTACACTTTTAATGCCGCCGCCAACGGTTAGAGGCATGAACACTTGTGCCGCCACTTTTTCGATGGTATCGACCATTGCGCGGCGGGCTTCATTGGTTGCCGTGATGTCGAGAAAGACTAATTCATCGGCCCCTTGTTGCTCGTATGCTGCGGCGATTTCGGCGGGATCACCAACATCGGTCAGATCCACAAAGTTAACACCTTTTTTCACTCGGCCATGATCGACATCTAAACAGGGAACGATTCGTTTAGCTAACATATGGTCAACCCCCTTTTTCGTATGTTTTTACAATTCAGATTTATTCCGACTAAGCTCAGCCAGCTCGGCTAGGGTCACGCTACCGGCATAAAGTGCCTTACCGACGATTGCGTGCTCAATGCCCGCTGCCGCTAGATTTTTAAGATCGCGGGCATCGCGCACCCCACCGGAAGCCACAAAAGTTGCCATCGGAAATTGTGCGGCGAGTTCAACTAACTGTGCTTGGTTAGGACCTTGTAAGGTGCCATCGCGCTCAATATCGGTGACGATAAACGTTTGTACACCGACTTTTTGCATGGCAGCGACTAGGTCAGCCATCGTGACTTGGCTTTGCGCCAACCAGCCTTCGGTAGCGACTTTACCCTGCTTACCATCGATACCGACAACAATTTTAGCGGCGCCGAATTTTTTGACCGCGGTAGTGACCAATTCAGGATCAGTCAAAGCTGCCGAGCCAATGATCACTCGGGTAACACCCAAGTTCAGATAGGTTTCGATCTGCGCTAAGGTGCGAATACCGCCGCCGATTTCGACTTGTAGGGGTGTTTGTTCGACGATCGCAGCAATAATCGCTTGGTTCACCGGGCGGCCATCCTTGGCCCCATCAAGGTCAACTAAATGTAAATTGGTCAAGCCAGCAGCTGCGATCTGCTTGGCCTGTTGTAGCGGCGAATTATTGACCACCGTTTCTTGGTCAAATTGCCCCTGATACAGCCGGACACTGCGACCATTCTTTAAATCGATTGCGGGATATAACTTCATATGCGAACCAACTCCTTATTGAAGCGTGCCAAGCCTTGTAGGCCAACCTGACCGCTTTTTTCGGGGTGAAATTGCATCCCCATCACGTTATCTTGTTGAATGATGCTGGGAATTTTCACGCCGTAATCGGTTTGGGCGATAATATTCTTCGCCGCTGTTTGGACATAAAATGAGTGTACGAAGTAAGTTGCTTGCTGATCAAAAACGTCAGCCACCGGATTAGGCTGCAAGACTTGATTGGTGTTCCAACCCATATGGGGTACTTTTAGCCCATTATCAGCGGGGATCGGCACCACTTCACCGGGTAATAAACCAAGACCGCGGGTGATCCCAAATTCGTAACCCGTTTCAACTAATAATTGCATGCCCAAGCAGATCCCTAAAATTGGTTTCCCTTGTTGGGCAGCCGTTTGCAAAACGGTGACTAGGCCACGTTCTGCTAACGCCGCCATTGCTTTTTGAAAAGCGCCAACGCCGGGTAAAATCAAACCATCGGCGGCTAAAATCGTCGCTGGGTCACTGGAAAGTTGGTTGGCGATGCCGAGATAATCCAGCGCCTTTTTCAAATTGCGGGTATTACCGGTATCATAATCAACGATCACTAACATCAGATCACCCCTTTAGTCGATGGAATGCCTTTGACTTCGGGATTGATTGCCACCGCGCCACGCATTGCTCGTCCGAGGGCTTTGAATAGCGCCTCGATTTTATGATGCGTGTTGCGACCGTATAATACCGTAGCATGACAATTCAACTCAGCGTTAAACGCGAAGCCTTGGAAAAAGTCCTCCGTCACTTCGGTATCGTAAGTGCCTAAGCGCGGATTGGTTAACTCAGCGTCAAAAACTAAATACGAGCGGCCGGATAAATCGATCACCACACGAGCCAAAGTTTCATCCATCGGTACAAAGGCGGTGCCAAAACGTTCGATCCCGGCCTTATCACCGAGAGTTTGCTTAAAACACTGACCAAGTACGATCGCGATATCTTCGGTAGTGTGATGTGGGTCAACATTGAGATCGCCCTTAGCTTCAACAATCAAGCCGAAGCGGCCGTGTTTAGCAAAAGCATTCAACATGTGATCGAGAAACCCGATGCCGCTATTGATTTTGATCGTGCTGGCATCATCTAAATTTAAAGCAACCGTGATTTGCGTTTCCTGTGTATTACGCGTTATTTTTGCTTGTCTCATCCTTACACCTCTTCGTGGTTATTTTTGTTCCGATACAACTTGATCAAGACTTCGCATTAGGAAAACGAGCTTCAATCGCCCGGGCGTGGGCTTCCAAACCTTCCGTCCGCGCCAAAGTCGTGATGGCACTGGCTTCTGGCTGCAACGCGGCGGCCGTGTATTGAATAAATTGCGTGCGCTTGACGAAATCATACACACCTAATGGGGAGAAGAAACGCGCCGTACCACTAGTCGGTAAAATATGGTTCGGACCAGCGACATAGTCCCCGAGCGGCTCAGAGGCTGTACTACCTAAGAAAACAGAGCCGGCATTTTCGATTTGTGCCAAATATTGCATCGGTTCCGCAACTTGAACTTCCAAATGTTCTGGTGCAATAGCATTCATCAACGTAAACGCATCAGCTAACGAAGCCACGATTGCAATAAACCCTTCATTATCTAATGATGCGCGGGCAATTTCTTGACGTGGTAACGTGGCTAATTGTTTTTCTAATTCAACGTTAACGGCTTGGGCTAAAACTAAACTTGGTGTGACCAACATCGGCCGAGCTAACTTGTCATGTTCGGCTTGTGACAACAGATCCGCGGCGACTTGGGCTGGCTTGGCGTTGTCGTCAGCGATAATCCCGATTTCCGAAGGTCCAGCGATCATATCGATACTGACCTTACCAAATACTTGTTTCTTAGCGGTCGCAACAAAAATATTACCGGGGCCCATAATTTTATCGACTTGCGGAATGGTTTCCGTGCCGTAAGCCAACGCCGCAACAGCCTGTGCGCCACCAACTTGGTAGATCGCATCGATACCAACTAATTTAGCAGCAGTTAAAACGGCAGGGTTGATACCCTCCTTTTGTGGTGGAGTTACCATGACGATTTTTTTGACACCAGCTAATTTAGCGGGGATCGCGCTCATCATGATCGTTGAGGGATAAGCGGCTGTTCCGCCGGGGACATACAAGCCAACAGCGGCCAACGGCGTCACTTTTTGACCGCGGATCACGCCAGGACGCTCACTGTCGATGAAGCCATAGCTGATTTCCTTTTTATGGAAGGAAGTAATATTGCGCTGGGCTAATTTTAAAGCCGCCAGTAATTCTGGCGCGCTGTTATTATAAGCCGCATCGATCTCCGCTTGTGGCACTTGCAAATCAGTTAGGGTCACGCCATCAAATTTTTCACTGTATTGCCGCAAGGCGGTGTCGCCATTTGCTTGGACATCAGCCAAAATTGCCGCGACGCTGGCTTCAACTTCGGGATGAGTCGCTTGTTGCGTCCGTTGATTCACTTGTTTTTTAAGTTCCGCCAATGATTGTTGTAAAATTTCCATGTGCTAGACCTCCGTTTGAATTGCTTGCTGTAAATTTGTGATCAATTGCTGGATCGCATTTTGATGTTGCTTTAAGGCTAACCGGTTAACGACTAATCGCGTCGAGACCGACTGTAAAGTTGCGAAAACTTGTAAGTTGTTTTCTTTTAAGGTGGTGCCGGTTTCGACAATATCGACGATCGCATCGGCTAAACCGACTAGCGGCGCTAATTCCACTGAGCCTTCGATCTTGATGATCTCCACATCCTCACCGATACTACGGAAATATCGTTGAGTAATGTTCGGGTATTTAGTGGCGATAATTTTGCGTTTGACCTGATAAGGATCGAAATTCGGCGTCGACGCTAAGACGAAATGACATTTACCCGTTTGCAGATCAAGCATTTCGTATTGTTCGTTGTGCTGTTCTTCCAAAATATCACTACCGACGATACCGATATCCATCGCACCGCGATTGAGGTAAGTCAGCACATCCGGCCCTTTTGCCAGGATAAAATGATAATCAGGCAAATCGTTAAAAATCAGCCGCCGCTGCTTATTGCGGATCGCTGTACAATCAATACCGCTAGCTTCCAGTAACGGCAGTACTTGTTTTTCGGTACGGCCTTTGGTCAAAGCAATTTTCAATGCACTCATGGTTGCACCTCCGTGACGTCGATCAGTCTACTGTTGGTTTGCCGAGCGATTCGCTCCGCTTCGTGCTTAGTTTCCGCCAAACACAAACTACTATTTGGTTGTTGCTGCAAAATTTGTTGTGCCGCACCCCAACTGGCTTCATCAAAGTAGATCAAAGTCGTGGGCGTTGTCGTGGTGACCGCCGTGTATTGCGCTAATTGATCAACTTCAAAAGCTAAACCAACAGCAGGCTGCAGCGTATTTTGAAAGCTGGATAACAACTGATCATAACGCCCACCGCTGAACAAAAATTCGGCCGTCGAATCGCTATAACCGTGAAAAATCATCCCTGTGTAATAAGCCTGCGGCGATTCGATCGATAGATCTAGCTCAATTTTTTGCTGGGGAAATTGTTGCTGTAAAAAGGCTTGAGTAGCGGATAATTCTTGCATGATCGACTGTAACTCAGGCATTGCCGGTAACAGCTCTAATTTAGCGAGTACCTGCTCAAAATCACCAAACAACCACGGCCAAACTTGTAAAAAGGGATAAAAGGGATCATCCGCTAGTGGCGCGATCACAGCTTGATAGGCAGTGACGTTTTTACTGAATAATGTGCGTTGCAAAGTTGCTTGTTGCAGGGTATTCAACGGTAATGCCTGTAACACCGCCTTAACAAAACGGGCGTGGCCTAACTCAACGTGGAGATCACTGACCGCCAATTGCTGACAAAGTTCGATTGCAGCAGTCAAACACTCCCATTCGGCTTTTAACGAACGATAACCAATAATTTCAATTCCGGCCTGTGTTTGCTGGTTATAGCTGCCGGATAAGCGCTTTTTGACTCGGAAAACCTCGCCACTGTAATACCATTTGACTGGCGTCTTGATACCGGTGGTGCTCATCACCCGTGCCACCGGTAAAGTTAGATCAGGCCGTAAAACCAAGGTCTCCCCGTGCTCATCTAGTAACTGGTAGGGCTGATAAGTTTGTTGCTCCATTGAGCTGAACACCGCCTTATATTCAAGTAACGGTGTGGTCAATTTTTGAAAACCACGGCTGCGAAAGTAAGTTTGAATCTGGCCGGTAATTTTTTCTTTAGCCTGTGCGACGACACCAAATTCATCGCGCGTACCGACTGGTAAATTACGATTCAACATGGTCAGTGCCCCTTTCTTTTTTGAGTTGATGATTGGTGAAAATGTGTTTACGGAATAATTATTGTGCTTGGCTAACTGGGTTTGTGGAAACGTGTTTGGAAAAGCAGATTATTGCGCTTAGCTAACTGGGTTTGCGGAAACGTGTTTGAAAAAGCAGCCACTTCCACCTAGCTACGCTTAGCTAACGATTCGCTGCGCGTATCTTATCGCTAAGCTAGGCTACGTTCCAGTGTCTAATCGCTTTTTCAAACACTCTGAATAATCGAGTAGGAGGTAATTGTAAGTTACCGTCCTCTCACACCACCGTACGTACGGTTCCGTATACGGCGGTTCAATAATTTAAGCACTCTGAATTTGCTGGAGCGTCTGACTCAAGTTAATGAGTCCACGACGTTCCAGCTCTTTGTTAGTTAGGGTACGGCACAGCGTTTTACTATGCGCTGTCCGCCAGTACCCTTTACGCGTGTTAGCGGATAGCTTAGCTTCATCTTTCGTAAATCCTAATCCGCTCAAGTTGTTCTCTCTAGTTTTGGCTTTCTTCCATTGTTTCCAAATGTACTGGCGAATACGTGACCGCAGCCACGCATCTAATTCCGTGATGAACCGCTTCATTCTACCCAAGCTGTAATACTGCAACCAACCGCGCATCTTTTGACGAATCTCTGCCATTATTTGGTCTTCGGATACACCACGATTACGCTTAGTCAGCCGCCTCAATGCTTGTTTAACTCGCTGCTTCGCTGACCACACCGGATAGGGAAAAGCCCTGCCTTTAGTGTGGCCCAACGTAAAACCTAAGAACTTCATTCTGTTGGTGGCGACCACTTGTGTCTTTTCCTGATTGAGCGTGAGTTTTAACTCATGCTCGAGAAAACGAGTCACACTAGCGAGGACTCGTTGGCCCGCGCGTGGACTTTTAACAAAGATATTGCAGTCATCGGCGTAACGGACAAATTCATGACCGCGCCTAGCTAGTTCTTGGTCGAATTCGTTGAGATAAATATTCGCTAACAGTGGCGAGATCGGCCCGCCTTGCGGTGTGCCTTTCTCACTGCGTTCAAACAATTGCCCATTCATGGTGCCACTAGTCAGAAAACGGCGAATGAGCCGTAGTATCCAGCGGTCACTAATTCGCTGCTTGAGAAACTTCATAAGCATGTCATGATTAACCGTATCGAAGTAGGCCTTCAAATCCAGATCAACCACATAGTGATAACCCGCATTATCTAGCTGAACGACCTGTTGAACTGCGTCATGTGCACTGCGTTGGGGTCGAAAACCAAAACTATTGTTGGCGAAGATCTGTTCATATATCGGCGAAAGGACCTGGGCCACGGCCTGCTGGACTAGCCGGTCGATCACGGTCGGAATGCCAAGCTTACGCGTTCCACCGTTGGGCTTTGGAATTGAGACTTGCTTGACTGGTGCCGGTTTATAAGTCCCATTGGCCAATTCTGCGAGTAATTCTTCGCGATGTACTTTCAGGTACGGTTTCAATTCATCAACGGTCATACCGTCAACTCCGGCCGCCCCTTTGTTCCTGACCACACGTTGATAAGCCAAATTCAGGTTGTTGCGGGCCAAAACTAATGCTTGAAACTGAGTGCCACTCATCTTTTCTCCTTCACCGGAGGCGATACTACGCGCCCCAGTTTGTCTTTGGTCTTCCAGACCTATCATCCGCTGGCGGTCAGCTTGTTCTGTTTTCTGCGATTTTCGCATCGTCTTCACTTCCAGTCGCAATATGAGTTATTATTGTTTGGTCCTTCATGGTTACCCACTACTATGACCTCGGCTGACTCCTGTACACTTAACCAGCCATTTCTGACTTGCTTTGAACTCATATTTCCTTGTCATTTGGGTATTCCCTAAGAAAATCAGGATTGTGTGTACAGGTCTCCCCGGGTAAGAACGTCAACTTTCGTACCATGTCACCGTCAGCTTTACTGTCGTAACTTCGGGTAGTATCGGACTTCAGTGTGTTTGGCCACCTTATCCAGTTACTTCCGGCCTTATAGCTGCTTCTTGTTCATCGGTGCAGTACTTTGCTCATCAGGCTTCCTTCAGTCTTCACCTCACGATAAAGGCCTTGCCTTTGGCTAGCGGTTCCGACTACTACGGCCCGCAGTGGACTTTCACCACCTAGTTGACGCCCATGCCGGGCGCACCAAAAAATCCCCGCAAGCTTATCGCTTACGAGGACGAATGATCGTGGTGCCACCTCAAGTTTATCTGGACCTTACAGGCCAGACCTCAAGTTGCAAATTAAGTGTCATTTTTAAAACGTGCGCTGAATAATCACACTAGAATCAAATTAACTTGTAACAGTTTTTAACGCAGACCCTGCGTTGGTGCTTACTGTGATTCAGCGCCAAAGTTCATAGATGTGTGTTCACAAGTTATGCTATATCCTCACAGCCGTCTGGATACTCTCTCGAAACATTTGCTTGCTACTTTTTCTAATCAAAACTTCATTTTATTTTTAATGTTGTTCTCATAATAGCAGTTGTTTTCAAAAAGTCAAGCGGCTTTATACAAATTTTTCGATCTGATGATAGGCATGACCAACTTCGGCAATACTATGAGCATCTGAACCATAAATTAACGGAATACCTGCCGCTTGTGCCCGTAGAATCAAGTCAGAATAAGGATAAGTCTCATTACAGTAAGGCTTATATAACCCAGCAGTATTTAGATCCAAACTAAAATGGCGCTGTTTTAAACTAGCAAATAATTGATCAACTAAGGCCAAATTGGTCGCATTAAATTTAGTTGGTAAATTAAAATAGTCTTGGAATTTTTTAATCAAAGTCATGTGTCCCAATCGTGTTGGTGCGTGGGGGCCTAAATCAGTCTGTACGGCAACCAGCAACGCCTGTAAATATTGGCCGTATAAGGCCTGAGCATCACCATTTTGTGGATCGAGTAAGCCTTTTTTGAAGTCAGCGGTAGTATCATCAACACACCAAAACTTAGCAGCTGCCCCTTGCATAAAATGAATTGAAAGTACGTTATCTTGCGTCTGTGGGCCATACTCAGCCCAAAAATCACGGGTCCAAGCGACTTGAGTGGGCAAAAAATCTAGTTCAAAACCAATATTGATTTTAATTTGCCCGCGATATTTTGCTTGTAATTGCTGGCATTTCTTGAAATAAGCTGGTAGATCATTCAACGCCATTGAGGCTTCAGTCAAGCCAGTCATCGCACCAGCGTAATCGTGCTTAAAATCCGGTGGTAACGGCGCGTGCTCGGTAATACTGTATTCGCTAAAGCCAAATTTAATAGCCTTTTGGATCATCAATTCAACGTCGTCGCCACTACCATGGGGACAAAATTCTGTATGGCTGTGCCCATCCTTTTTCATTCAAGTCACTACTTTCATCATTTTAGCTTTAATCTAGCACGCCGCCGCAATGAAAACAATGCGCAAAAAAGGAGCGTATGACATTCCAGCTACTCCGCTAATAAGGTTGCCTTATGGAACCCGGTTTAACTATACGGTTCAGAAGTACAAAAAAGGAGTTAGACGTAAGTAAATTACGTCCAACTCCTTCGCTGTTAGTCATTAACTTAATGATACACACTAATAAATCGACATTTTGTTCAGTGGCCAATAACGCCAAACGACTTTACCTTCAATTTTATTACGTTTAACAAAACCGATCATTCGGCTATCCTTTGAAATCGGCCGATTATCACCCATGACAAAGTATGATTCCTGCGGTACCTTCTTGGCATAATTCGTTGCTTTCAATGTGCTTAACGAGAAGTTTTGCGTGAACAAACCGTTGTTATCATCCGCCCATTGTGTCTTATAACTGTTCAAGTAAGGTTCATCGTATTTCTTACCATTAACGTACATTACATCATCTTTTGACGTCACGGTATCGCCCGGTAAACCAATAATTCGTTTGATATATAACGATCCATCTGGTGCGTGTAGAATCACCACATCCCCACGCTTAAGTGTGGGGTGGCGCCAAACTAGCACGCGATCATTGTCCATAAAATTAGGTTCCATTGAAGGCCCATCCACATTATGTGGCGTGATCAGGAAAGTGCGCAATAACATTGCCACACCTACGACGATCACAATATCAATCACGACCCACAGCCATGATTTGACAGTTTCTTTTTTCATTTTTCGTAGCCCCTTATATGCATTGATTATTCATTGATATAGATTATTTATACATTAGTGATTAACTTAGAATTCATTACCGTATTATAACGACTTCAACAATACATTTTAGTATAAGCTGTTGACCCAGCTTTGACAAGCGGGACAACCAAAGCTAGCGTTTGCTTAAACATAAACGCATATCGATGCTATACTAAACCTGAAACCATATTCATAGGAGGAACTATTAATATGCCACAAAAAATTGCAGTCATCACCGGCGCCGGACAGGGTATTGGTCGCGCCATCGCTAAAGCTTTAGCCGCCGACGGATTCTTCGTGGCTGCTTCCGATATTATCCTCGCTGCCGCACAACGTACCGTCAAAGAAATTCACCAGCAACACCATCGTGCAGCAGCCTACCAAACGAATGTCATTTACCAACATGATGTCCAACATTTAGTTGAGCAAGTCGTCACCGAGCATGGCCATATCGACGTCATGGTCAATGATGCCGGTATCGTTAAAGTCGGTCCTGTTGAGCAAGTTACTGATAAAGAAGTGGACGATTTAATGGCAGTTAACGTTAAAGGTGTCCTGTTCGGTATTCAAGCAGCGGCGCGGTTCATGAAAAAGCAAGAACACGGCGGCAAAATTATTAACGCCGCTGGTTTAGGCGCCATGGAGGGAATGCCCCTGCTCAGTGCATACTCTGCTAGCAAATTTGCTGTCCGTGGTTTGACCCAAGCAGCCGCCAAAGAACTGGCGCCTTATCATATCACAGTCAATTCTTATTCACCAGGTATTGTTAACAGTCCATTATGGGAATTAGTCAACGCACAAACCGAAAAATTAGACCAAACCGATCGGCAAACCGCATTGAAACAGTTTAGCGAGCGCATTGCTTTAGGGCGCATTGAGGAACCAGAAGATGCCGCCAATTTAGTCACTTTTTTGGCTAATGACCGTTCAGACTATATTACTGGTCAAACGATCACCGTCGATGGTGGTCTGCATATGAGTTAACCGTGTCCTGCGTCACCAAATATTCGGTGGCGCTTTTTTGATCGACTTTGCTAGTACATATTTTGACAATTAATTTAACTGCTTGTTACAATTAAATTGTAGGTTTATTCATTTCTGAAGCCAATAAAGGAGGCGACTCAACATGACACATGCCACTCGCAGCGGCAGTGACATTTGCCGCGAATACCAAGTTGACCCCCAACAAGGCTTGTCTGAAGCACAGGTCGACAAACAACGCACTATTGCTGGCACCAATGAACTTGCCGCAGCGCCCCCAATCCCGCTGTGGCGCAAGGTCATTCAGCAGCTTACCGATATTACCTCCATTATCTTATTGATCGCCACCGGGATCGCAGCATACTTAGCTATCACCAGCGATAGTTCTTGGCTGAAAGTGATCGTCATCGGCGCGATCATCGTTTTAAATGTCGTTATTACTTTATTCCAAGAACATCACGCGGAAAAAGCATTAGCAGCTTTGCAAGATCTACACGTTCCGACCGTTACTGTTTTACGGGAAGGCACTAAAACGACTTTACCTGCACCCGAATTAGTTCCCGGCGACATTGTTTTACTGACTGCGGGTAATAGTGTACCAGCTGACGGTCGATTGTTAACGGCGCAGAATTTGACCATCGACGAAGCCATTTTGACCGGCGAAAGTGAAGCCATCAGTAAACAAACGGAAACTTTGGCGGCTGACCCCGACAGTATTGGCGATAGTTTTAACTTAGTTTTCTCCGGCACGGCAGTCACGCAAGGTAACGGTAGCTTCGTGGTGACCGCCACCGGAATGCATACCGAACTTGGTAAGATCGCCACATTGCTGAACAAAACTAAAAAACAAAAAACCTTGCTACAACAACGCTTATCTCAGTTAGCGTTGCGTTTGACCACCATTGCTTTAATTGCCGGTGTACTGATTTTTCTTTTAAACTTTTTCTTGTATCAAGATAATATGGCTGATAGTTTGTTGATCGGAATTTCATTAGCCGTCGCTGCCGTTCCCGAAACACTACCGGTGATCGTCACCCTAAGTTTAACTCATGGGGTACGTAAAATGGCGCAGCGCCGGGCAATTATTCGCCGAATGACTGCGGTAGAAACAATCGGTAATGTGAATGTGATCGCCAGCGACAAAACAGGAACGTTAACACAAAATAAAATGACGATCACCCGCTTTTGGCAACCTGAACAGCCAGTACAGAAAATAGATGATCTAAATGAACTGACGCCTGAGCAACAGCAAGCCTTTACGTATATGGGCCTAGCTACCAATGCTGAAGTAACCGATGACGGTGAAGCCCATGGCGACGCAACCGAACTAGCAATTGTTCATCTCCTGGAAAAATTCAATTTGCACCGTCGTGACTTTGAAAAAGATTATCCACGTTTAGATGAAGATCCTTTCGATTCAACTAAGAAAACCATGGCAACTTTACACGAAACGCCTGACGGTCATTATGTCGTGATCGTCAAAGGCGCCATCGATCGACTACAACTGGCACAGCAACCAAAAGAAATGATGCGGGTACACAACGATTTTGCGGCCAACGCCTTACGTATTTTAGGGATCGCCTATCGTGAATTTTCCACTAAACCGACAGCTGACTGGGCCGAGATCGAGCAAGAACTGACCCTAGTTGGCTTAATTGGCTTAATTGATCCACCACGCCCTGAAGTACCCGCAGCGATTGCCAAAGCTCATGCAGCCGGCATCAAACCGGTAATGATCACTGGTGATCATTTAGCCACCGCCAAAGCAATTGCTAGTGATATTGGCATCTTGCAAGCCGGTGATCAAGCAATCAGCGGTGCCGAATTACGCCAGCTAAGTGATCGTGAACTAAAAGATAATATTGCCGACTATAGTGTTTTTGCCCGTGTTTCTCCGGAAGACAAATTGCGGATCATTACCGCTTGGCAAGCTAACGGCGCCACGATTGCTATGACCGGTGATGGCGTCAACGATGCACCCGCGCTGAAAGCCGCTGATGTCGGTATCGCAATGGGGATCACTGGGACCGACGTTTCTAAAAATGCCGCCGACATGATCCTCACCGATGATAATTTTGCCACGATCCTCGATGCGGTCGAAGAAGGCCGCACCGTTTACCATAATATTTTAAAAGCGATCGAATTCTTAGTCGGTGTCAACTTTGCTCAGATCTTCTTGATGCTGATCAGCGTCAGTCTCGGCTGGGGCACTATTCTCATTGCCGAACAGCTATTGCTGATCAACGTACTAGCCGACGGACTCCCCGGCTTTTATATCGGTTACGAACCTGGTGATCGCGATAACATGCAACAACCGCCAGTTAGCAAAAATCGCTCGTTATTTGCCGATGGTCTCGGTTGGCGGTTAGGGTTACGGGCCTTAGTCTTCACGCTATTAGTCGGCGGCGTTTACTACCTTGGCCGTTTCAGCTTAACTGGCGGTTCGCAGGAACAAGGAATGACGATGGCCTTTCTGGTACTGGCATTGGGCTCAGTGATCGACGTTTATCCGATCAAAACCCATCAAATGCTGAGTTGGCGCACACTCAAGCATAATCGTCCCTTAAATATCAGTGTCACCATCGCGATCAGTCTAGTTTTGGCCACCGCCTTTGTGCCCTGGCTTCAGCAAGCTTTCGCTCTCACCAATTTATCCACTTCTGCATGGTGGATCACGGTGCCAGCAATTTTTGGCTCAGTGATCTGTCTCGAGATCACTAAGTACTTCCGCTTAAAACGAAAACAGAGAACCGCACAATCAAGTGCCGAATATGACTTAGATTAAACACAGAGGGTGGGATGAGTCGCTGCTAAAAGCCGACCATCCCACCCTTTTCTTATGCCAGTAAATTCTCTGGATATCGTTGATCAATATATGCTTTGATCGCCTGCAACATTTTTTTTGTTGATGGCGCGACGGCTTGGACCTTATTGGCCACTAAAGCTACCGTACGATGAAAGTCTTGATCAAATGGATAAATATTCACATTACCGGATAATTTTTGTAAGGCTAACTCTGGTAAAATACCCATGCCAAGACCACTTTCAACCATGGCTAAAATTGATTGATCATCAATACTGTAGCGTAACGAATTCGGCCGCACATTGTAACGATCCAGCGCGCGTTTAGTGTCACGATCATAATCGGTTTGCTGCAAAATAAAATCCTGATTAGCCACATCAGCAGCGGTAATATAACTTTTATGTGCCGGAACAAAATTTTGCGGTGTAATACAGAAAATCGGATCAGCAATCAGCGGCGTGACCACCAATGGATCAGCAATCGGCAAAGCGGAAAAACCGATATCGATCGTACCAATTTTAGCTTGATTGACAATATCGTTGAAATCACTTTGGACAATACTGATCGCAATATCCGGATATTGCTGCTTGAATTTCTGAATGATCGGCGGTAACCAGCTGATACACACACTACTAAAAGCACCGATCCGAATCGAGCCTGCATTTAACCCATTGATGTTGGCCGCTTCCTGACGTAAGCGTTCTTCCGTATTTAGGATTTCCTGCACGATCGGCAAAATACGTTTACCATCACTGGTCAATTCCACGCCAGTGCGGTTACGAATAAACAACGGAAAACCAAGTTCATTTTCTAGTTGATTGATCGAATGACTGACCGCACTGGGAGTTACATTTAACGCGACTGCGGCCTGATAAAAGGTTTTACGTTCTACGACTGCATGAAAAATTTCGTATGAGAAAGTGGACATTCAAATTTCCTCCTTAATAACGCACCGACTTTACCAGTAACCAAGTATAATGACGAAAATTTCACATTGGGTTGTACGAGTTCTGAAAATGAACTACCTAAATTATTGATCAATTCGATCGTTTGATAGTAGATCGGATTTTTAATAGTTCGTAATCTTCAAGTTAACTAGCAGTCTTAAATCGACACTGAAAATAAATTTTTTCTATTGTCTTCACTATGTACAAACAACGTTTCAATGTTTAGCGGCCAGATGAAGTACGGGGTGCGAGGACCAGCTGCTCAAAATCTTGGCGCTTTTTCAATACACGCCGTCAAATAATATACTGATGAATATATTTCATCTAAATATGAAAAAGCTGAGTTTTACTTATTACTGCGTTCATTTTATCATAATAGACAACAACTCGTAAACGACACTGTAATTAATTATTGGAGGGATTACCATGGTAAAATTTGCAAATCGAATTCAACCTTGCGACAACGGACTAAATGATATCTTTACTTACGCCAATGACCCAGCGCTGATTTCATTTGCCGCCGGCTATCCTAACAATCATTTATTTCCGCAAGCCGAATTAAAAAGCGCCTTTGCATCTAGTTTAACCGATAGCACCTCCTTGCAATATAGTGGTGCCGCTGGTTTAAAAAGTCTCCGCGCTAAAATCGCGCAACACATCAGTTCTCCACGACGGACTTTTACTGCTGCTGAAATTTTACTGACTCAAGGTGCGCAGCAAGGTCTCGACCTAACAGCAAAGTTATTACTTGATCCAGGCGATGGTGTTGTGGTTGAAGCGCCCACTTATCTAGGTGCACTTTCTGCTTTTGATGCCTATCAGCCCACTTATTACGAAGTGCCATTGCAAGACGACGGTATGGATCTGAACGTTTTACAGAAAACGTTAATGACGCACCACGTTAAATTTATTTATACGATTCCCGATTTTCAAAATCCAACTGGCAGCACACTATCATTACCGAAACGTCAAGCTTTATTACGTTTGGCGCAACGCTATGATGTCATTATTTTAGAAGACAGCCCCTACCGCGATCTGCGCTTCAGTGGTGAGTCGTTACCCTCACTAGCTAGTCTAGATACCACTGATCACGTTATTAGTTTAGGTAGCTTTTCTAAAATTTTATCGCCAGGATTGCGTTTAGGTTGGTTAGTCACCACACCAGAGTTGTTGGTGCCCCTAACTGAATTAAAACTCGGTAATGACGTCCAATCCTCTACTCTGGTTATGAGCGCAATTGATCAATATTTAGACCAACATGACCTCAGCGATCATATTGCCAAAATGAATCAGGCATATGCTGCTAAAATGGCAACCATGCTAAATGCACTAGATCATTACCTGCCAGCTGCCGTTAACTTCACTCGTCCGCGTGGCGGCTTCTTCATCTATTTAACCTTACCCGCTGATATCGACACTGGCGAATTACTGAAGCAAGTGATTTTACCACAAGCCAAAGTCGCTTACGTCCCCAGCGCAAGTCTTTTCCCAGTTAGTCATCAAGCTAACGGTCTCCGGCTCAATTTTACCAACCTAGACACGGCAACGATCGAACTTGGTGTCAAACGTTTAGGCCAAATTTTGACGCGAGTGTTGGCGCAGCCAAAGTACGCTAAGCTATAATTAAAATCTGATAGCCAGCGCCCGGTTCAAGCGGTACAATAGAGCCATCAGATTTTTGGGAGGCCGTACTTTTTTGACAATCAAACTAATCGCCACAGACGTGGATGGCACTTTTTTAAACGATCAACATCAGTATGAGATCGACCGTTTCAACGAACAATTACAAGAATTAAAGCACCGCAAGATCCACTTCGCCATCGCCAGTGGTAATCACTATAGTCATTTACAAATGATTTTTGGGACTAAATCGCCAATCGTCACTTTTATCGCTGAAAACGGCGCTTTAACCATGGATCGTGGTCAAGTCATTGCTGAATCAAGATTGGCACCAACTATTATTCAGCAATTATTACGCCAATTAAAGGACGACCCTAACTTACAGCCGGAATCGATTCACCTATCTGGTCAACATGCCAGCTACATGAATGCAGCCGAAGCCGCAACAACGACACCCGAGATCAAATATTTTTATAATAATCTCAAGCTGGTACCAGATATTAGCCAAGTCGACGATCATATTTACAAATTAAACGCGATCTGGAATCATACACCGCTTAAACCCAAAGCGGATTACCTTAACGCTAAGTTTCCCGGTGTAATTCACGCAACTGCCAGCGGTTTTGGTAGTATCGATATTATCGCTGGTGGCGTCAATAAGGGGACTGGCTTACAACAGTTAGAAGATCACTTGCATTTAACGGCCGCTAACATCGCCGCTTTTGGGGATAATTTCAATGATCTCGAAATGTTGAATCGTGCTAAATACAGCTATGCAATGTGTAATGCTGTACCAGAAGTTCAACAGCAAGCTGCTTTCGTTACCCGCTTGGATAACAATCACTTTGGCGTGCTCGATACGATCGATCAAATATTGAAACAAAATTAAAATAGAGCAACCGATTTGGTTGCTCTATTTTTTTGACGTTAAACTACTAATTAAGGACGCTCACCGAGCTGGTTCTGCAAAATAGCCCCAAATCGAGTATGCTAAAAGAAACCAATTAAGGAGTTGCCATCGTGAACTGGATCATTTCTTGCCTACTGATACTAGGCGTTCACTTATTAGCGGACTACATTGCTGTCGAGCGCCGAACCTGGCGTATTCGCGGCTACGCAATTTTATTGAGTTTACTTTTCGGCAGTTTATTGCTATTTTGGGGCCGAATCGTTTTTGTGCTACTGCTTCTTTGTTACTTAAGCTATTATGTCCTTCAACAGAAAAAGCGGCCGGTGTTGACTGAGTTGGTCAAGTTCTGTTCAGCGCTAAGCTTACAATTGATTTTTGTCAGTTTAGCTACGATTTTTGCGGTGGCTAGCGGTAAATTATGGCCCGCACTCACTGATTACACAAACATAATTAGTTTAATGATTGATTACGGCTTGATCGGTGGCTTTATTATTTTATTGCACTATCTGAAAATTTTTGCGGCGATCACCAGTATTTTCCGCCAAGTCCAAGTACAAAAATATTTTCTCGCCCTTTTGCTGATCTGCTTTAGTGCCTTATCCGCATTATTATGGTTGATCGATTTTTACCAATTGAATACGGCCAGTCGTAGTTTACTGATTGCCGGTTTCAGTAGCCTAATTTTGCTGACCGCCTTTATTTTCGTTTATTTTCTGAAGATTTTTAATTTACGTAACGAACAATTGGTTGCGCAACGTGATTATCAGAATTTATTAGTTTACGCCCAAGCGATTGAAAAAAATGACCGCACTTTGCGTAAATTCAAACATGACCAGCAAAATATTCTACTGTCATTACAGACCTACGTTAACGAAAGTCAGCAACCAGAACTACAACAGTATTTCCAGCAGATTCTGGATAACGCCAACGCTCAATTACAAGTAGCGCCACAATTTGCCAACTTAGATTTGATTGCCGATAAGCCGTTGCGCAGCATTTTACTGCAAAAGTTAGCCCAAGCACAACAGGATGCGGTGACGGTCAAATTAGAGCTAACTAAGCCATTCGCTTTAGCGGCACCGATCTCAGTGGCACAAATTCGAATGCTGGGTATCATTCTCGACAATGCGCTTGAGGCCGCTAAAAGCGCTACGACACCAGCTGTTCAGGTCGCTTTGTTCAGTTACCCAAACGGCGACGCTGAATTGATCGTCGCCAACAACTTTGCGACTGCACCTAACTTTGGTCATTTATTTGACTACGGTTACTCACAAAAAGGAACTGAGCGTGGTACCGGTTTAGCCAGTCTACGTGAATTAGCTGAACAACAGCCAAACTTATTGTTAGATATAAGCCAAACCGCAACTGAATTTCGTGTGATTCTAACTTTTATGGAGGCAAATTGATGTTGACCACCTTTATTCTCGAAGATAATCCCCAGCAGCGTTTTTACTATCAGCAAGTTGTACGCACCCAGATCATGATCGATGAATTAGATATGCAATTAGCAGTCGTCACCGCCACACCAGCAGCGATTCAGGATTATTTAGTACAGAATCCGCAGACGCACGGCTTATTTTTATTCGATATTGAAATCGGTACGGAGCTAACGGCTGGGCTTGATTTAGCGGTTTGGGTTCGCGAACGCTTTTTTGACGCGCAGATTATTTTCATGACCACCCACACCGAGATGGCTTTTCTCACCTTTGAACGCAAAATTGCGCCAATGGATTATTTGCTAAAGGATAAGGGTATGACGCTAGTGGAAGCTCAATTACGTGCAGATATTCAGCTGGCCGTGCAGCGGTATAACCAAACGATCGTTATCAATACACAAAAATTTGGTTATCGGATCGGCCAACGTTACTATGAAATTCCGTTTGCACAACTTTACTTTTTAGAAACTGCTCCCGGTAATACCGGTAAATTGATCATTCATGCGCAACAACGTCAAGCCGAATTCATCGGTAAACTAAGCGAACAAGCCACCAAATACCCGCACTTATTTTTAGCTCACCGTAGTATTTTGTTAAATCCGCAAACGATCGTCAGTTTTGACACGGCTAAACGAGTGGCTTACTTTCCCGATCAGCAGAGTTGTCTAGTAGCTTTCCGCAAAGTGGCGGCACTTAATCATTTATTACGCTGACCGTGCGTTTAGTAACGTTGACCGTTGTTGACTGCTAAATGAGTTACAAAACGCTTAACATCAGTAATGGATCTATTTCATGGAAGGGATCATTACTGATGAAATTAATTAAAAACTGGCTATATAACCTAAGCTATAATTTATTATTACTGATCTTGCCGTTGATCACTGTACCCTACGTTTCGCGTGTAATCGGCGTTACCGGTGTAGGCATTAGTGATTACACTGGTGCTGCTGTCAATTACTTTCTAATTTTCGGTACGCTAGGTATTGGGCTATACGCTAATCGTACGTTAGCTTACCAGCGCGATAACAAAGTTGTGCGCTCGCGCTTATTTTGGGAGATCACTTGCTTACAGCTACTGACGCTCAGCTTAGCTTTTGGCGCCTTCATGCTTTATTGGTTATTCACTGATCAATACCGCACTTATTTATTGCTTCAAGCTTTGATTTTACCGGCGGCTGCGTTTGATATCTCTTGGTATTTCATGGGTATGGAAGATTTTGGCAAGGTTGTGCTGCGGAACGCTTTAGTCCGTTTGCTGGCGATTGGGCTTACTTTTACATTGGTTCATTCAGCCGCTGACCTCTGGTTGTACATTTTATTTAATACCGGTAGCAGCCTACTGGGTAATCTAACCATGTGGCCTTATTTAACCAAGCAAATTCAGCGCATCCCACTACGACAACTGCAGCCTTTCCGCCATTTACGTGGTAGTCTGACTTTATTTTTACCGACGATCGCCACGCAGATCTACTTAAGCCTTAATCGCAACTTATTGGGTTGGTTGGTTTCAATGGCGGCGGTGGGCTATTACGGTTATGCTGATCGGGTGATCCGGCTAGTGATCGGTATTGTCACCGCTTCGGGTACCGTTATTTTACCGCATATGGCAAATCAAGTTGCCCAACATCAGTACACGGCGATCAAACGAAATTTATATCGTTCATTCGATTTCACAACTGCATTAGCCGTGCCACTTACTTTGGGGATCGCCGCGCTGGGACCAAGTTTTAGTCGCTGGTATTTAGGAAGTGGCTACACCCTCACCGGACAGCTGCTAGTCGTGGAAGCACCAGCTATTCTACTGATTGCTTGGGGCAACGTTACTGGCGTGCAACTGTTATTGCCACTTAATCGTAACCAGGCGTACACCCGCTCGGTTTTTCTCGGCGCCATCATCAGCGTAGGCGCTAATCTGATTTTAATTCCACTCGCCGGTGCGTTAGGTGCAGCCGTGGCGACAGTATTGACTGAATTTAGTGTGACTGCCTATCAACTGCACGCGGTGCGTGATTTTATTAGCCGCCGGCAACTTTTTACTGCAACCTGGAAATATTTACTCAGCGGGCTGCTTATGTTTAGCCTATTACACCTACTGCCGGTACATAATTTTGCCGGACTTATTTTGGCGGTCAGCGCAGGCGGGCTCACTTATTTAATCGCCTTGAAACTATTAGCCGCACCTGTGCTCAACGAACTAACCAGTTTTGGGCGTAAAATCGGTTATCGCTTTCGTTAACACAGAATGCGCTTTCTACGGTACAATAGAGATAACTTATTTCTGGAGGTTGGCGACTTGACGATAAAATTAATTGCAACCGATATTGATGGCACTTTTCTCAACGACCAACATGAATACGCGATCGACCGCTTTAATGAATTATTGCAGGAAATGCGGCGGCGCCAGATCCATTTTGCAATCGCCAGTGGCAATCACTACGGCCATTTAGTCGATATTTTCGCTGCCCGCTCTCACATCAACACCTTCATGGCTGAAAATGGCGCTTTGATCATGGATCAACAGACGATTGTGGCGGAAACGCGGCTACCACAGCAAACAATGCAGCAACTATTGCGTATCTTACATGACGATCCGCTGTTGCAACCTGATTCGATTCGACTATCGGGCCAACAGGCTAGTTATATGAATCGGACTGACCCGGACGTCAACGATGTTGAATTGCGTTACTTTATCAGTAATCTGCAATTAGTCGATGATATCGGGCAAGTGACTGATCATATTTATAAAGTTAACGTAGCGTGGAAACACGAGGATATCAAAGCCAAAGCCGACTATTTAAACGCTAAGTTTCCTGGTGCTTTTCACGCAACTGCTAGTGGTTTTGGCAGTATCGACGTTATCCCTGCCGGCATCAACAAAGGCGTTGGCCTACAGCAGCTAGAAGATTATTGGCAACTGACACCGGATGAGGTCGCAGCCTTTGGCGATAACTATAATGATCTAGAAATGTTGCGCCGGGCCAAATATGGCTATGCCATGTTGAACGCTGAACCCGCAGTGCAGCAACAAGCCAGCTTCGTTACTCGCTTAGACAATAATCATTTTGGCGTGCTGGATACGATCGAAAACCTACTAAAATAAACCCAAATAAATAAAGCAGTTCCACCAACTTATCGGCAGAACTGCTTTATTTATTTAAACGCTCACGGCATTTTTAGCTTGAACATAATTCAATAATTCTAGTGAGATCTCGTGGTGGCGTAGTGGTGTATTAATATGAACACCGTTAAAGTCCGCGCAGATCGCATCAATCGTTTCTTTGGCAATCTGCAAACCAACCTCGCGTTCATTACCATCCGCCTCTGCTTGTTGCATCCGTGCCAACGTATCGTCAGCTAAACGAATTCCCGGAACTTCATGATGCAAAAAATTGGCATTGCGGAAGGATAATAATGGCATAACGCCAACAAAAATCGGTGTGGTGATGCCCTGTTCGTCCAAGGCTAAACGCAATTCGTGAACCTTGGTAATATCAAAAATTGGTTGCGTAATAATAAAGTCGGCGCCGTACGCCGTTTTTCGGGTGATCATTTTGCAGGCGCGTTCAACGTTGCGGACATTAGGATTAAAAGCCCCGCCGACAGCAAAATTAGTTTTTTCCTGTAAATTACGGCCCGTTGGGGAAATACCGGCATTGAATTTCTTGATCATCTGCATCAATTCAACTGAATGTAAATCATAAACCGAAGTTGCCCCCGGTAGATCGCCGACTTTAGCTGGATCACCAGTGATTACTAAAATATTAGCGATACCTAACGTGTGTAGCCCCATGATCTCCGACTGTAAGCCGATCAAATTATGATCGCGGGTGGTCAGGTGAACCAGCGGCGTGATGCCGTATTGGTATTTTAGCTGTGCCGCCAACGCTACATTACTGATCGTTGGATTGGCCAACGGACCGTCCGATAACGTGATCGCACCAGCCCCAGCTTGACTTAACGTTTGAGCGCCGCGGAAAAACTTCGCTGTAGTAAAAGTTTTCGGTGGATCAAGTTCGACCAACGCTACTTTTTCATGTTGCACCCGTTGGAGAAAATCATGTTGCCGCGGGTCGGCTGCTGTTGGCACCGCCTCAGCTGCAGGCAAGGTCACTTTTTTAGTGGTTACCGGTTGGCGTGACTGTAATCCCGCAACTAAGCCTTTGATGTGCGCTGGTGTCGTTCCACAACAGCCACCAATCAAATGTGCCCCCTGCCGCCGGAAGGTATCACTATAATTTTCAAAATATTCAGCTGGGCTATCGTAAACCGTTTTACCGTTTTGGACATCGGGTAAGCCTGCATTAGGGTAGATCGCTAAAGCAGCTGTTTTCGGTAACGCAACACTTTCAAAAGCACGACTCATATTGTACGGTCCTAAGCGACAGTTGGCCCCCACCACATCAGCACCTAATGCAGCCAGATCTTGTAGCGCAGTATTTAATGGCGTACCATCCTGCAATACCCCTGGCTCATACATTGTCACATTAGCAACCACTGGCAGATCAGTCAGCGCGCGCACGATTTTGAGCGCCCGCTTCAATTCATTGATATCATAGTAAGTTTCCAGCAAAAGACCATCAATAGCTTGAGTCTGCAATAAATAGGTTGCCTGTTCTTGTACACCAGCATCAATTTCTTCCGCCGTCAACGGTTCGATCTCCGTATCCGTGACCCCAGCGATGCCACCGATCGTGCCTAAAACATACACTGGATGTTCAGCAGCGATCTGCGCAGTATGGGCCAAACTAACCGCGGCCTCGTTGATTGCTTTCGTTTTATCGGCTAGACCGTAGCGATTAAGCTTGATGCGATTGGCCGCATACGTATTAGTTTGGATCACATCGGCGCCTGCCGCAATGTAGGCTTGATGAATCTTGAGAATATCGCCACCGTGGGTCAAATTTAAACCTTCAAATGCAGAGTTAACGTCATATTGACTATATAAAAGGGTCCCCATCGCACCATCAGCGATCAATACTTGTTGTTGCAGTGCTTCCTTGAAACTCATCCCTAATCCCCCTTCCTTGATTGGTTCTACAATCGGCGCAAGCTAAGTCCGCCTGCAACTCAATTTGCGCAAACACGCACTACTCAGTTACGCCTAATTTTGCGCAAACTTGATTACGTGCTTGCACCATGTTGCGTAATGCGGCGATGGTTTCCGGTTCTTTACGTGTTTTCAAGCCGCAATCGGGGTTGATCCAGAATTGATGAACGTCAATCACTTGTAAAGCGCGGTCGATATTCTGTTCAATTTCTTCAACTGATGGCACCCGTGGACTGTGAATATCGTAAACACCGAGGCCGATCTGCTTGTCGTATTTCGTTTGTTCAAATGCTTTGATACTTTCACCATGTGACCGTGACGATTCGATCGAGATCACGTCAGCATCCAACGCACTAATGGCCGGCAAAATATCTTCAAAATCGGAATAGCACATATGCGTATGGATCTGCGTTTCGTCTTTGACTCCAGTTGTGGTGATCTTGAACGCTTTGACAGCGTTAGCCAAGTAGTCAGCCCGGTAACGCGGCTTCAGTGGTAAGCCTTCGCGTAAGGCTGGTTCGTCAACTTGAATGATCTTAATACCAGCATCCTCTAACGCCTGCACTTCATGACGTAAAGCCAGCCCGATTTGATCAGCAACAAGATTCTTCGCCAAATCATCACGAACAAAACTCCAGTTAATGATGGTTACGGCCGAAGTCAGCATCCCTTTAACTAAACGGTCAGTCTGCTCTTGGGCAAAAACCGTATCGCGCACGGTAATTGGTTCCGTCCATTGTACATCCCCAAAGACAACTGGTGGCTTAACGCCGCGGGAACCATAACTTTGCACCCAACCATTTTGCGTAGTCGTGAAGCCTTTCAATTTTTGACCAAAGTATTCGACCATGTCAGTCCGTTCAAATTCACCATGAACCAGCACGTCGATGTCGAGATCTTCTTGGATTTTAAGCCAACGCTTAGCTTCTTGATCCAAAAAGGCTTGATAGTCGGCTGTCGATAAGTCCCCTTTACGCCAAGCTTTCCGGTGAGAACGGACTTCAGCCGATTGTGGGAAACTACCAATCGTTGTGGTTGGTAACAGCGGTAAGTGCAATACTTTCTGTGCTTTGACCCGCTCTGGGTAAGCTGAATGCCGTTCCGTTGGTGCAGCCAAAATGGCTTTGACGGCTTGGGCGACTTCTGGATTATTCCGGTGTTCTGAATGATTTAATTGATCTAATACTGCCTGGCTCGCCTGTAAGTCGGCGGTAACATCAGCACCGTTAGCCGCTTTCGTCAAAGTAACGATCTCAGCCAATTTTTGATCAGCAAAAGCTAAACCATTTTTGATCACTGGATCCAACTTATGTTCGTTAGCGGTAGTGATCGGCACATGCAATAATGAATTAGATGGTTGTAACCATAATTGCGCGCTGGCTACCTTTTTCCGTAACTGGCTGACCAAAGTTTGCTTAGCGGTTAAGTCACTGCGCCAGATATTACGCCCATCAACGATACCAGCAGCTAACACTTTAGTTTCAGGGAAACCATGTGCTTGCAATGCTTGCAAGTTTTCACCATGGTCATGGACAAAATCAAGCCCAAAGCCTTCAGCCGGCAAATTAACGATCTCCGTGTAATAATCCAACGAGGCAAAGTAAGTTTGCACTAGCACATTGACCTCAGGTGCCGCTTCATGCAATACTTCCAACGCATGCCGATACAGATCAAGTTCCGCTTTATCAGTAGTGACCAAAGTTGGTTCATCCAGTTGGATCCATTTGGCCCCGGCGGCAGCTAATTCATGGAAGATCTGCACATAAAGGGGCAGTAACTCATCCAGTAATTGAGCTAAAAGTTCACCACGGACATATTCATCGTTAACTTTACTCAACTTCAAGAAACTAACTGGGCCAAGAATAACTGGTTTGCCATCAATACCGAGCGCAGCTTTAGCTTCGTTATAATAAGTCAACCAGCGATTATCTAACAATTTAAATTGAACGTGGTCGAGTTCTGGAACAATGTAGTGATAGTTGGTGTTGAACCATTTTGTCATTTCTGCGGCGACAGCATCCTTAGTTCCGCGGGCAACACTGTAATAGTCAGCTAAACTTAGCTTTTCTGTGAACTTACCAAAACGTTGCGGTACAGCGCCAAAAGCAACTGCCGTATCCAATACGTGATCATAATTCGAATAATCAGCAACTGGAATCAGATCAACACCAGCAGTTTGCTGCTTCTTTAAGTTTGCTAACCGCAAAGCTTTCGTTTGTGCCGTGAATTCAGCTTCATCAATTTTATGACTCCATAAATGCTCCAGTAAGAATTTCCATTCCCGTTTTTCACCTAACCGTGGATAACCTTGATTACTACTTTTTACCATATTTTCTCATCCTCCCATATAATTGCACTAAAAAAAGCGCCATCCTTTGTATAACAAAGGACGACGCTTTCGCGATCGCGGTACCACCTTATTTTTCTAACGTTTCACAGCGTTAGACTCTACCAGTGCGTTGTATGAACAACAGACTGTGGTGCTGTATCGGGCACAACCGTTGGTAACTAACCGTAGCTCGCTACCAAACGCTCGGAGTTCATCTTCATTGCCATCGCACCATTCCTTTTCACTAACCGGAACTCTCTGCCGTTGCTCTCAGCAATTACTCTTCTCGTCTTAACGTTCTCATTTATTTTTAATCAGTGGCTAGAGAATACCATCACAAGTTAAGCTTGTCAACACCTAAAAATATTTTTTCAGCGCTAGGCGAGAACTATAAAACCCGTTATAATGTAGGCAGTTACAGGAGGACACTTTATGCTGAAAACAATTCTTACCGCCATTATTCTCTATACCTCAACTGCGTTAGATCTACTCGTGATTCTAATGCTGTTATTTTCTAAATATCCCGGCCGCAACGCCCGACGTAACATTTATATCGGCCAATACATCGGCTCACTTTGTTTAATTGGCATCAGCCTCTTTTTTGCCTTTGTTTTGCACTATGTCCCGCAAAAATGGCTGCTCGGTTTATTGGGATTGATCCCAATTTTCTTTGGCATCAAGTATTTACTCAGCGATGAAGACGAAGCCGCCGAAGTCAATGAAAAATTAGATCAACGCCAGAACAAAAGCTTAGTGGCAACAGTGGCAATTACCACGATAGCTTCTTGCGGTGCCGATAATATCGGATTATTTGTCCCCTACTTTGTTTCCTTGACCTTTTGGCAATTATTGGTCACTTTAGTAATTTTTATTATTTGTATTTACATTCTGGTCACGCTAGGTGAAAAATCGGCTCATCTTAGCTTTGTTAAAGTTTTCCTAGCCCGCTACGGCAACTGGATCATGGCATTGATTTATATTGGTCTAGGTTGTCTGATCATCTGGGAAAGTGGTACGATTCAACATTTTATATAAGTTGAGTGAACTAAAAAGACGTTTAGCAACGGTATCAATTGCTAAACGTCTTTTTACTATAGACTAGATTTATCTAAATTTAATTTAGCGGCATACTCAGTTTCTTGCGCAACAACGCGCGCCCGCTCTTTTTTGTTGTACCATGGTGAAACGGTGAACGCTAAAACATCATTAGCCAAGTAGATCGAACTATTAATAAACATAGCTAATGTTGCGGAGCCTTGGCGGAAGGAAATAAACCAAAGTACCATTTGCGCTAGACCAGAAGCGACCCACCAAAAATACTGATTGTTGAAGCGTAGGAAGCAGATCACCCCAGCACTTAAGCTAATTGAAAAACTGATGGCATCGATCCATGGCCGTGGATCATCTGTGAATGCTTGAATCAAATAACCAGAAACCCCATAAACGATCACTGTAGCGATTACCGCAATGGTCCAGCTGCTAGCTGTAAATTTACGAATTTTCGCGGCCATGTTAACATTCCAGCTAGCACTAAGCAACACCGGAATATCTAGCGTAACCATGTACGCAAGTTGTTCACCAATACTAAGGTAATTTTTAGCAGCATAGCCGGTGATAATAAAGCAGATTGCTGATAAAATACCTAACCAACCGTTAACCGACTTAGCGGCATTGATCGCCAAGACACATAAAACGCCTAGTGTCGTACCAATAAAGGTCAAAATCGTCAATGGCGTGATCGGTGTATTGACTAAAGTCATGACCTGACACCCTAAACTAAAGAAAAACAAATAGTAATTTTGCTGCGGCCAGCCTTGTAATTGATGGGATAAAAATTTAATATAATTGCTCATTATGTGTCTCCTCTATATAAACATCAACCAGAATATATAGTATTCTAATTGATAATTTTAAAGTTTAGGCACAACATGTTGTGTATTTATTCGCGACGTTTTCTAGTATAACATAAATTATCAGCTGCGCATGATTAAAATTTAAATTATTATTTTGGTAAACTGTTACTTAAATCAACCAGCATTTTGCCAATAAAAAAATCCAGCACCGGTATGAACCGATCCTGGATCAAATTTTATCAGTAATTAGACAGCTAAAAAGCACCCATTAACAATGCAATTCCCAATAGGAAAAAAACAATCCCGAACGCAAGACCGTACCAAATAGCTAAGCTAGCAAAAGCTGAAGTAGCTTGATTTCCTTTTTGGTGAATCGTCCGAAATGAATTATAAAAAGCATAAAATTGCCAAAGTGAAATCAATAAAAAACCTATCCCGCCTAAACGTTCAAACATAATAATCCCCTCCTGTATATTAATTACTGTTATTACTTTAGTTTATAACTTATCCTATGAATATTAGATTGGTATATACATAAATCCTAACCACTTAGTGACCGTTACCCGTTGTACTGTCGGTAATTTAGCAGTCACTTGTTGCTCGATTTCATCATCAGTCAATAAAGTTTACAGGCGATAATGGAAATCGCCAGCCTTGACTGATAATAGTTGCCACCGACCCAGATCAGCTACCGGTGTTAAGTCGATTTGGGCGGCAGTACTGGTAAGTGTTACGTACTTCGCTGTTAGCGCTGCATTTGCGAAGTCATTGTTGAGCAGGCGATACTGTCGATCACGCTGCCCGATTTGATGATTGATACTTATGAGTCCAGCAAGACCTACTAGCCAGAGTAATAAGCCGCCTAAAAACGGGACACTAGACATCAGGCTACCTAAAATACCCATCCCACTAGGTGCTGTAAACCCACTAACATTCAAATAAACCATCCGGCTAAATATTGCCAGAAACCCCAACAAAGCCCACAGTAACTCTGCTTTCAACAGACGTTGCCGCGCTGCCGCTATGATTTTCCCGCTGACGATGTCATCAGCGGCTGTTTTCGGACTAGCATGCGCGCGCTTGGCCACCGCTGCATACTGCACAAATAGTTGCGGTGTCTTCAATGCCACATCTTGAATGATATTATCATCAGTTGTCCGTTCTGGTAACGTCGTTAAATAACGTGTGGCAATGAATACTGGAAAACTTTGCTGCTTAAACGAATAAACATATCCTGAAACATGCCGCAAATTCCAGCCTAACTTTGCCCAGTCATTCAACCAATCTTGCTCTTCAGCTGAACCCTTAGCCGCAAAACTAATTTTACGCAAACCGATCACCTCCGTACCAAAATAACAGATATAAGAAATCGCTTACTTAATTCTTAATTGTAGCACTTGCTATATAAAAAGCTACTTTTTACATAACTTTAAAATTATATTACGGTAAAAATTCCCATCACTATTCCGCATAATGGATAGCGTTTGCATTTACAAATAAAACTTGCTACACTAACAGTGAAATTAAGAACGTCTTTATCCAGAGTGCTTGAGGGATCTGGCCCGATGACAGCACAGCAACCTACCACAAAGCAAGGTGCTAATTCCAGCAGCAAGTAGCTGAGTAGATAAGGAGCACAATGTACGTATTCCAGCGCTTCTTTCAGCCAAGGCTAAAGGGGCGTTTTTATTTTCAATCATTTTTGATTGGAGGAATTTACAATGCGTTTAGTTGAAGAGAATTTCCGGCGGAAAATTACCGGACGGACAGACAAAAAGATCAACAATGATGTGACTGCACACCTAATTCAGCAGGCTCTAAAAGCAGCCTTAGTTGCTCACGAGCAAACTAAAAAAGTTAGTGATAAATAGAAATAAAGCGTGGACCGAATTAATTTTCAGTCCACGCTTTTTGTTTATTTACCTTGAATATACTCTTGAATGCGTTTAACGTCATCGGCCGGCGGCGTCATCTCCATCGCTTTTATAGCGTGAATATGTTCTACCGAAACGTGACTATTAAATGCCAATTCATTATCAGTCTGATCGTGACGTTTTTGGTATTGAATAATCTGTTCCGCTAACGCACTTAATTCCCGTGATTCACTCATGTCAATGCACCATCCTTCACCAATTTAATCGCAATAACTACTTTTAAGTGTACCACAATCACTTCAAAATGGTTACGCTTGACCAACTGCAATCGTGGCTAACAGACGGGTAAAAGTAGGACTACCGTTGAATGGGTGTAAATAGGTAAACTCGCTACCACCACTTTGCATAAAATAACCGCGATTTTCGTGATCGATTTCCTGCAAGGTCTCCAAACAATCAGCAACAAATCCTGGTGTGATCACGATCACTTGCTTAACACCTTGTTGGGGCAATGTACGCATCACTTGCGCGGTAGCTGGCTGTAGCCATTGTCCGGGGCCAAATTTAGATTGGTAGGACTGCGTATATGGTACGTCCCCGACCAACGCCATTACCCGTTTTGTTGTCTGCTCACATTGTTGCGGGTATGGGTCACCTTGGTCAGCGTATCGTTGCGGAATACCATGGTATGAAAAAACTAAATGCCCCGCTGGCTGCTGTTTTAGAGCTCGTTTAATTTGATTCGCCAATGCATGGATATAACTTGGTTCCTGATAAAAAGAACTCACAAAATGCAATTGCGGCGATGTCGCCGTTTGCCTAAAATACGCTGTAACTTGGTCAAACACTGAACCAACAGTCGTGGTCGAATACTGCGGATATTGTGGAATTACCGTCAGATCAGTGACTCCGTCGGCCTGCATCTCTTGCAATGCCGTGGCTACAGTCGGCTCACTATAGCACATCGCGTAACGTACAACAGATTCCGGCAACAAGGCTTGTAACTGTCGTGCCTGTGCTTGTGTATAAAGTAGCAGCGGCGACCCCTGCTTGGTCCAGATTTTCCGATATAAGGCTGCTGAACGCGGCGGCCGCATGGGTAAAATCATGCCATACAGAATCGGTAGCCATAGCGGTCGTGGCAAATCGATCACCCGTCGATCAGCCAGAAAACGACTTAAATAAGTGCGCACAGCCGCTGCTGTCGGCGTTTCCGGTGTTCCTAAATTGACCAACAAGACGCCTTTTTTCATATCTATACTCCCTTAGCGCACGCAAACACCAATTCATACGACTATTATTTATTGAACACTACAAGATTAGTCTTGGTTGCTTTAGTTGTCGCAATCAGCTTTCCTTGAACCGCTAACCGATTGACCCCACCGTCCGCACAAGTAATCAACGTTAATAACTTTTTACCAGGCACATCATCGATCAGTTCAGTTGCATACGGGTTGACCACTTTTTTGAACGTCACTTTATATTGATAAACTTTTGTCAAGTCCGTAATGTACATAGTTGTGCCTATTTGAATATTATCCAATGGTGAAAATAAATTAGCACCATTATTCAACATGTAGTGACCAGCCAATGCATAATTGCCTTGACCCATTTTCTGATCTTCTTTCATCGTTGCCCCACCAGTTGCCAGTGCATCATTTGACAAGCCCTTAACAATCGGTAAACGCATGTCGATACTTGGTATAGCCATCTTACCAATGGTCAAAACGCCATCCTGATTTACCGCAGCATGAGCCACCTCATTAACGCCTAAGGATTTAACTTGTTTAAAATTAAACGTGGTCTTCTTCTTAGCATTAGCAGTCACTTTCTTTTTAGTCAACTGCTCAATGTGATTTTGTGTCATGTTACTGATGACCCAATTCTTGATTGGCTCATTAAATACCAGTGCTAAACCAACAATCAATAAGATTCCGATACCAATATTTATGATCCATTTACGAACTCGCTTAGACATTTCTATTCACGACCTTTCGCTTTGTTTGCCCTTACATATTGTACTAAAAAAGTAACAAAAGCGTTATTAATATTTAGACTATAATTTATTCACTAATTATCAAGCGCAGCGTTACTAAAATATTCCCCCACGCCGTACTTAACAGCAAGTAAAATCTAACAATAAGTGTTACCTGCTAAATATGGCTAGATTTTAACATGAGTTGTCCATTACTTCTATCAACTTGCTCAGCCGGAAAAAAGTGCGTTATTACAGGAATATGTTAAACTAGAATATGGCAAACCATCCTTATTAATTGGCGTGTCGTGTTTGGTCACGCTTGATCAACTATAAAAAGAGGGGCGACTATGTTACAAACAGTATTGATTATTTTTGGTATCGGTATTTTAGCCGGTATTTTAGGCGCGATTCTTGGTATTGGCGGTGGCATTATCATTACGCCGATTTTAACGCTAGGCTTTGGTTTAGATATCAAATACGCAATTGGTGCCAGTGTAATTTCAGTCATTGCGACTAGCTCTGGTGCAACTATCGCTTATATTAAAGATGATTTATTAAATTTGCGTGTTGCAATGTTTTTGGAAATTGCAACAACTGTCGGCGCAATCGTCGGCGCCATTTTAGTCGGTGTGGTACACCCTAATTTTCTATATGTTTTATTTGGCGGTCTATTACTTTTTTCTTCTTGGAATATGTACCGCAAATTACGTGCCGGCAGTGAAGTGTTGCATAAGACACAGCCGGACCCACTGGCAGAAAAGTTGCGGCTCAACAGCAGTTATTATGATAAAAATACGCAACAGCAAGTCGATTATCAAGTCGAGCATATTCCTGGTGGTTTAAGCGTTATGTTTGGTGCTGGTTTAGCTAGTGGCATGTTAGGTATCGGTAGCGGGCCATTCAAAGTTATGGCGATGGATACTGTCATGAAGATGCCGTTAAAACCCTCTAGTGCCACCAGCAATTTGATGATGGGTGTTACCGCAGCAGCTAGCGCGACCGTTTACTTTTTTAATGGCTCAATTTTACCGCAGATCGCAGCACCATTGGCCGTTGGCGTACTGATTGGTGCCACGTTAGGTACACGGATCATGCAACGATTACCAGCACGATGGATTCGGATCATTTTCGTCCCCTTACTGATCTATATTGGCGGCGAAATGATTCTTAAAGGATTCGGGGTGAGCTTCTAATGCAGCCAAATAAAGAACAAACAAATACAGAAATGGCACAAGTTGAGAAGATCATTGGCGTCATCTTACAGATTGGCGTGCTGATCTCAGCAATCATTATCGGCATCGGTCTACTCCTCCTTTTGTTTACCGGCCATAGTGGTTATAGTGGTCAGAATTTTCCTACGCATTTTGGCGCTATTTTTCACGGCTTGATTCAATTCAAACCCTTCGCCATTATTATGTTAGGCATATTTTGTTTAATTTTAACGCCAGTGTTGCGGGTTGTGGTTTCGATCTACGCGTTTGCTAAAGAAAATGACCGCCTGTACGTGGCGATCACTAGCACCGTTCTGATCATCTTAGTTGTCGCGATGTTTCTTGGTTATCTCGATATTTAAAAAATGGGTCACTGACATTAAGTCAGCGGCCCATTTTACTTATTCTTGCGTTTTTTTCAACCATTCTGTATCGTCTGGATCACGGCTTAAACGCTTATTTTGATCTAATCCAGCGATAGCCTGCATTTCTTCATCAGTTAACGCGAAGTCAAAAATATTGGCATTTTCGGCCAGACGTTGTTCATGAATCGACTTAGGAATAACGATTACCCCACGGTCAATATGCCAGCGCAAAACAACTTGTGCGGTGGTTTTATTATATTTAGCAGCGATCTTAGTTAAAACCGGATCCACCAAAATATTACTCTTACCTTGGCCTAGAGGTCCCCAAGCTTCATGGACGATCTGATGATTGGCTAAATAACGATGCAATTCCTTTTGCTGGAAGAGTGGATGCGTTTCGATCTGATCAACCACTGGAACCACATCGGAATGTGCTAATAAGTCATCGATATGATGGGGTTCAAAATTAGAAACACCGATCGCCCGAATTTTACCTTCATGATAGAGATCAGTCATTGCCCGCCACGATTCAACATAACCATCAGCTGGCCAGTGGATCAAATATAGATCCAAGTAATCTAAGCCTAAACGCTGTAAACTTGCTGCGAATGCTGCCTTTGTGCCCTCATAGCCACGATCTGAGTTCCACAATTTTGAAGTGATAAACAAGTCTTCACGTGGCACGCCACTTTCCTTGATTGCTTCGCCAACCCATTGCTCATTTTGATAGATCATAGCCGTATCGATCAGGCGATAACCGTCAGCCAACGCCCACTTGATCGAATTTTTAATATCAGCGGCATTATCAACTTTAAATACACCTAAACCAAATTGTGGCATTTTAACACCATTATTTAGCGTAACTTCTGGAATCGTTTGTCCCATAAAATAACTTCCCTTCTGTGTTGTTTCAAACCAGTTTCAGCATAACCAATTTTTTAGTGCAAGGCAAACTTTTCAATTGCCTCAGCCACGGCACTATGCGCATGGTCTGCGGTCGTCACATAGTCAGCCGCCGCCTTGACCACATCTGTTCCATTTTGCACACTAACGCCTAGCCCAGCGGCAGTGATCATGGCCAGATCATTACTATTATCGCCTAGCGCCATGATCTCATCCGGCTTAACCCCTAATTTAGCTGCCAATTGCAGCGTTGCCTTACCTTTATCCGCAGCCACGTGATTAAATTCAACATAACGACCTGATGAAAAAGTCGTTGCTAGCGGTGTTGTTACCTGTTTAGGAATTGCTTGACCAAGCGCTTCACGTCGTGCCGGATCGTCATCCTGTAAAATAATTTTCATCAACGGTTGCGTGCGCAAAAAGTCTAAGCTGTCATCAGGCACCGGCATATATTTAACCCCACGCTGATCCAAATACTGCCGTTCCGCCACACTTGGCTGCCAAACATACAGATTTTCCAACGTGTAAATATGCCCGCTGACCTGCTCTGCACGGGCAATATCATAGATCTTCTTAACGGTGGCAAAATCAAGCGGATTGGTCGTCAAAACCTGGTTACCGGCATTCTCCACAATTGCACCGCCATTATAGGAAATAACGTATTGACCTGGCTGCTGCAACAAGCCTAATTGCTGCAAATCATCTTGGATCGATAAAAAACTACGCCCAGTATTCGGCACAAAATGGCCACCTTGCGCAACAAACGTCTTGATTGCCTGTTCATTTTGTTTCGAAATTCGTGCGTCACGATCCAATAAAGTTTCATCTAAATCACATACGATCAGTTTATACATTACTCATCCTCCAAATATTGATCCGCTTTCATAAATTTAATCATAGCATAGAACTAAGAAAATAAAAAAGGACCAACTAATGCTGGTTCCCAAAACAAGATTAGAATAACATTAAGCCCCAAACACAGCCTGCAAAACCGACTAGCATGATGATCGCACCAATAATACCCGGCGCAAAACCGACCGCAGCTGGCGTTTTAGTAAAATCAACTTTAACGTTGGCTTTAGCAAAAGCAGCTTTACTGAAACGTATATAACGTAATCCACCATAGATAATGCCTAAACTAGCAACAATGATCACTAAACTCCCAAGTAATTTCATCATGAAGCCTCCTTTTAAAGTTAAAAATTTAAGTGTGCCTAGTATCGACCGTTATTGCGGCAAAAAACACGACATAAACTAAAGCTACACCCAGCATAGTCTATTCCATTTAAAATGCAATCGATTTCATTATAAAAAAACAAAACGCAGCAAAAAAAACGACTACCTCATAGGCAGCCGCTTATTATCACCAATTTAAGCATTGATTTCTTTAGTAATATCAACAATATTCACGTTAGGGTCCATTTGTTCACTTTCACTGAATAAGCCTAATGTATTAAGCCGCGGATTAACATCCAACCGCATATCTTCATCCAGATATTGTGTCGAGTACGGCTTAATGCGCAAAGTGCCAACTGTGCTGTCCAGCGTACCAGAATAATCTTCACTGATATCTTCAGCTGCATCAACGATCAATAAGCGATAACTGAGATTTAACGCACAGGAGCCAACCTTGGAAAATTTACCAACACCATCATCAAGATCTAAGATAATTTGTTTATCGGCGACTAAATATTTTGCTAATTTTTCTTTTGCTGCATCTGTAATAGTTAAAAACATTCAGATTCCTCCATTCTCTCACTATGATCATTGCCCATAGTTTAACCGTTGCGACTGAAGTTATTCTCATCCAGCAATTACATTGTACACAACACAAATTTTACCAGCAAATGTTCTGCTCAATTATTTAAGTTCATATTGGCGAGTTAGACGTCGCTGCAGTAATTCGGCTTGAAGCAGCGGAATGGCACTCGCAATCATCCGGACCTGACCTTTTTGTTCCAAAATCAGATCCGCAACGTCGGCTTGTACTGGTGCTGGCTTCACTCGTAAATGATCACTGGGACTAAGCGTTAAGCGCTGTAAATTATCCTCCGCGCGCGCCAATTCTACACGATCGATCGCCAAATTTTCGTCTTTCCAAGTTGGTGGTAGTTCAACTTTGGCAATCGATTGTTGGCCAGTCGTATTATCGATCCAGCCTAATTTTAAATCAAGCCCGATCGCCATTTTAGATAATGTCTTGAGCGTTGGTAAATATTCTAAGTTTTCTACTCGTGCGACCATCGCCGGTGTCATATTAGTTTTTTTCGCCAATTCTTCACGAGAAATGCCTTTTTGTTCACGTAATTTTACTAGTTGCGCTGCAAGTTCTAATATATTCTCTTGCCGTCTGCTCAAGCCCTCAATGCCCGAAACTTCTGCCATCGAAAAAACCTCACTATTTATGAATTTCAGCTTAAGCGCTTACTCCATTGTAACAGAAAGCAGCTACCTATGGAATTTTTTCACGAATCCTGTTACGCTAGCTAAAGAATATTAAAAATATAATTTTCAATACGTTCATCCTAACACTATTAGAAAATAATAACGCAGTTAACTTTTACATTACAGATGCCGGCCATTCTAGCAACAGGGTAAAAAATAATAAGTAGGCGCAGATTAGTCTTCGTTAAAAACCCGGCAAGTTTAAGTCGCAGCACTGTAATAGCCAGTATTTTAGACACAAAAATGAGCAGAGAGGTGTTTATGTATGCTTTTATCCTTATTATGTACGATCGGTTTTATTATTATTGGTATCCTGACCACACTTAAATTGAATAGTTTAGCCAGTCTAGTTGTTAATGTCATTGCTTATTTTGCTTATTATTGTGCCTTAGAGATCAATGGCTTGGTTGCGGTTGGTAAGGCTGTCGCGGTTTTCTTTGGCTTCAGTTTTGTTATCTTGATGACCTTGATCAGCTTTTATCGTCAGCGCCAAAAGCAAAACTAAGCGCGCTAGGTGATTTCTTTAGCCAAAACTGCCTGACAAGTCTTAGTTAGTGCGGTATAATTAATCAAGCGCCGTTCTAAGCGCGCTTAACCAGCTATTAATTAAAAAGGATGATTTTTCATGAAAAACGTTTCGGGTCAGGAGTATCAAACACCTAGACAAGCAGCCGACGAATTAGATATTAGCCCTCAAACTTTGCGTGCTTATTCTGGATTAGTTGAGAAAACAACTGGACGTGCGGATTATTTTCATCGTGATCAGAACAACGGTCGCCTATATTCGGCGCAAAACATTGCTGATCTCGCCCGAGTGAATCAAATAAAAAAAGAACATAGCAAGACTTTAAAAGACGCAATCAGTGAGGTTTTTGAACAACAGATCATTAAATCTGCTGAGCCTGCAGAATCTAGCGCCGCAACAGTACCAGCAACTACTGCAGCTACTAGTGCAACGCCACAGATCAGCAGCGATAGTCTAGCGCCGATTCTTTATACATTGAAACAGCTGACTGATCAAAACGCTGAAGTAGTCACCCAGATCCACCAATTGAAAACACAATTAGACGAAACCAATCATAATTACGAACATTTGCTGAAAGCAATCGAAGTTCGTAATGCCGCTAGCACCACTGCAGCCAGTCAATCAGTTGCTACTAGCAGCGCAGCGGTTGCACCAAGTGCTGCTTCGGCAACCAGCACTGCAAGTCAAGCGCCTAAGCCGGCTTCGGCGTCCAGCCTATCAATGGCCAGCTCTTCCGCAATCACTGCTCCAAAGAAAAGCTTTTGGGCGAAATTTTTTGGGCGCGATTAAAGATAACGTCATCAGTAAAACTGGGCCATTAAATATGACCCAGTTTTTTTCATGCAAAAGCGTTACTAATTGAGTTTTCAATAATAATTGAGCAAAGGTGCTGACTAATACAATAAAGTTGTGTAAAATATAATACAGAGCCAAGTTGAACCGTTTTTTAAGTCACAAAAGGTACTTTGTGACCAGCTAATCGAGCCGAGTTTTTTGTGACATGATTTTCGGCACAAGAATGGTCACAGCATTTATCAGTAGTTTTTACTGATCGACAGCCTTAATTGTGAAATAGGGGGACATATTATGACAAAGCCAATTCGTTTGGAAGAGCAACTTTGCTTTTCACTTTACACGGCGCAAAAACAATATAATAAATACTATGCAACTGCCTTGGCACCTTTCCATTTAACTTATCCGCAATTTATTGTGTTATTAACGTTGTGGGAACATGATACCTTAACCGTCAATGATCTTGGTCATTACCTTAACCTTGATAGCGGTACACTGACCCCGCTATTGAAGCGCTTAGAGAAGGACGATTGGGTCGAACGGCGGCGGGATACGGTGGATGAACGTCGTGTCTTGATCCATTTGACACAAAAAGCATTATCACAACGCGATACAATTTACGATCGGGTTAATAACTGTTTGACTCACCTTAACTTCACGCCGGAACAGTATAACGACCTGAAAAAAGAAGTCGATCTGATCACTGCTCACTTACAACAATTTACAGAAAACACCGATACACTAAAAATCTAAATCAGTTAAAAAGAAGAGCTACTGGCATAATATTGTCAGCGGCTCTTCTTTTTAATTCTATGGTTTCTTTTTATAATTAACGATCAATTTAGCAAATTTATCTTGTAAGCGACGAAAATCGTGACTTGATTGCTGCGACGCGCGCACCATATCTTTAAAATCGTGTGACCCAGTTTCAGATAACTTACGATCCTTAGCCCGATTCCTTAAATGGATCTTCCGCATATTCTCGCCTCCAACTACGAACTAATCGCCCACCTATTTTTGCTGGATGTGTCTATTATAGGTTGCCGTTAAGCGAGAATCAATATACAAATTATGATTGCTTGGCTGCTAATTGACCAAAATATTCGACTGCTTCTGTTTTACCTGGTAGCGCTTGCCGGTCGTAGACTTCCACTTCTGTGCTGGTGATGGTCCGAGCAAGTAATTCAGTGAATTGTTGCGCCATTAGTTGCTTTGCGTAATCGTCTGCGGTTACACCTAAATGTGCATAATCCTGTGGTGAAAGTACGACGGATGATTGATAGACTGCCATTAAATTTTGCCTCCATTCTGTTACAATAGCTATATTATACCAAAGAAAGCGGTTTGCTTTACTTTTTAGACTAAAAAAAGGCGCGGAAAATTTTCCGCTGCCTTTTAATATTGTCGAAACCTTTGCTGTCGTTGTGCCAATAAAGACGCTGGCGTCAATGATTGCAATTGACTTAACTCGTGCTGTAACTTTTTTTGCAGCACAGCCGCCAAACGCTTTGGCGACCGCTCAGGAATAATGGCATCAATAATACCATGTTGATAAAGTTTGGTCGGCGTTAATTGCATTAATTCAGCAGCTTCGGGTGCACGCGCGGCATCCTTCCACAAAATTGATGCAAAACCTTCTGGTGATAGAATCGCGTAAATGCTATTTTCCAACATCCAAACTTGATCAGCACTGGCTAAAGCTAGTGCACCGCCACTACCACCTTCACCGGTAATGATAGTGATCAACGGTACCGGTAACTGACTGGCCGCTAAAATAGTTTGCGCAATTGCGGCCCCTTGACCATGTTGCTCAGCTTCCTTACCTGGATAAGCACCAGGCGTATCCACTAAGTTGATCACTGGCCGATTAAATTTAGCAGCTTGTTGCATTAACCGCAATGCTTTACGATAACCCGCTGGTTCTGGACTACCAAAATGCGTGGTGATCTTCTGATCCAACTGTTGGCCTTTAACGGTTGCAATCACCGTTACTGGTTGTGCGCCCAAGTAAGCCAAGCCGCCACAAATTGCCGGATCATC